>NZ_JBSFKI010000036.1:0-101427 GCF_053598475.1 Kitasatospora sp. NPDC001119
CCGCAGCTGGGTGCTCACCGCCGCCTCCTGCTTCTCCGACGACCCGGCGCAGCCGCAGGCCCTGGCGGCCGGCAAGCCGAAGTGGAAGACCACCGCGACCATCGGCCGCACCGACCTGACCACCGGCGCCGGCAAGACCGCCGAGATCGCCGAGCTGGTGCCGCGCGCCGACCGTGACCTGGTGATGGCCCGTCTGGCCACGCCCGTCGACGGCATAGCCCCGCTGCGGGTCGCCACCGCCGCGCCCGCCGCCGGGCAGTCGCTGCGCGTGCCCGGGTACGGGCGCACCAAGGACGAGTGGGCGCCGCTGAAGCTCCACACCGGCGCGTTCACCCTCGACACCGTGAGCGCGACCGGCATCGGCACCACCGGTACCGGCGGTGCGGCGGTCTGCAAGGGCGACACCGGCGCCCCCGTGGTCCGTACGACCAACGGCAAGGCCGAGCTGCTCGCGGTCGCCTCCCGCTCCTGGCAGGGCGGCTGCCTGGGCGTGCCCGCCACCGAGACCCGCACCGGCGCGTTCAGCTCCCGGGTCGACGACATCGCCGGCTGGGTGCAGCAGACCCGCGCCAAGGCCATCGGCTGGAAGACCCAGGCCCTGGTGCGCAGCGACACCAACCTCTACGCCGCGACCCGCCTGTACGACGGTTCGTGGACCCCGTACCAGGACGTCCAGGCCGCGGCCGGGAACATCGGCGGCGTCCGCGCCGTCACCTCGGCCGGCATCGACACCAACACCCACGTCCTGGCCCTGGGCGGCGACGGGCACCTGCACCACGCCATCCGCAGCCTCGACGGCAGCTGGGGCCAGAAGTTCATCGACGTCAACGCCAACGTCGCCGACCTCGGCAACATCACCCAGATCGCCGCCACCCCGGTCGGCGCCGATCTGCACATCGTGGTCGTCGCGAACGGCACCCTGTTCCACACCGCCCGCTACGGCAACGGCCAGTGGAGCGGGTTCAAGGTGGTCACCGACAACACCGGGCCGCTCAACGGCATCACCGCCATCTCCGCCGGCGGAACCGCCTCCGGGGACCTGCACATCGCCGCCGTGTCGGGCGGGAAGGTCTACCACACCCGGCGCAACGTCAGTGGCGACTGGTCCCTCTGGGGATCGGTCTCCGACGTCGCCGGCGCCACCGGGCCGGTGACCTCCGTCGCCGTCACCCGCCAGAACAACGACCTCGACCTCGCCACCGTCGCGAGCGACGGCCAGTACCACACCCTGCGCTACGCCGCCGGCGGCTGGTCGCCGATGACCTCCCTCGTCGACGTCATCGGGAAGGTCACGGGCACCGGCATCAGCGCCGCCACCGTCGACACCGACGCCCAGTTCGCCGTCACCACCAACGACAACAAGGTCATCCTGACCGCCCGCCACCTCGATGGCACCTGGGCCGACCCCGAGTACCTCGACCTCACCTCGATCCCCGGCAACCACACCGGCACCGTGATCACCAGCTCCATCTGATCCACGGCCCGCCGGCGGGCGTCCTGGCGCGGGAGCGGACCACCGTCCCGCACCGGGGCGCCCGCGCGCCGGTGTCCGACGGACCGTCACACCTCGGTCCGCTGAGGGTGGTCGGGCAGTCCGATTTCCGGACAATCCTCCTCGGCCCGTTCACGTGCGGACTTCTTCGAGTACGGTGGCATCCCGGCAGCTCGGCGGCCGAATGCTCCGGCGGCGCCGGCGCGCGGGCGGCGCCGTGACCACTTCCGGGCGCCACCCCGCCGTCGGTGTGCGGCAGTTCGCGTCCGGGACCGGCCGTCTCCGCCGGAGTCCGACAGGGCAGCGCCGCCAGGACGTCGTCCCGGGGCCCGGCGAACCTGCCCAAGGACGGAGCGCGATGACCGACGGACCGGACCTGCCCACGGGTACCCGCCGGGTCCCGTACACCGACCCCGGAACGCCCGACCACCGGAGCCCGCTGCGGTACCTCTGGTGGCTCGTGTCGATGCAGCGCAGGCGGGTGCTGCTCGGCGCGACCTGGGGGAGCCTGTGGATGTGCGCGCTGATGCTGCCGCCGTACCTGATGTCGCGGACGATCGACGACGGGCTGCGCGCGCGGGACACCGGGGCGCTGGTCGGCTGGGTGGCGGTGGTCCTCGCCGTCGGGGCGCTGATCGCGGTCCTCGGCATGCTGCGGCACCGCACGATGACGTTCATCCGGGCCGACGCCGCCTTCCGGACGGTCCAGGCCGTCACCCGCCATGTGAACCGGCTGGGGACGACGCTGCCGCGCCAGGTGTCGGCCGGCGAGCTGACGCACCTGCAGGCCGGTGACACCGGCCGGATCGCCCAGACGCTGACCATCACCGGGCCCGGCGTCGGAGCGGTGCTCGCGTACCTCGCCGCCGCCGTCCTGCTGGTCCGGATCTCCCCCGTCCTGGCCGCGGTGGTCCTGCTCGGCGTCCCGCTGCTGGCCGTGGTCATCGGTCCGCTGATGGGGAGGCTGCACGGCGCCGAGGGCCGCTACCGCGAGGAGCAGGGGGCGCTGACCGCCCTGGCCGGCGACCTGGTGGCCGGGCTCGGGGTGCTGAACGGCATCGGCGGCAAGCCGATGTTCGCCGGGCGCTACCGGCAGCGCTCCCGGGCGCTGGTGCCGCTCGGCTACCGGGTGGCCTCGCTCACCAGCTGGGTGCAGGCGGTGGGCGCCTGCCTGCCCGTCGTCTTCCTGGCCGTGGTGACCTGGCTCGGCGCGCGGATGGCGGCGGCCGGCGACATCACGGTCGGCGAACTGGTCGCCGTCTACGGGTACGTGGCGGCCCTCCTGGCACCCGTCTCGTTCTTCGTCGAGGGCGCCGACGACCTCCCGCGCGGCCTCGTCGCCGCCCGCCGCGTCATCGACATCCTGGCGCTGCGGCCCGAGTCCTCCGGCGAGCGCACCCGCACGGCGCCGCCCGACGGTCCGGCGGAGCTGCACGACCCGGAGTCGGGCCTGCTGCTGCGCCCCGGGCAGGTCACGGCCCTGGTCTCCGCACGGGCCGACGAGGCCCGCGCCGTGGTGGACCGGCTGGCCGGCTACACCCCGTCCGGCGCCACCTGGGGTGGTGTCGAGGTCTCCGCGTGGGAGACGGCCGCGCTGCGCCGGCACGTCCTGGTGTCCGACAACGAGTCCTACGTGTTCGGCGGCACCCTGGGCTCCGCGGTGGCGGTCCACGGCGGGCGCACGGCCGCGGAGATCGGGCGCGCGCTGCACGCGGCGGCGGCCGAGGACCTCGTCGGCCTCCTGCCCGGCGGCCTGGACGCACCGCTCCAGGACCGCGGCCGCAACGTCTCGGGCGGCCAGCTCCAGCGGCTGCGGCTGGCCCGGGCCCTGCTCGCCGACCCCGAGGTGCTGCTGCTCGTCGAGCCCACCTCGGCCCTGGACGCGCTCACCGAGGCCGCCGTCGCCGCCCGGCTCGGCGCCTTCCGCACCGGCCGCACCACCCTGGTCGTCGGCACCTCCCCGCTGGTCCTCGGCCGGGCCGACCGGGTCTGCCACCTCGTGGACGGCAGGGTCCGTGCCACGGGCACCCACGGCGAACTGCTCGCCACCGAGCCCGCCTACGCGGCGCTGGTCCTCCGCGGCGACCCCGACGCCCGCCCGGACCCCGACGCCCGCCCCGACGCCGAAGCCCGCCCCGAGGCCGACGCCACCGCAGAGCCCCGGGAAGGAGCATCCCGATGAGCCACGACCACGACGACCCCCACCGGCTCCCCGTCGCCGACCGGGCGACCGTACGGCGGGCCGTCCGGCGCCTGCTCGTCGACGACGGCCGGGCGATGTGCGGGGTCCTCCTCCTCACCTGCCTCGCCGCCCTGGCCGGGGTCGCCGCGCCGTGGTACCTCGGCCGCATCGTCACCCGGGTCGAGAACGGCGAGCTGACGGTCGGCCAGGTCGACGTGCTGGCGGCGGCAGTGCTCGGCTTCGCCCTCGCCCAGCTGCTGCTGACCCGCTTCGCGCGCTACTTCTCGCACCGGTTCGGGGAGCGCGCCCTGGCCCGGCTGCGGGAGGAGGTCGTCGACCGGACGCTGGCGCTGCCCGGCCGGTACGCGGAGCGGGTGGGCACCGGCGACCTGGTGACCCGCTCCTCCCTCGACGTGGGCACGGTGGCCGCCACCCTGCGCAACGCGGCCCCGGACGTCTTCATCGCCGCGGTCCAGGTGCTGTTCGTCCTCGGCGCCGCGTTCCTGCTCGACCCGCTGATCGGGCTGTGCGCGCTGGTGAGCCTGCCGGTCGTCTGGGCGGTGGGCCGCTGGTACCTGCGCCGGGCCCGGGACGCCTACCTCGCCGAGGGCGCCGCCTACGGCGGTGTCGCCGAAACACTCAACGCGACCGCCCACGGCGCCCGCACCGTCGAGGCGTTCGGGCTCGGCGCCCGCCAGGACCTCGCCGTGGACCGGGCGGTCGACACCGCCTACCGGGCCGGCGTGCGCACCCTGTTCCTGCGCACCGTGCTGTTCCCCGTCACCGAGTTCGCCCACGCGCTGCCCACGGCGCTCGTCCTGCTGGTCGGCGGCCTCGGCTACCTCGACGGCGCGGTGGGCCTGGGCACGGTGGTGGCTGGCAGCCTGTACATGTGGCAGCTGGTCGACCCGCTCGACCGCGCCCTCAACTGGATGGAGCAACTGCAGCGCAGCGGCGCCTCGTTCGCCCGCATCAAGGGCGTCGGCCTGGTGTCGGAGGATCCTCCGGTGCTCGACCGGCGGCCGTCCGACGACCGGATCGAGGTCCGCGGCGTCCGGTACGCCTACCCGGGCTCGCCGGACGTGCTCAAGGGCATCGACCTGGTGGTCCGCCCGGGCGAGCGGCTCGCGGTCGTCGGCCCGTCCGGCGCGGGGAAGTCCACCCTCGGCAGGCTGCTGTCCGGGGTCGACGCCCCGGACGCGGGACACGTCCGGGTCGGCGGCGTGCCGGTCGCCGACCTGGCGGCGGCGGGCGGCCTGGGCGACCGCATCGTCCTCATCACCCAGCAGCACCACGTGTTCATGGGCACCCTCCGGGACAACATGACCATGGCGGCCCCGGACGCCGGTGACGAGGAGATCCTCGCCGCGCTCGCCCTGGTCGAGGCCGGCTGGGTGCACGACCTGCCGGGCCGGCTGGACTGCGCGCTCGGGGCCGGCGGGGTCGAACTCGACGCGGCGCAGGCCCAGCAGCTCACCCTCGCCCGGGTCCACCTGGCCGACCCCCACACCCTGATCCTCGACGAGGCGACCTCCCTGCTGGACCCGACCACGGCGCGGCAGGCCGAGCGGGCGATGGCCGCCGTGCGCTCGGACCGGACGGTCGTCTCCATCGCCCACCGGCTGCAGACCGCCCACGACGCGGACCGCGTCGCCGTCATGGAGTCCGGCCGCATCGTCGAGCTGGGCACCCATGACGAACTGGTCGCCGCCGGCGGGTCCTACGCGGCGCTGTGGCGGTCGTGGAACGGCGAGGGCTGAACTCCCTCCGGCGGTAACAGGAGGACGGTTCACGGGGGTTCCGCCGGACCGGCCCGCGTGGCACCCTGGAGGATCCGGCGGCCGGGCCCGCTGAGCAGCAGCGGGCCCCGCCTCAGGCCCCGCTGAGCAGCCATCAACCGATCGGTTGATGCCGGGCATCCACCGCCGCCCGCCCCAGGTCTGGCCGTCCAGTCGATCCGGCGGACCGGGGCCGACTGCCAGGCTGATGCCATGGCAATCATCGAGGTGGACAGCCTCGTCAAGCGCTACGGCGACAACTCCGTGCTGAACGGGGTCAGCTTCGCCGTCGAGCAGGGCGAGATCTTCGGCATCCTGGGGCCCAACGGGGCCGGCAAGACCACGACCGTCGAGTGCATCGAGGGGCTGCGCACCCCGGACGGCGGCACCATCAGCGTCTGCGGCATCGACCCGCAGCGCGACACCGGCGAGCTGCGGCAGCTGCTCGGCGCGCAGCTGCAGGAGAGCGAGCTGCCCGACAAGCTCAAGGTCGGCGAGGCGCTGGAGCTGTACAGCTCCTTCTACCGCCAGCCGGCCGACTGGCGCGAGCTGGCCGAGATCCTGAACCTCACCGGCAAGCTCGGCACCCAGTTCCGGCGGCTGTCCGGCGGGCAGAAGCAGCGGCTGTCGATCGCGCTCGCGCTGCTCGGCACCCCGAAGGTGGCGGTGCTCGACGAGCTCACCACCGGCCTCGACCCGCAGGCGCGCCGCGACGTGTGGGGCCTGATCGAGCGCATCCGCGACCGGGGCGTGACGATCCTGCTGGTCACGCACTTCATGGAGGAGGCGGAGCGGCTCTGCGACCGGCTCGCCGTGATCGACACCGGGCGGGTCATCGCGATCGACACCCCGGGCGGCCTGGTGTCGCGGGTCGACAAGGGCCAGCGGATCCGGTTCCGGCCGTCCGGGCCGCTGGACGAGACCCGGCTGACCGCCCTGGACGAGGTCACCTCCGTCGAATGGGCCGGCCCGCAGATCGTCGTGACCGGCAGGGGGGACCTGCTGCTCGCGGTGACCACCCTGCTCGCCGGCCAGCGGATCACCGCACTCGACCTGCGGGTCGAGCAGAACTCGCTGGAGGACGCGTTCGTCGCGCTCACCGGCCGCCCCGTCGAATCCTGAGGAGTCCCACCGTGTCCCCCCTGCTCCGGCTCACCGCCACCGAGACCAAGCTGTTCCTCCGCGAGCCGATCGTCGTGTTCTTCGCGCTCGCGTTCGCCCCGATCCTGCTCGTCGTGCTCGGCCTGATCCCCTCGATGCGGGCGAACAGCCCCGAGCTCGGCAACGTGCGGCCGATCACCCTGTACCTGCCGATCGTCGTGTCGATGGGCATCGCCCTGTTCGCGCTCAGCGGCCTGTCCCAACTGTTCGCCTCGTACCGGGAGAAGGGTGTGCTGCGGCGCATGCGGACCACCCCGGTCAAGCCGGGTGTGATGCTCGGCGCGCAGCTGCTGATGGCCACCGTGCTGTCCGTGGTGACGATGCTGGTCATGCTGACCATCGGCAAGCTGGCGTTCGACGTCGACCTGCCCCGCAAGCTCCCCGCCTACCTGCTCAGCTACCTGCTGGTGGCGCTGGCGATGTTCGCGGTCGGCCTGCTCGTCGCCGCGCTCGCGCCGACCGGCCGGAGCGCCAGCGCGATGGGTTCGCTGGTCTTCTTCCCGCTGGTGTTCTTCGCCGGCCTGTGGCTGCCGCGCGCCAAGATGAACGATGTCCTGCTGACCATCAGCGACTTGACTCCGCTCGGCGCCGGCGTGCAATCATTGCAGGACACCACCGCCGGGCACTGGCCGCAGCTGATCCACCTCGCCGCCATGCTGGGGTGGACGATCGTGGCCGGCGGACTGGCCGCGCGATACTTCCGCTGGGAGTAGAGGGTTGAGCATCGAGGCCGAGCTGCGCGCCGAGTTCGATCACTGGGAGCGTACGGAGACCGCGGCCTTCAAGGCGCTCCCGTACGTCCTCCTGGCGATCAGCACCGTGATCACGCTGCTGCAGCTGGTCTGGCGGGTGCCGATGCACTTCACGCTGGTGCTCGGGCTCTCCGCCGCCGCCGCGCTCTGGATGCTCTGCTTCCGCACGCTGCGCCCGGAACGGCGGCAGAACCGCCGGCTGATGGGCGTGTACTACACCGGGCTGATGCTGCTGGCCGCCGCCCTGGTGGGCGTCGCGCCCTGGTACGGGCTCTTCACCTTCGTCGGCTACCCCCAGGCCTTCAAGTACCTGCGGGGTCGCCGGCGGTACGTCGGCGCCGCCGTCACCGCGATGATCTCGGCGGCGGCGTTCATGGGGGGCGTGGCCGGCATCAACGACGCCCACATGTGGTGGGCGTGGCTGGCCGTCGGCCTGATCTCCGCGGTGCTGGCCGGGGCGCTGTTCTACTTCGTCGAGATGGCCGACCACCGCAACGACAAGCAGAAGCAGGCCCTCGTCGAACTGCACGAGGCCAACGCCAAGCTGGAGGCCGCGCTGGCGGAGAACGCCGCCCTCCACGCCCGGCTGATGGTCCAGGCCCGCGAGGCGGGCGTCCTGGACGAACGCCAGCGGATGGCGCGGGAGATCCACGACACCCTGGCCCAGGGGCTGGCCGGCATACTGACCCAGCTCCAGGCCGCCGAGCAGACCCTGGACGAGCCCCCGACGCTGCGCCAGCACCTGGCGAACGCGACGAACCTGGCCCGCGAGAGCCTCGTCGAGGCCCGCCGGACGGTCCACGCGGTGGAGCCGGCGGTGCTCGCCGAGGCCCGGCTCCCGGACGCGATCGGCGACGTGGCCCGGCGCTGGTCGGAGATCAACCACATCGACGCGGTGCTGACCACCACCGGCGACGCCCGGCCGATGCACACCGAGGTCGAGGTGACGCTGCTGCGCACCGCGCAGGAGGCGCTGGCCAACGTGGCCAAGCACGCGCGGGCCGGCCGGGTCGGCCTGACCCTGTCGTACATGGAGGACCTGGTCACCCTCGACGTGCGGGACGACGGCGTGGGCTTCGATCCGAGCGCCAAGCGGGTCAACGGGTCCGCCAGCGGCGGGTTCGGGCTCCTCGGCATGCGCCAGCGGGTGCAGCGGCTCGCCGGGCGGCTGGCCATCGAGTCGGAACCGGGGGGCGGGACGGCGATCTCGGCGGCCGTCCCCGCCATCCCCGCGGGAGGTGCGGAATGATCACCCTGCTGATCGTCGACGATCATCCGGTGGTGCGGGACGGGCTGCGGGGCATGTTCCGGGCCGATCCCCGCTTCGAGGTGCTCGGCGAGGCCGGTGACGGCGCGGAGGCCATCGCCGCCGCGGAGGAGCTGCGGCCCGACGTGGTCCTGATGGACCTGCGGATGCCGAGGACCGACGGGGTCACCGCCATCAAGGAGCTGACCAAGCGCGGCGTGCCCTCGCGGGTGCTGGTGCTCACCACGTACGACACGGACAGCGACGTGGTGCCCGCCATCGAGGCCGGCGCCACCGGCTACCTGCTGAAGGACGCGCCGCGGGAGGAGCTGTTCCGCGCGGTGGAGGCGGCCGCGCAGGGGCAGGCGGTGCTCTCCCCCTCGATCGCGACCCGGCTCATGGGCCAGGTCCGACGGCCGGCGCCCGCGCCGCTGTCGGCGCGCGAGTTGGAGATCCTCGAACTGGTCGCCCAGGGGACGACGAACCGCGAGGCCGCGCGGAAGCTCTTCATCAGCGAGGCGACGGTCAAGACCCACCTCCTGCACATGTACGCCAAGCTCGGGGTCAGCGACCGGGCGGCGGCGGTGGCCGCCGGGTTCTCGCACGGCTACCTGACGCCCTGACGACCTGACCGGCGCTCCCACCGGAGTGCTCCGCGGGTGCCGCCCGGACGGTTCGACCCGTCCGGGCGGCACCCGCGCCCGTGTCACCGTCCGCCGGAGGACGCGCGCGGCGCGTCGACGGCCTCGGCCAGGTGGCCGTCCAGCAGGCCGATGACCCGCGGCATCTCCTCGGTGAGGAAGAAGTGCCCGCCGGGGAAGACCTGGAGGTCGAACCCGCCGGTGGTGTGGGCCCGCCAGTCCTCCGCCTCGGCGACCGAGGTCTTGGGGTCGCGGTCGCCCGTCAGGGAGGTGATCGGGCAGCTGACGACGGCGTCCGCGCCGGCCCGGTAGGTCTCGATGGCGCGGTAGTCGGCGCGCAGCGCCGGCATCGCGGCCGCCATCAGGTCCGGGTCGTCGAGGACGACGGACGAGGACCCGTCCAGGCGGCGGATCTCGTCGGTGATCGCGTCGTCGCCGAGCAGGTGCACCCCCTCGGCCGGGCCCAGCCCGATCGCCGGGCCGCGCCGGCCGGAGACGACCAGGCGGGCGGCGGGCCGGCCGGCGGCCTCGCAGCGGCGGGCCACCTGGAAGGCGACGACGGCGCCCATGCTGTGGCCGAACAGCACCAGGGGCAGCTCGGGCTGCCGGGCCAGCACCTCGTGGATCCGGTCGGCCAGGACGTTCAGGTCGGCGATCGGCTCCTCCCGGCGGCGGTCCTGACGGCCCGGGTACTGGACGGCCAGGACCTCGACGCGGTCGGCGGCGGCCAGCGCGTACGGCACCGGGCGGTAGAACGGGGCGGTGCCCCCCGCGTGCGGGAAGCACACCAGGCGGGCGGCGGGCGCCTCCGTCTTCCGGTAGCAGCGCAGCCAGAGGTCGTCGTCGGCGGTGGGGTCGGGTCGGGCGGACATGGTTCTCCGTTCAGTGATCACGGTCGGGGCCGAGCTCGGCCTCGATGAGGGCGAGGAGTTCGTCGTCGGTGGTGTCGGACAGCGCGTCCGCGCCGGTCCCCCGGCCGGGCCCGGCAGCGGACCCGCCGCCGGTCCGGCCGACCAGCGACTCCAGCCGGGCCAGCGCCCGCGCCCGGGCCGCCGGGTCCTCGGCGGCGGCGAGCAGTGCTTCGAGGGCGTCGAGCGCGGCGGGCAGCGGATCGGGGTTCAGGGCGGTGTGCAGGTGGGACGCCAGGACGGCGGGTGACGGGTGGTCGTACACCAGGCCCGGCGGGAGCGCGAGGCCGGTGGCGGACGCGAGGCGGTTGCGCAGCTCGACGGCCAGGACGGAACCGAGGCCCTGGGACTTGAAGGTGCGGGTCGGGTGCACGCCCCCGGCACCGTCGTGGCCGAGGACGGCCGCGGCGTGGGCGCGGACCAGGTCCAGTACGGCGCGTTCGGTGCCCAGGGCCGCGGGGGTCACGGCGGCCGGGGCCGGAGCGCCGGTGTCCGGGTCGGGACGTGCCGGGGCCTGCTGCCCGGCGGCCAGCCAGTGGCGGGTGCGCTGGAAGGCGTACGTCGGCAGGTCCACGGTGCGGCCGGCCGCCGGCAGCACCGTGTCCCAGTCGACGGGCACCCCCCGGACGTGGGCCTCGGCCAGCGAGGCCAGCAGGCGGTCCGGGCCGCCGTCCTCGCGCCGCAGGGTGCCGACGGCCGCCTCGGCGGCGATGCCGCCGACCAGCAGCGGGTGCGGGGACACCTCGACGAAGGCGCCGTGGCCGGCGGCGGTGAGCACCCCGACGGCCCGGTCGAACTCGACGGTCTCGCGCAGGCTCGCGTACCAGTACTCCGGGCCCGCCTCGGGGCCGGCCAGCCACTCCCCGGTCAGCGCGGAGACCATCGGGACCAGGGCCGGGCCCGGCTCGATCCCCTTCAGGACGGCGAGCACCTCCTCGCGCAGCTCGTCCACGTGGGCGCTGTGCGAGGCGTAGTCGACGGGGATCAGCCGGGTGCGCACCGCCTCACCGTACGCGTCCGCCAACTCCCGCAGGGCGTCGGGCTCACCGGAGACCACCGTCGCCGAGGGGCCGTTGACGGCCGCGACCGACAGCCGCTCCCCGAACGGCGCGATCCGCTCCCGGACGGCGTCCACCGCGTCGGCGACGGAGAGCATCCCGCCGCGCCCGGCCAGCGCCGTCAGCGCCCGGCTGCGCAGGGCCACCACCTGGGCGGCGTCGTCGAGGGAGAGGATTCCCGCGACGGCGGCCGCCGCGATCTCGCCCTGGGAGTGGCCCACCACCGCGTCGGGAGCGACACCGGCCGCCTGCCACACGGCGGCCAGCGAGACCATCACCGCCCAGAGCGCCGGCTGCACGACGTCGGCGGCCTCGAAACCGTGAAGGCCCGCCAGCACATCGTCCAACTGCCAGTCCACGTACGGCGCGAGGGCCTCGGCGCACTCCGCCAGCCGCGCCGCGAACACCGGCGAGGCCTCCGCCAGCTCACGGCCCATCCCCACCCACTGGCCGCCCTGGCCGGGGAAGACGAACACCGTCCGCCCGGGGCCCTCGGGGCCGACCGCTCCGGTGACGACGGCGGCGGAGGGGCGGCCGGCCGCGAGGTCCGCCAGGGCGTCCAGCGGCCGCGGGCCGAGCAGGACGGCGCGGTGGTCGAGCGCCGCCCGCGTCGTGGCGAGGGACCGGGCGACCTCCCCGGCCGACGCCTCCGGCCGGGCCGCCAGGTGCTCCCGCAACCGCTCGGCCTGCGCGGCCAGCGCGGCGGGCGTCCGGGCGGAGAGCAGCCAGACGGGGTCGGCGCCCTCCCTCACGGGCGCCACGGGCGCGGCGGTTGTGGCGGGGGCCGGTTCGGCGGGGGCGGCCTCCAGGACGACATGGGCGTTGGTGCCGCCGATGCCGAAGCCCGACACGCCCGCGCGGGGCGGGTGCGCGGTCTCCGGCCACGGGGTCGGCTCCGTCAGCAGCCGCACCGCGCCGTCCCCCCAGTCGACGGCCGGCGTGGGCTCGGTGATGTGCAGCGACTCGGGGAGCGTGCGGTGCCGCAGGGCGAGGACCGTCTTGATGACACCCGCGACGCCCGCCGCAGCAAGGGTGTGGCCGAGGTTGGACTTCACCGAGCCGACCAGCAGCGGGCGCCCGTGCGCCCGGTCCGCGCCGTAGGCGGCGAGCAGGGCCCCCGCCTCGACCCGGTCGCCCAGCCGGGTGCCGGTGCCGTGCGCCTCGACGGCGTCGATCTCCGCGGGGGCCAGCTCCGCGTCGGCGAGCGCGGCGTGGATGACCGCGCGCTGGGCCTCGCCGTTCGGGGCCGTCAGGCTGTGGCTGGCGCCGTCGGAGTTGACGGCCGAGCCGCGGACCACCGCCAGCACCCGGTGGCCCAGGCGCCGCGCCCGCTCCAGCCGTTCCAGCACGAGCACGCCGGCCCCCTCGGACCAGGCCACGCCGTCCGCGTCCGCGGAGAAGGGCTTGCAGCGGGCGTCCGGGGCCAGACCGCCCAGCGCGCTGAACGCGACGTGGTAGCCGGGCGTCGTCATCACCGTCACCCCGCCGGCCAGCGCGAGTTCGCACTCACCGCCGCGCAGCCCCTCGACGGCGAGGTGCAGCGCCACCAGCGAGCTGGAGGCCGAGGTGTCGACGGTGAGGACGGGGCCGTTGAGGCCGAGGGTGTGGGCCAGCCGCCCGCTGATGACGCTCGGGGCGGTGCCGGTGAACAGCACGCCGGCGAGGTCGGCGGGCGCCTCGTGCAGCGGGGGCCCGTACGGCCGGGCCTCGGCGCCGAGGAACACCCCGGTGCGGGAGCCCCGCAGGGTGGTCGGGTCGATGCGGGCGTGCTCCAGGGCCTCCCAGCCCACCTCCAGGGCGAGCCGCTGCTGCGGGTCCATGGCGTCGGCCTCGCGCGGGGAGAGGTCGAAGAACGCGGCGTCGAAGCGGGTCGCACTGTCGAGGAACCCGCCGCGGTCGGTGGCGCAGCGCCCGTCGCGGCGCAGCGCGTCGAGGTCCCAGCCGCGGTCGGTGGGGAACGGGCCCGCGACGGTGCGGCGGGCGACGAGGGCCTGCCACAGGTCCTCGGGCGAGTCGATGCCGCCGGGGTAGCGGCAGGCCATGCCGATGACGGCCAGGGGCTCGGCGGTCATGCGCCGGCTCCGCCCGTGGAACCCGCGGAACCCGTGGAGGCCACGGGGCCGAGGGCGGGGGCCTCGACGCGCACGGTGGTGGGGGCCGGGCGGCGGTCCGCCACCAGGTGCCGGAACTCGATGCCCGCACGCCCGGAGCCGGCCGCCCCGGCGTCGGCCTCGGCATCGGCATCGGCATCGGCAGAGCGCAGTTCGGCGAGGCAGTCGCACGCCGCGTCGGTGAAGCCGGCGAACCGGTAGGCGATCTCCATCATCCGGTTGCGGTCGGTGCGGCGGAAGTCGGCGGCCAGGTGGACCCCGGCCGCCGCCGCCTCGCCGATCAGCCAGTCCAGCAGGACGGCGCCCGCGCCGAAGGACACCACCCGGCAGGAGGTGGCCAGCAGCTTCAGGTGCCAGACCCGCTCGTGGTAGCCGACGAGCAGCACGCCGACGGCGCCGTGCGGGCCGAAGCGGTCGGTGAGGGAGACGGTGAGGACCTCGTGCTCCGGATCGGCGATCAGGGCCCGCAGGTCGGCGTCGGAGTAGTAGACGCCGGTGGCGTTCATCTGGCTGGTGCGGAGGGTGAGTTCCTCGACCCGGGAGAGGTCGGCGTCGTCGGCCCGCTTGATCTCCATGACCAGGTCCAGCGAGCGGAGGAAGGCCTCGTCGGGGCCGGTGAACTCCTCGCGCTCGGCGGTCCGGCGGAAGCCCGCCTGGTACATGCTGCGGCGGCGGGCGGCGTCGACGGTGACGACGGCCGGGCTGAACTCGGGGAGGCCGGTCAGCTCCGCGGCCAGCGCCGCGTCGAAGCAGCGGACCTCGGGGTGGTGGTGGGCGACCTCGGCGCGCTCGGCCGGCTGGTCGTCGATGAAGGCGACCGTCTTCAGGGCGAAGTTCAGCCCGTCCGCGATCTCCTTGACCGACCGGGACTTGGGGTGCCAGCCGATCCGCGGCAGGACGAAGTACTCGGCGACGCCGAGGGCCTCCAGCTGCTGCCAGGCGTGGTCGTGGTCGTTCTTGCTGGCCACGGCCTGGAGGATGCCCCGGGCGTCGAGTTCGACGATGGTGCGGCGGATCTCCTCGGGCAGCACCACCTCGTGGTCCTCCAGGAGGGTGCCCCGCCACAGGGTGTTGTCCAGGTCCCAGACCAGGCACTTGACGAGGGTGGGTGCGTCGGACACGGGGCGCTCCTTCGATTTCCGTTCGTTGCCGTGTTCGTGGTGCGTGTGGTGCGTGTGGTGCGTGTCGTGCGTGTCGTGCGTGTCGTGCTGACGGTGCGTCGTGCCCGTGCGGGGCGGCGGGCGGCTCAGAGCCGGTCGAGGGCGTGCCGGGCGAGGATCAACTGCGAGATCTCGGTGCTGCCTTCGATCAGTTCCATCGCCTTGGCGTCCCGGTAGGCCCGGGCCACCACGTGGCCGTCGGTGAAGCCCCGCGAGGCGAGCACCTGGACGGCCGTCGCGGCGCCGCGGGTCGCGTGGGTGGCGGCG
This sequence comes from Kitasatospora sp. NPDC001119, assembly GCF_053598475.1. Classification (NCBI taxonomy): domain Bacteria; kingdom Bacillati; phylum Actinomycetota; class Actinomycetes; order Kitasatosporales; family Streptomycetaceae; genus Kitasatospora; species Kitasatospora sp. NPDC001119. The sequence continues at coordinate 14,757 of NZ_JBSFKI010000036.1, forward strand.
ACCTGCTTGGCCAGCACCGCCGTCACCGCCGCGTCCGGGGCGGTGCGGTCCCACTGCTCGGCGGCGTGCCGGCAGACCTGGGTGGCGATCCGCTCCGAGGTGTAGAGCTCGGCGATGTGCCGGGCCACCAGCTGGTGCTCGCCGATCGGGCCGCCGCCCTGCTCGCGGGTGCGGGCGTCCCCGACGGCGGCCGTGAGGCAGGCGCGCAGGATGCCGACGCAGCCCCAGGCCACCGACATCCGGCCGTAGGACAGGCCGACCGTGAACAGCAGCGCGAGCGGCTGGCGCCCGCCGCCGAGCACGGCGTCGGCCGGGATCCGGACGTCGTCGAGCACGATGCGGCAGTGCGTGGCGGCGCGGCAGCCGAGCGGGGCCGCGACGGGCTCGATGCGGACGCCGGGCGCGTCCGTCGGCACCATCGCGGCGGCGCCGTCCGGACCGTCGCCGTAGCGGCCGACGACCATGACGAGGTCGGCGTAGGCGGCCCCGGTGATCCACATCTTCTCGCCGGAGACGATCAGGTCGCCGCTGCCGTCCTCGGCCGGACGGATGCGGGTGGTCATGCCGCTGAGGTCGGAGCCCGCGCCCGGCTCGCTGAAGCCCACGCAGGCGAGCCGGCCGCTCGTCAGCTGCCCGAGGTAGCGCCGGCGCTGCTCGCGGTCGCCGAAGCGGCGGACGACCGCCGCGGCGATCCCCTGGACCGTCATCACGCTGCGCAGCGAGCTGCACAGGGCGCCGACGTGGGCGGTGAGTTCGCCGTTCTCCTGGCCGGTGCGGCCGGGCCCGCCGAAGCGGGCCGGCACCTCGGCGCACAGCACGCCCATCGCGCCGAGCTCGCGCAGCAGCTCGACGGGGATCCGGCCGGCCGCGTCCCAGGCGGCCGGCCCGTCGCCGACCAGGGCGTCGATCGCGGCGGTGTCGAATCCCGTCCCGCCCGTACCCGTGGCGGCCGTACCCGTCACGCCCGTACCCGTGGCGCCCGCACCGGCCGTACCCGTGGCCCCGCCGCTCATGCGGCCCCGGTCTCGCGCAGGCGCAGCACCATGGCCGCCATGGCGCGGATGCTGCGGAAGTTGTCCCGGTTCAGCTCGGCGCCGACGATCTCGATGTCGTACTCGTCCTCCAGGAACACCACCAGTTCCATGGCGAACATCGAGGAGATCGCGCCGGTGGCGAAGAGGTCCTGCTCGACCTCGGGTTCGGCGCCGGTGTGTCCGACGAGGAAGGCGCTCAGCGCCTGCTCGACGGCGGTCGTCCCGGCAGCGGCGTTCGCGGTGGTCATGTGTCCGTACCTTTCGTTGTTCGGTGCTGGCCGTTCGGGGCCGGCCGTTTCGGGGAGGGCCGGTGCTCAGCCGTACGTGTAGAAGCCCCGGCCGGACTTGCGGCCGTGGTGCCCGTCGCGGACCTTCCGGAGCATCAGCTCGCAGGGGTCGCACTCGGGGTCGCCGGTGCGCTCGTGCAGGACCCGCAGGGAGTCGACGAGGTTGTCGATGCCGATCAGGTCGGCGGTGCGCAGCGGTCCGGTGGTGTGGCCGAGGCAGCCTTCCAGCAGCCCGTCCACCGTCTCGGCGGAGGCGACGCCCTCCTGGACGAGCATCGCCGCCCGGTTGATCAGCGGGTGCAGCAGCCGGTTGACGACGAAGCCCGGTGCGTCGTTGACCACCAGCGCCGTGCGGCCGAGCGCGGTCAGCAGCGAGGTGACGGCGGTCATCGTGGCGTCGCCGGTGGCCCGGCCGCGGATCACCTCGACCATGGTGATCAGGTAGGCGGGGTTCATGAAGTGCACGCCGACGAGTTCGTCGCCGCGCGCCACCCAGCCCGCCATCTCGTCGATGGGGATGCACGAGGTGTTGGAGATCAGCAGGGTGCCGGGGGCGACCAGCCCGGAGACCTCGGTCAGCACCTCGCGCTTGACCTCGGCGACCTCCACGACGGCCTCGACGACGGCGGTCGCGTCCGCGATGTCGGCCGGCGAGGTGGTGGTGGCCAGCGTGCCGTGGGTGCGGCCCGCGGGGAGGGCCTCCAGCAGCTGGGCGTGCTTCAGCTTGCGGCGGATCGCCGTCCGGGCCGTGGCCAGGGTCGGCTCGTCGACGTCGACGAGGGTGACGTCGACGCCGTGGCCGAGGGCGAGGGCGGCGATGTTGGTGCCCATGACGCCGCCGCCGATGACGGCGAGGCGGTGCTGTTCGTGACGGTCAGTCATCGTGTCCCTCCCGGGTGGTGGTGAAGTGCTCGTCGAGCCAGGAGTCGACGGCCCGCGCGGTGGTCCCGGCATGGGTGCCGATCATGGTGAAGTGGTCGCCCGGAACGGTCACCGGGGTGAGGTCGCCGGAGAGGTCCCACGGGAGGCGGACGGCGCCGTCCCCGCCCTCGGGGCCGCCCGGCTCGCCGCCGTGGCGGAGCAGCAGGGTCGGCAGGTCCGCGGTGTACGGGACGTGGCCGCGCCAGTCCTGGACGTAGTAGTGGGCGAGCGCGGTCAGCCAGTCGTCCCCGCCGATGCCGCCCGCGTCGACGCCCCCGGGGTTGCCCAGGAGCACGGCGGCCGGCAGGGTGCCGATGATCTCGTCGGGGGCACCGGCCGACTGCGGGGCGAAGCTGTCCAGCAGCACCAGCGCGGCGGGGCCCCGGCCCAGTTCGGCGAGGCGGGCGGCGAGGGCCTGTGCGACCAGCCCGCCGGAGGAGTAGCCGACGAGGACGAACGGGCCGGCCTCCGGGGCGGTCTCCGGGGCGGCGAGCACCGTCCGGACGCACAGGTCGAGCAGCGCGTCCGGGTCGGCGGCCAGCGGCTCCCCCGCCGTGTAGCCGGGGATCACCGCGGAGAGGACGTGCCGGGGGCGGCGGAGGCCCTGCACCACCCGGACGAACTCCTGGGCGTCGCCCGCGCCGAACGACGGCAGGCAGACGAGCGTCGGCCCGACCGTGTCCGCGGACCGGCGGGTGAGCGGGACCAGGGGCGGGACGCCCGCCAGCTCGTCCGCACCGGCGAAGCGGGGCCGGAACCGGGCCAGCCCGGCGATCATCCGTACGGCGTCGGCCCCCTGGCCGAGGCTGTTCGCCCGCAGGTACAGGGCGGCCAGCGTCTCGGCGGCCGGCGTCCCGGCGGCTCCGGCCCGCTCCGTGCCGTCCGTGGATTCCGGCGCGGCGGCCAGCGCGAAGCGGGGCGCGGCCCGCTGCGGTCCGCCGTCCTGGCGCACCGGTCCGTCGGCGAGCCGCTCCCGCAGGTACGCGGCCGTCAGGGCGGGGGTCGGGTGGTCGAAGACCAGCGGACCGCTCAGCCGCAGACCGGTGGCCCCGGCGAGCCGCTTGCGCAGCTCCAGCGCGCTCAGCGAGGTGAACCCCTGCTCCAGGAACGTGGCGTCCGGGTCGACGGCCGCCGCGTCCGGGTGGCCGAGCGCGGCGGCGGCGTGCTCCCGGACCAGCTCCAGCAGGACCGCCTCCCGCTCCCGCGCCGACCGCGCCCCGCCGAGCCGGGCGGACAGCCGGGCGGCGGCGGACGACCGCAGCGCACCGGCGCCCTCGTCGCCTGTGAACCCGTCCCCTTCCTCGTCCCCCTGCTCCAGGACCCGGAGGGCGTCGGGAAGCGCGGACAGCAGCGGGCTCGGCCGGTGCAGCGTGTACAGCGGCACGAACCGCGCCCAGTCGACGTCGGCGACGACGAGCAGCGTCTCGTCGTCGTCCAGCGCCTGGGCGAGGCCCTCGATGCCGCGCTCGGGAGCCATCGTCCGCAGCCCGTACGCGCTCAGCTGCTCACCCGCCTCCCCCGCGCCCATGCCGCCGCCGCCCCACAGGCCCCAGGCCACCGAGGTGGCCGCCAGCCCGGCCGCGCGCCGCCGCTCGGCCAGGGCGTCCAGCGCCGCGTTGGCGGCGCCGTACCCGGCCAGCAGCCCGCTGCCCCAGGTGGCGGCGCCGGAGGAGAACAGCACGAAGGCGTCCAGCTCCAGTCCGCGCTCGGCCGACAGCTCGTGCAGGTGCAGGGCGCCACCGACCTTCACCTCGGAGACCTCCTGCAGCCCGGCGTCGGTCAGCGCGGCGACCGGCGCCCCGTGGCCGGTGCCCGCCGAGTGCACCACCGCCGACAGCGCGGGGCCGGTGGCGGCGACGCGGTCCAGCAGCGCGCCGACCGCGGGCCGCTCGGCGACGTCACAGGCGACCACCTCGACGGCGCTGCCGAGGGCCGCCAGTCCGGCCGCCAGCTCGGGCACCCCGGGCGCGGCCGGGCCGGAGCGGCCGGCCAGCACCACGCGCGGGGTGCCGCGCTCGGCCAGCAGCCGCGCCGTCCGACCGCCGATCAGGCCCGTACCGCCGGTGACCAGCGCCGTCCCGGCGGTCCGCCACGGCTCGGCGGGTCCAGCTTCCGGGCGCGGGGCGCGCACCAGGCGGCGCGCGAACGCCCCCGTGCCGCGCAACGCGACCTGGTCCTCGCCCTCCGGCCCCGCGGCGAGCAGCCCGGCCAGGCGGTCCCCGACCGAGGCGTCGAACCCGGCCGACGCGTCGGACCCGGCCGGGAGGTCGACCAGGCCGCCCCACTGCTTGGCCTGCTCCAGACCCGCCGTCTGCCCCCACGCCCACACCTGGGCCTGCGCCAGACCGGGCACCTCGCCCGGCAGCGCCGCCACCGCGCCGCGGGTCAGCACCCACAGCGGCACCACCGACCCCGCGTCGAGCAGCGCCTGCAGCAGCGCGCTGGAGGCCGCCAGACCGGCGGGCACCCGGGGCCGACCGGGCAGCGGCGTCTCGTCCAGCGCCAGCAGGGACACCACACCCGCGAACTCGCCGACGCCGCGCAGGACATCACCGAGGGTCCCGCGATCGGCGGCGCCGGTCTCCAGTACCCGGACCTCGACGCCGCCGGCCCGCAGCGCGCCGGCCACCTCGGCGGCCGTCCCGGCCCCGGCCGGGCCGGCGACCACGAGCCACGTGCCGGACGGCACCGAGGCCGCCGGTGCCGCACCCGACGGCCCGTCGAGGGGCTGCCACTCGACGCGGTACCGCCAGCCGGCCACCGCGTCCCGGGCCACCGGCTCCGGGAACACCGGCCAGTAGCGGCGGTACTGGAAGGCGTAGGTCGGCAGGTCGACGGCGCCGCTCCCGGTCCCGGCGGGCAGCAGGGCGGTCCAGTCCACCGGCAGGCCGCGGACGTACGCCTGGGCCAGCGAGAGCAGGAGGCGCCCGGCGCCGCCGTCGTCGCGGCGCAGGGTGTCGGCCACGACCGGGCCGTACGACTCCAGGCTGTCCGCGATGGCCGGGGCCAGCACCGGGTGCGGGGACACCTCGACGAAGGCGCCGTGGCCGGTTCCGGCGAGGGTGTGCACGGCCCGGTCGAACTCGACGGTCTCGCGCAGGCTGGCGTACCAGTAGTCCGGCACCAGTTCCGGCCCGGAGACCGTGGCGCCGGTGCTGGAGGAGACCATCGGAATCCGCCCCTCGCGGGGGGCGATGCCCTGGAGGGCGGCGAGGATCTCCTCGCGCAGCTCGTCCACGTGGGCGCTGTGCGAGGCGTAGTCCACCGGAATCATCCGGGCACGCGGCGAATCCCCGCAGGCGTCGGCCAGTTCGCGCAGCGCGTCCGCGTCACCGGAAACCACCGTCGCCGACGGGCCGTTCACCGCCGCGACGGAAAGGCGGGAACCGTACGGAGCGATCCGCACCCGCACACCCGCCACCGGCTCGGCGATCGACAGCATCCCGCCACGACCGGCAAGGGCCTTCAGGGTCCGGCTGCGCAGAGCGACCACCTTCGCCGCGTCCTCCAGCGAGAGGATCCCGGCCACGGCCGCCGCCGCGATCTCGCCCTGGGAGTGGCCCACCACGGCGTCGGGAACGACACCGGCCGCCTCCCAGACCGCCGCGAGCGAGACCATCACCGCCCACAGCGCCGGCTGCACGACGTCGGCAGCCTCGAAACCGTGCCGACCGGCCAGCACCTCGTCCAACTGCCAGTCCACATACGGCGCGAGAGCCTCGGCACACTCGGCCAGCCGCGCCGCGAACACCGGCGAAACCTCCGCCAGCTCGCGCCCCATCCCGACCCACTGGCTCCCCTGCCCCGGGAAGACGAACACCGTCCGCCCCACCCCGGCCGACGGCACCTCGCCCGTCAGCACCCCGGCCCCGGGCCGGTCCGCGGCCACGGCCTCCAGTTTCGCCGCCAGCTCGGCACGGTCGGTGCCCAGCACCACCGCGCGCCGCTTGAACGCCGTCCGCGTGGTGGCGAGCGACCGGGCCACCTCCGGCAGCGGCAGCTCGGGGCGCGCCAGGAGGTGGTCCCGCAGCCGCCGTGCCTGGTCCGCCAGGGCCTCCTCGGACCGTCCGGAGACGGTGACCGGGAGCACGGCGGGCTCCGCGACCAGCACCGGCGGCGCGGCGGGCGCCGACACCGCGGCCGGCTCCGGCGCGGCCGGCCCTCCGGCGGGCGCCTCCTCCAGGATCACGTGCGCGTTGGTGCCGCTGATCCCGAAGGCCGAGACGCCCGCCCGACGCGGCTGTTCGCCCGCCGGCCACGCCACGCGCTCCTGGAGCAGGCTCACGTGCCCCGCCGACCAGTCGACGTGCGGGGTCGGCTCCGCCGCGTGCAGCGTCGCCGGCAGCTCCTCGTGCCGCAGCGCCAGCACCATCTTGATCACACCGGCGATGCCGGCCGCCTGCTGGGCGTGCCCGATGTTCGACTTCACCGACCCCAGCCAGAGCGGCCGTTCGGCCGGATGCCCCTGCCCGTACGTCGCCAGCAGCGCCTGCGCCTCGATCGGGTCGCCCAGCGTGGTGCCGGTGCCGTGCGCCTCGACGACGTCCACGTCCCCCGTCGCCAGCCGGGCGTTGGCCAGCGCCGCGCGGATCACCCGCTGCTGAGCGGGGCCGTTGGGCGCGGACAGTCCGTTGGAGGCGCCGTCCTGGTTGACGGCGCTCCCCCGGACCACGGCCAGCACCCGGTGCCCGTTGCGCCGGGCGTCCGACAGCCGCTCCAGCACCACCACGCCCGCGCCCTCGGCGAGGCCCATGCCGTCCGCGCCCGCCCCGAAGGCCTTGCAACGGCCGTCCCGGGCAAGGGCGTTCTGCTGCGAGAAGCCCACGAACTCGCCCGGGCTGACGATCACGGTCACCCCGCCGGCCAGCGCCAGCGTGCACTCCCCCGCCCGCAGCGACTGCACGGCGAGGTGCAGCGCGACCAGCGAGGAGGAGCAGGCGGTGTCCACCGACACCGCCGGCCCGGTCAGGCCCAGCGTGTACGACACCCGGCCGGACAGCACGCTCATCGCCGTACCGGTGATCAGGTGCGCCTCCGAGCCCGAGAGGTCGCCGCCGGCGGTCGCGTACCCGGAGGGCGCGGCGCCCGCGAACACGCCGGTGGCCGACTCGCGCAGGCTCGCCGGGTCGATCCCGGCCCGCTCGACCGCCTCCCAGGCCGTCTCCAGCAGCAGCCGCTGCTGCGGGTCCATCGCCAGGGCCTCGCGCGGACTGATCCCGAAGAACCCGCCGTCGAAGTCCGCGGCCCCGGAGACGAACCCGGCCTGGACGGTGCTGCTCGTGCCGTCCGCGCCCGGGGTGGCGTCGAAGAGCGCGCCGAGGTCCCAGCCACGGTCGGTGGGGAACCCGCCGACCGCGTCCCCGCCCGCCACCAGGAGGTCCCACAGGTCCTCGGGGGTGCGCACACCGCCCGGGTAGCGGCAGGCCATCCCGACGATCGCGATCGGCTCCCGCTCCCGCTCGGTCACCTCGCGCAGCCGGGCCCGCGTGGTGCGGAGCTTGGCGGTGGTCTGCTTGAGGAAATCGAGCAGTTTCTCTTCGTTCTGCATGGTGCTGTCGCTCACATTCGACCTCGTTCGGGAGGAGTTGGCGCCGACGGTCCCGGCATGGTCAGTCGAAGTCCGGGTCGTCGAGCTCGTCCTCCAGGAGGGCGAACAGCTCGTCGGCGGTGGCCTCCTGCAGAGCGCGCTCGTCGGCCTCGCCCGTCCCGTCCGCCCCGGTCTCGCGGACGGCGCGGAAGCGCTGGGTCAGCGCCTCCAGGCGGGCGACGATCTCCGCGCGGGTCTCGTCGTCCGACGGGGTGAGCCCGGCGGCCAGCCGCTCGAACTCGTCCAGCACGGCCGTGTGGCCGACCAGTTCCCTCCCGGTCAGCTCGGTGATCAGGAAGTCCGCCACCGCCTCCGGGGTCGGGTGGTCGAAGACCAGCGTGGACGGCACCCGCACCCCGCACGCGCTGTTCAGGCGGTTGCGGAGCTCGACGGCGGTCAGCGAGTCGAAGCCCAGCTCGCGGAAGGCCCGGCTCGCCATGATCTCGTCCGCCGAGTCGTGGCCGAGGACCGCGGCGGCGTGCGTCCGCACCAGCTCCACCACGGTCCGGCGCCGCTCGGCGGCCGACAGGCCCGCCAGGCGGGCGGCGAACTCGTTGCGCTGGTCGTCCTCCGGACGGCCGGAGGAGGTGTCCTCCTGCGCCTCCGGAATGGTGTCCAGCAGCGGGCGCGGGCGGGCGGCCGTGAAGACCGGCGCGAACTTCTCCCACTCGACGTCCGCCAGGGCGATGAACGTCTCGTCGTCGGCCAGGATCTCGCCGAGCGCCGTCAGGGCCCGGTCGGTGTCCAGGAAGTTCATGCCCTGCCGCAGCAGCCGGTGCGGGGTCACCCGGCCGGGCGCCTGGTCCATCGCCGCGTCGACCGCGTTCCAGTCACGGGTGTTCCAGACACCCCAGGCGATCGACGTCCCGGGCAGGCCCCGGCCGCGACGGTCCTCGGCGAGGCCGTCCAGGAAGGAGTTGCCCGCCGCGTAGGCGCCGTGGTCGTTGCTGCCCCAGGTCGCCGAGATCGACGAGAACATCACGAACTCGTCGATGCCCAGGTGCGCCGTCGCCTCGTCCAGGTGGACGGCGCCGGCCGCCTTCGCGCCCAGTGCCGCCGCCAGACCCTCCCGGCTGGTGTCCTCGAGTCGGGCCAGGTACGGCGTGTTCGCCGAGTGCAGGACGGTGGACAGGCCGGGGCCGGAGTCCTCGATCCACGCGACCATGGCCGTGACCTGCGCACGCTCCGTCAGGTCGCACGACACGACCTCGACGGCGGTACCCGCAGCCGCGACAGTGGCGGCCAGCGCCGCCACCCCGGGCGCCGCCGGACCCGAACGGGAGGTCAGAACCACCCTCGGCGTGCCGTGCTCGGCAAGCCACGGGCCGACACAGACACCGATCGAGCCCGTACCGCCGGTCAGCAGGACCGTCCCCTTCGGGCTCCAGGCCCCGGCCTTGGGCCGGTGCTCCTCGGCGCGCACCAGGCGGCGCAGGAACACACCCGACGGACGCAGCGCGACCTGGTCCTCCCGGCCGTGCGCGAGCACGCCGGCCAGCCGGGCCGCCGCCTCGACGTCCACCACCGGCGGCAGGTCGACCAGACCACCCCAGCGGTCCGCGTGCTCCAGGCCCACGGCCCGGCCCAGACCCCAGACCTGGGTCTGGATCGGGCTGGTCGTCACCTCGTCGGCGGCCACCTGCACCGCGCCACGGGTCAGCACCCAGAGAGGAGCGGCGATCCCGGCCCGGCCCAGCCTCTGCACCAGGTCGAGGGTGTCGGCGCTGCCGCGCGGGACCCACCCGAACTCGGCGTCCGGCGTCTCGTCCAGGGCCAGGAGGGACACCACGCCCTGGACATCCGCACCGGCACCGGCGATGGCCGCGTCGAGGCCCGCGAGCGTCGTCCGCACGACCTCGGCGCCACGACCGGCCAGCCCGTCGGCCACCGCACCGGCATCCGGCGCGTCCCCGACCAGCAGCCAGGGCCCGGACAGGACCGCCGAGCCGCTGATGGCGGACGGCTGCCAGGTGATCCGGTAGCGCCAGTCGTCCACCGACAGCTTCGTACGCTCCACCGCCGGGGCCTCGGGCCAGTAGCGGCGCCGCTGGAAGGCGTAGGTCGGCAGTGCGACCGCCGTGCCGGCGCCGAGCACCGCCGCCCAGTCGACGGGGGCGCCCTGGACGTACGCCTCGGCGAGCGAGGTCAGCAGGCGCTCGGCGCCGCCCTCGTCGCGTCGCAGGGTGCCTGCGACCACCGGGGAGCGGTCCTCCAGGCTGTCACCGATCGCCGGGGTCAGCACCGGGTGCGGCGAGACCTCCAGGAACACGCCGTGGCCCGCGTCACCGAGGATCCGTACGGCGCGGTCGAACTCCACCGTCTCGCGGAGCGACGCGTACCAGTAGGCGGGGTCCAGCTCGGGGCCGGACAGCCACGCGCCGGTCAGCGCCGACACCATCGGGATACGAGCCTCGGTCGGCACGATGCCCTGGAGAACCGAGAGGATCTCCTCGCGCAGCTCGTCCACGTGCGCGCTGTGCGAGGCGTAGTCCACCGGGATCATCCGGGCGCGCGGCGAATCCCCGCACGCCTCGGCGAGTTCGCGCAGCGCGTCGGCGTCACCGGAGACGACCGTCGCCGACGGGCCGTTCACCGCCGCGATGGAAAGGCGGGTGCCGTACGGGGCGATCCGCACCCGGACGCCCTCCACCGGCTCGGCGATCGACAGCATCCCACCACGACCAGCAAGGGCCTTCAGGGTCTTGCTCCGCAGAGCGACGACCTTCGCGGCATCGCCGAGGGAGAGAATCCCCGCGACGGCGGCCGCCGCGATCTCGCCCTGCGAGTGACCGACCACCGCGTCCGGAGCGACGCCCGCCGCCTCCCAGACGGCGGCGAGCGAGACCATCACGGCCCACAGCGCCGGCTGCACCACATCGGCGGCCTCGAAACCGTGAAGGCCCGCCAGAACGTCGTCCAACTGCCAGTCCACGTACGGAGCGAGAGCCTCGGCACACTCCGCCAGCTTGGCCGCGAACACCGGGGACGACTCGGCCAGCTCACGCCCCATGCCGACCCACTGGCTCCCCTGGCCGGGGAAGACGAACACCGTCCGCCCCACCCCGCCAGGAGCCACCGACCCGGTCACCACACCGGACGCCGGCTGCTTCGTCGCCACCGCCGCCAGACGCTCAGCGAGCTCGCCCCGCTCGCCGCCGAGCACGACGGCCCGGTGCTCCAGCGCCGCACGCGTCGTCGCCAGCGACCACGCGACGTCGCCGACCGGCAACTCCGGCCGCGCCAGCACGTGTTCACGCAGTCGACCCGCCTGACCCGCAAGCGCCGCAGCGCTCTGGCCGGAGACCGGCCAGGCCGACGTCCCACCCGCGAGCACCGGAAGCACCTCGGCTTCCAGCTCCTCGGCTTCGGCGTCGGGCGCCTCCTCCAGGATGAGGTGGACGTTGGTGCCGCTCACACCGAAGGCCGACACACCCGCCCGGCGCGGCCGCTCGCCCGCCGGCCACTCCACCTGCTCCTGGAGCAGCCGGACGTTGCCCGTCTCCCAGTCCACGTGGGTCGACGGCTGGTCCGCGTGCAGGGTCTTCGGCAGCATGCCGTTTCGCAGCGCCATCACCATCTTGATCACGCCGGTGACGCCGGCGGCGCACTGGGTGTGGCCGATGTTGGACTTCACCGATCCCAGCCACAACGGCCGGTCCTCGTAACGCTCCTGGCCGTACGTCGCCAGCAGCGCGCCCGCCTCGATCGGGTCGCCGAGCGAGGTGCCGGTGCCGTGGGCCTCGACCGCGTCGACGTCGGAGGGCGACAGCTGGGCGTTGGCCAGCGCCGCGCGGATCACCCGCCGCTGCGAGGGGCCGTTGGGCGCCGCCAGGCCGTTGGACGCACCGTCCTGGTTGGCCGCGCTCCCGCGGATCACCGCCAGCACCTGGTGGCCGTTGCGCCGGGCGTCCGAGAGACGCTCCAGCAGCACCATGCCCGCGCCCTCGCCCCAGCCGATGCCGTCGGCCTCGTCCGAGAACGCCTTCGACCGGCCGCTGGAGGCCATGCCGCCCTGGCTGCCGAACTCCATGAACGCGCCGGGCGAGACCATCACCGCGACACCGCCGGCCAGCGCCATCGAGCACTCGCCCGAGCGCAGGGCGAGCATCGCCTGGTGCATCGCCACCAGGGAGGACGAGCAGGCCGTGTCCACCGTGATGGCGGGGCCGGTCAGGCCCAGGCAGTACGAGATCCGGCCCGAGGCGACGGCGGACACCGTGCCGATCAGCCGGTAGCCGTCCAGGCTCCGGTCGTCGGCCGGCAGGCTCGCGTCGTAGCCGGCGTGGCTCGCACCGACGAAGACGCCGGTCGCCGAGCCGTGCAGCGACTTCGGGTCGATCCCCGCGCGCTCGATCGCCTCCCAGGACGTCTCCAGCAGCAGCCGCTGCTGCGGGTCCATCGCCAACGCCTCACGCGGACTGATCCCGAAGAACCCCGCGTCGAAGTCGGCCACGTCGTAGATGAATCCGCCCTGTCGGCGGTACGCCTGCCGCTGGCCGAAGCCCTCCTCGACGGCTTCCCAGCCGCGGTCGGTCGGGAATTCGCTGATCGTGTCGGTCCCCGCGACGAGCAGGTCCCAGAACTGGTCGGGCCCCGTCACACCGCCCGGGTACCGGCACCCCATGCCGACGATCGCGATCGGCTCGCCGATCGCCGCGGCCACGACCTGGACCGCGCCGTCGGCCTGGGCCGTCTGGCCGCCGGTGCCGACGAGTTCGCCCCGCAGGTAGTCCGCGAGGGCGGTGGCGTTCGGGTGGTCGAAGACCATCGTGGAGGCCAGCTTGACACCGACCTCCTTGGAGAGGCGGTTCCGCAGCTCGACGGCTCCGACGGAGTCGAAACCCAGCTCCTTGAAGGCGCGTTGCGGCAGTACGTCGTCCGCCGACTCGTGGCCGAGGACCGCGGCCGCGTGGCCCCGGACCAGGTCGGTCAGGACCTGGCGCTGCTCAGCGGCCGGCATCCCGGCCAACCGGCCCGCCCACGCGCCGACTTCCTCGGTGGTGGACTCGACGGCGGCCTCGGCGGCCAGGACCGCACGGACCTCGGGGAGGTCCGCCAGCAGCCGGCTCGGCCGGTGCAGGGTGTAGGTCGGCACGAACTGCGGCCAGTCGAAGCCGGCCACCACCATCGCGCCCTCACCGGCGTCCAGGACCTGGCCCAGCGCCAGCATGCCCCGACGCCCGTCGATGCCCTCCATGCCGAACTCGCGCAACCGCTCGCCACCCGAACCGGCCGCCATGCCGACGCCGGCCCACAGGCCCCACGCGACCGACGAGGCCACCAGACCACGGGAACGGCGCTCCTCCACCAACGCGTCCAGGTGCGCGTTCGCCGCCGCATAGCCGCCCAGGCCACCGCTTCCCCACACACCCGCGCCCGACGAGAACAGCACGAACGCGTCGAGGTCGCGGCCGGCCGTCAACTCGTCCAGCACCATGGCACCGCCGACCTTCGCCGACAGCAGCCGCGACAGCTCGGCCACCGACAGCTGCTCCACCGGTGTCCGCCCGCCCGTTCCGGCCGAGTGGACCACCGACGACAGCGCCGGACCCGTCGCGTCGATACGGTCCAGGATCTCCGCCACGGAGGCGCGGTCGGCGATGTCACACGTCACCACGTCAACTGCCGCACCGCGAGCTGCGATCGAGGCCGCCAACTCCGCCACACCGGCGGCACCCGGACCCGAACGGGACGTCAGCACGACCCGCGCCGCGCCACGATCCGCCACCCACTGGGCGGTGATCGCACCCACGCCGCTCGTGCCACCCGTCACCAGCACCGAACCACGCGGCGACCACGCCTCGCGGACGGCCGGACGGCCTGCGCGCACCAACCGCCGCGCCACCACACCGCCCGCACGCACCGCGACCTGGTCCTCATCCCCGACCAGGACCGACGCCAGCCGCGCACCGACGCGGGCATCCACGGCAGCCGGAAGGTCGATCAACCCGCCCCAGCGGCCCGCCAACTCCAGCGCCGCGACGGCACCCAGACCCCACAGCTGCGCCTGCACCGGCCGCACCGCATCACCCGCGACGGCCCGCACCGCACCCTGCGTGACCACCCACAGCGGGGCAGACACACCGAGCCGGCCAAGCTCCTGGATCAGCGCGAGTGTGTCAGCGCCACCACGCGACACCCACGGACCCGCCTCCTCCGGCGACTCGTCCAGCGCCAGCAGCGACACCACACCCCGCAGGTCGGAGCACGCGGCCACCGCAGCGGCGACGCCGTCCGGAGCCGAGCGGACCACGGTTGCCCCGTGGTGCTCCAGCGACTCCGCGACGGCAGCGGCATCCGGGGACTCCCCCACCAGCAGCCACGTCCCGGCCAGGACCCCGTTGGACTCGCTCACCGGCGCCCACGACACCCGGTACCGCCAATCGGCAACCGCCGAGCCGGCCCGCTCACGGCGCCGCCAGTCGGTCAGCGCACCCAGCGCGGCATCCGCCGGGTCCACCCCGAGCAGATCGGCGAGCGCGGTGACATCACCACTCTCCACGGCGGTCCAGAAACCCGCCTCCGCACCGGTGGCCTCGCCCGCTTCGGAACGGCGGCCGTCCAAGGCGGGCCAGTAGTGGCGGTGCTGGAACGCGTAAGTCGGCAGCGCGACGGTCGTACCGCCGGCCGTCACCGCCGCCCAGTCGACGGGGGCGCCCTGGACATAGGCCTCGGCGAGCGAGGTCAACAGGCGCTGCGCGCCGCCCTCGTCGCGTCGCAGCGTGCCGACCACGACCGGGGACAGCGCCTCCAGGGCGTCGCCGATCGCCGGGGTCAGCACCGGGTGCGGCGACACCTCCAGGAACACACCGTGACCCGCGTCGCCGAGGATCCGCACGGCGCGGTCGAACTCCACCGTCTCGCGCAGGGACGCGTACCAGTAGGCGGGGTCCAGCTCGGGGCCGGACAGCCACGCGCCGGTCAGCGCCGACACCATGGGGATACGAGCCTCGGTCGGAGCGATGCCCTGGAGAACCGAGAGGATCTCCTCCCGTAGCTCGTCCACATGGGCGCTGTGCGAGGCGTAGTCCACCGGAATCATCCGGGCACGCGGCGACTCCCCACAGGAGTCCGCCAGTTCACGCAGAGCATCCGCGTCACCGGAGACGACCGTCGCCGACGGACCATTCACCGCCGCCACCGACAGGCGAGAGCCGTACGAAGCGATCCGCGCCCGGACACCCGCCACCGGCTCGGCGATCGACAGCATCCCACCGCGACCGGCCAGCGCCTTCAGGGTCTTGCTCCGCAGAGCGACGACCTTCGCCGCGTCCTCCAGCGACAGGATCCCGGCCACCGCAGCGGCAGCGATCTCACCCTGCGAGTGACCCACCACCGCATCGGGAGCGACACCCGCCGCCTCCCAGACCGCGGCGAGCGAGACCATCACCGCCCACAGCGCCGGCTGCACCACGTCGGCGCCCTCGAAGCCGTGCCGGCCCGCCAGAACGTCATCCAACTGCCAGTCCACGTACGGCGCGAGAGCCGCAGCACACTCGGCCAGCCGCGCCGCAAACACCGGCGAAGACTCCGCCAGCTCACGCCCCATCCCGACCCACTGACTGCCCTGGCCGGGGAAGACGAACACCGTCCGCCCCACGCCCGAGGCCGCCACCGACCCGGTCACCACACCCGCCGCCGGCTGCCCCGTGGCCACCGCCGCGAGTCCCGCCGCCAGCTCGCCCCGCTCGCCGCCCAGCACGACCGCACGCTGCTCGAACACCGATCGCGTCGTGGCCAGCGACCACGCGACGTCGCCCACCGGCAGCTCCGGCCGCGCCAGCACGTACTCGCGCAGCCGACCCGCCTGGCCCGCCAGCGCGGTCGCGCCACGACCGGAGACCGGCCAGGCCACGCCTGCCGCCCCGGTGAGTACCGGGTTCTCCTGGCCCGCCGGCTCAGCCGCCGCCTCGACGGCCGCCGGGGCCTCCTCCACGATCAGGTGGACGTTGGTGCCGCTGATGCCGAAGGCGGACACACCCGCCCGGCGCGGCCGCTCGCCCGCCGGCCACTGCACCGCGTCCTGGAGTAGACGGACGTTGCCCGTCTCCCAATCGACGTGCGAGGAGGGCTCATCCGCGTGCAGGGTCTTCGGCAGCACCCCGGCCCGCAGTGCCAGCACCATCTTGATCACACCGGCCACACCGGCAGCCTGCTGCGCGTGCCCGATGTTGGACTTCACCGACCCCAGCCACAACGGCCGGTCCTCGAACCGCTCCTGGCCGTACGTCGCCAGCAGCGCACCGGCCTCGATCGGGTCACCCAGCTCCGTGCCCGTCCCGTGCGCCTCGACCACGTCGACATCCGCGGCCGACAGCTGCGCACTCGCCAACGCCGCCCGGATGACCCGCCGTTGGGCCGGGCCGTTGGGGGCGGACAGGCCGTTGGAGGCGCCGTCCTGGTTGACGGCGCTCCCCCGGAGCACGCCGAGCACCTGGTGCCCGTTGCGGCGGGCGTCCGAGAGTCGCTCCAGCACGAGCATGCCCGCGCCCTCGCCGATGCCCATGCCGTCGGCGCCCTCGCCGAAGGCCTTGCAGCGGCCGTCGGAGGCGAGCGCCCGCAGGCGCGAGAAGCCGACGAACTCGGCCGGGTCGGCGATCACCGTCACGCCGCCCGCCAGCGCCATCGAGCACTCGCCCGACCGCAGGGCCTGGCCCGCCTGGTGCAGCGCGACCAGGGACGACGAGCATGCCGTGTCGACGGTCACCGCGGGCCCGTTCAGGCCCAGCGTGTACGACACCCGGCCGGAGAGCACGCTCAGCGCGTTTCCGGTGATCAGGTGCGCCTCGGCGCCCGGGACGGTGGCGCCCGTCGCGATGTAGCCCGACGACGCCGCGCCGATGAACACGCCGGTCGCGGAGCCGTGCAGCGACTTCGGGTCGATGCCGGCCCGCTCGACGGCCTCCCAGGAGGTCTCCAGCAGGAGGCGCTGCTGCGGGTCCATGGCCATCGCCTCGCGCGGGCTGATCCCGAAGAACCCGGCGTCGAACTCCGCTGCCCCGCTGAGGAATCCGCCCTCCACGACGTAGGTCGAGCCCTCGGCGTCGGGGTCGGGGTCGAACAGCGCCTCGATGTCCCAGCCGCGGTCCGCCGGGAACGCGCCGATCGCGTCCCCGCCCGCGACCAGGAGGTCCCACAGCTCCTCCGGCGTCCGGACGCCGCCCGGGTAACGGCAGGCCATGCCGACGATCGCGATCGGATCGGTCGACACCGCCACCGCCGTCACGGCCTGGCCCTCGTCCGCGTCCGTGCCGAACAGCGCGGCCAGGATCTCGTCCGCCAGCGCCGAGGCACTCGGGTGGTCGAAGATCACCGTGGACGGCAGCCGCAGGCCGCACGCGGTGTTCAGGCGGTTGCGGAGCTCGACGGCGGTCAGCGAGTCGAAGCCCAGCTCCCGGAACGCCCGGCTGGCCACGATCTCGTCCACCGACTCGTGGCCCAGCACCGCGGCCGCGTGCGTCCGCACCAGTTCGGTGACCGTCCGGCGCCGCTCGGCCGCCGACAGGCCGGCCAGCTGGAGCTCGAAGTCACCGCGCCCGTCCTCGTCACGACGGACCGTCGTGTCCTCCTGGGCCTCCGGAATGGTGTCCAGCAGCGGGCGAGGCCGCGCGGCCGTGAAGACCGGTGCGAACTTCTCCCACTCGACGTCCGCGAGGGCGATGAACGTCTCGTCGTCGGCCAGGATCTCGCCGAGCGCGGTCAGCGCCCGCTGGGTGTCGAGGAAGTTCATGCCCTGCCGCAGCAGCCGGTGCGGGGTGACGCGACCGGGCGCCTGGTCCATCGCCGCGTCGACGGCGTCCCAGTCACGGGTGTTCCACACGCCCCACGCGATCGAGGTGCCCGGCAGGCCGCGGGCCCGACGGTCCTCCGCCAGGCCGTCCAGGAAGGAGTTGCCGGCGGCGTAGGCGGCGTGGTCGTTGCTGCCCCAGGTCGCCGAGATCGACGAGAAGAGGACGAACTCGTCGATGCCCAGGTCGGCCGTCGCCTCGTCCAGGTGGACGGCGCCGGCCGCCTTCGCGCCGACCGCGACGGCCAGCTCCTCCCGGCTGGTGTCCTCCACCCGGGCCAGGATCGGCGCGTTGGCGGAGTGCAGGACGGTGGAGAGGCCGGGGCCGGTGTTCTCGATCCACGCCACCATCGCCGTGACCTGCGCACGCTCCGTCAGGTCGCAGCTGACGACCTCGACGGCCGAACCGCCGTGCGCCACGGCGGCGGCCAGCGCCGCCACACCGTGCGCCGACGGGCCGGACCGGGAGGTCAGAACCACCCTCGGCGCGCGGTGCTCAGCAAGCCAGGGGCCGATGCAGACGCCGATCGAGCCGGTGCCACCGGTCAGCAGGACGGTGCCGCGCGGCGACCAGTCCTCCGACTCGACGCGACGGGCCTCCGCCCGCACCAGACGGCGCAGGAACACACCCGACGGCCGCACCGCGACCTGGTCCTCACTGCCGTCCGTGAGGACGCCGACCAGACGAGCCGCGGCCTCGGCGTCCACCACCGGCGGCAGGTCGAGCAGGCCGCCCCAGCGGTCCGCGTGCTCCAGGCCGACCGTACGGCCGAGACCCCAGACCTGCGTCTGCACCGGGCTGGTCGTCACCTCGTCGGCGGCGACCTGCACCGCGCCACGGGTCAGCACCCAGAGCGGAGCGGTGGTCCCGGCCCGGCCCAACCTCTGGACCAGGTCGAGGGTGTCCGCGCTGCCCCGGGACAGCCACGCGAACTCGGCGTCCGGCGACTCGTCGAGCGCCAGGAGCGACACCACACCGCGCACGTCCCCGCCCGCTCCTGCGATGGCCTCGTCGAGGCCCGCGAGCGTCGTCCGCACCGCCTCGGCGCCACGCGCCGTCAGCGTCTCGGCGATCGTGGCCGCGTCGGGGGCGTCGCCGACGACCAGCCAGGTGCCGGACAGGTCCGCCGGGCCGCTCGCGGCAGAGGGCTGCCAGGTGATGCGGTAGCGCCAGTCGTCCACCGACAGCTTCGCGCGCTCCACCGCCGGGGCCTCGGGCCAGTAGCGCCGCCGCTGGAAGGCGTAGGTCGGCAGCGCGACGGCCGTCCCGTCGCCGAGCACCGACGCCCAGTCGACGGGGGCGCCCTGGACGTACGCCTCGGCGAGCGAGGTCAGCAGGCGCTGAGAACCGCCCTCGTCGCGGCGCAGGGTGCCCACGACCACCGGAGAGCGGTCCTCCAGGCTGTCGCCGATCGCCGGGGTCAGCACCGGGTGCGGGGAGACCTCCAGGAACACGCCGTGGCCCGCGTCGCCGAGGATGCGCACGGCGCGGTCGAACTCGACGGTCTCCCGGAGGGACGCGTACCAGTAGGCCGGGTCCAGCTCGGGGCCCGCGAGCCATGCACCGGTCAGCGCGGAGATCATCGGGACCTGCGCCTCACGAGGCCGGATCCCGTCGAGGACGGTCAGGATCTCCTCGCGCAGCTCGTCCACGTGGGCGCTGTGGGACGCGTAGTCCACCGGGATCATCCGGGCACGCGGCGAATCCCCGCACGCCTCGGCGAGTTCACGCAGCGCGTCGGCGTCACCGGAGACGACCGTCGCCGACGGACCGTTCACGGCCGCGACGGAAAGGCGGGTGCCGTACGACGCGATCCGCGCGCGGACACCGTCCACCGGCTCGGCGATCGACAGCATCCCGCCACGACCGGCCAGCACCTTCAGGGTCTTGCTCCGCAGAGCCACCACCTTGGCGGCGTCATCGAGGGAGAGAATCCCCGCGACGGCGGCAGCGGCGATCTCGCCCTGCGAGTGGCCCAGCACCGCGTCCGGAGCGACGCCCGCCGCCTGCCACACGGCCGCGAGCGAGACCATCACGGCCCACAGCGCCGGCTGCACCACATCAGCGGCTTCGAAACCGTGCCGGCCCGCCAGGACATCGTCCAACTGCCAGTCCACGTACGGCGCGAGAGCCTCGGCACACTCCGCCAGCCGGGCCGCGAACACCGGCGAGGCCTCCGCCAGCTCACGCCCCATGCCGACCCACTGGCTGCCCTGACCGGGGAAGACGAACACCGTCCGCCCCACCCCGGCGGCAGCCACCGACCCCGTGACCACACCCGCCGCCGGCTGCCCGGTGGCGACAGCCGTCAGCCCCGCCGCCAGCTCATCCCGGTCCGCGCCGAGCACGACCGCCCGGTGCTCCAGTGCCGCACGCGTCGTCGCGAGCGACCACGCCACATCGCGGACCGACAACTCCGGCCGCTCCGCGACGTGTTCACGCAGCCGACCCGCCTGACCGGCCAGCGCCGCCACGCTGCGACCGGAGACCGGCCAGGCTACACCCGCCGCCCCGGTGAGCACCGGGCTCTCCTGGCCCGCCGGCTCAGCCGCCGCCTCGGTGGCCGCCGGGGCCTCCTCCACGATCAGGTGGACGTTCGTCCCGCTCACGCCGAACGCGGACACACCCGCCCGACGCGGCCGCTCGCCCGCCGGCCATGCCACCGGTTCCTGGAGCAGCCGCACGTTCCCGGACGTCCAGTCCACGTGCGAGGACGGCTCCTCGGCGAACAGCGTCTTCGGCAGCACCTCGTGCCGCAGCGCCATCACCATCTTGATCACACCCGCCACACCGGCCGCGCACTGCGAGTGCCCGATGTTGGACTTCACCGAGCCCAGCCACAACGGCCGGTCCTCGAACCGCTCCTGACCGTACGTCGCCAGCAGCGCGCCGGCCTCGATCGGGTCACCGAGCGTCGTACCCGTGCCGTGGGCCTCCACCGCGTCCACGTCGGAGGGCGACAGCTGGGCGTTGGCCAACGCCGCGCGGATCACCCGCCGCTGCGAGGGGCCGTTCGGCGCGGACAGGCCGTTCGACGCGCCGTCCTGGTTGGCCGCGCTGCCACGGATCACGGCCAGCACCTGGTGCCCGTTGCGCCGGGCGTCCGACAGGCGCTCCAACAGCACCATGCCCGCACCCTCGCCCCAGCCGATCCCGTCGGCCTCCTCCGAGAACGCCTTCGACCGACCGCTCGACGCCATACCGCCCTGACGCCCGAACTCCATGAACGCACCCGGCGACACCATCACCGCGACACCGCCGGCCAGCGCCATCGAGCACTCGCCCGACCGCAGCGCCAGGATCGCCTGGTGCATCGCCACCAGCGAGGACGAGCACGCCGTGTCCACCGTCACCGCCGGACCGGTCAGACCCAGGCAGTACGAGATCCGGCCCGACGCCACGGACGACACCGTACCGATCAGCCGGTAGCCGTCCAGGCTGGCGTCCTCGACGGGCAGGCTGGCCTCGTAACCGGCGTGGCTCGCACCGACGAAGACGCCGGTCGCCGAGCCGTGCAGCGACCGCGGGTCGATCCCCGCGCGCTCGATCGCCTCCCACGAGGTCTCCAGCAGCAGCCGCTGCTGCGGGTCCATCGCCAGCGCCTCACGCGGACTGATCCCGAAGAACCCCGCGTCGAACTCGGCCACGTCGTAGACGAATCCGCCCTGCCGGCGGTATCCGCCCTGGTTGTCGAACGCCTCCCAGCCGCGGTCGGACGGGAACCCGCCCACCGCGTCGACGCCGTCGGCCACCAGGTTCCAGAACTCCTCGGGACCGACCGCCCCGCCCGGGTACCGGCACCCCATGCCCACGATCGCGATCGGCTCGCGGGCGCCGGACTCCAGCTCCTTGACCCGCTCACGGGTTTCGAAGTGCTCGGCGGCCAGCTTCCTCAAAGCGTCGAGCAGCTGCTTCTCATCGGCCATCGTGGGTCCTCCTCGACGTCGTCTTGATCTGAGCACCGGAGATCATCACGACGCCCCCAGTTCCTTGTTGATGAAGTCCAGAACCTCGTCGGCCGAGGCTTCGTTGAGCTGTCCGGCCACGGTCTGCCGGGTGACCGCGGCGCCACCGTCCTCCGCGCCGGCGCCGGGGGCGCCGCGCCGCATCCACCGGGACAGCAGGGTCTGCATGCGCTCGGTGATGTCCTGGCGCGCGTCGGCTCCCCCGTCGACGGAGTCCAGTTCGGCGGCCAGCCGCTCCAGGGTCTCCAGCACCGGGTCGCCGTCGTCCGCTCCGCCGGTGCCGACCAGCTCACCTCGTACGTAGTCCGCGAGGGCGGTGGCGTTCGGGTGGTCGAAGACCATCGTGGAGGCCAGCTTGACACCGACCTCCTTGGAGAGGCGGTTCCGCAGCTCGACGGCTCCGACGGAGTCGAAGCCCAGCTCCTTGAACGCGCGTTGCGGCAGCACGTCGTCCGCCGAGTCATGGCCGAGGACCGCGGCCGCGTGGCCCCGCACCAGGTCGGTCAGGACCTGGCGCTGCTCCGCGACCGGCATCCCGGCCAACCGGCCCGCCCACGCGCCGACTTCCTCGGTCGTCGTGGTGACGGCGGCCTCGGCGGCCAGGACCGCACGGACCTCGGGAAGGTCCGCCAGCAGCCGGCTCGGCCGGTGCAGGGTGTAGGTCGGCACGAACTGCGGCCAGTCGAAGCCGGCCACCACCATCGCACCCTCACCGGCGTCCAGGACCTGGCCCAAGGCCAGCATGCCCCGACGCCCGTCGATGCCCTCC
Organism: Kitasatospora sp. NPDC001119; assembly: GCF_053598475.1. Classification (NCBI taxonomy): domain Bacteria; kingdom Bacillati; phylum Actinomycetota; class Actinomycetes; order Kitasatosporales; family Streptomycetaceae; genus Kitasatospora; species Kitasatospora sp. NPDC001119. Next base: position 37,108 of record NZ_JBSFKI010000036.1, read on the forward strand.
ATACCGAACTCGCGCAACCGGTCGCCACCCGAGCCAGCCGCCATGCCGACGCCGGCCCACAGGCCCCACGCGACGGAGGAGGCCACCAGGCCCCGGGAGCGGCGGTCCTCGACCAACGCGTCCAGGTGCGCGTTCGCCGCCGCATAGCCAGCCAGAGCGCCGCTGCCCCAGACACCCGCGCCCGACGAGAAGAGCACGAACGCGTCGAGGTCCCGAGCCGCCGTCAACTCGTCCAGCACCGTGGCGCCGCCGACCTTCGCCGACAGCAGCCGCGACAGCTCGGCCACCGACAGCTGCTCCACCGGTGTCCTCCCGCCCGTCCCGGCCGAGTGGACCACCGACGACAGCGCCGGACCGGTCCCGTCGATCGAGTCGAGCAGGCTTGCCACGGAGGCGCGGTCGGCGACGTCGCATGCCACCACCTGCACCGCCGTCCCGCGAGCCGCGATCGACGCCGCCAGCTCCGCCACACCGGCGGCACCCGGACCCGAACGGGACGTCAGGACGACCCGCGCCGCGCCACGATCCGCCACCCACTGGGCGGTGATCGCACCCACGCCGCTCGTGCCACCCGTCACCAGCACCGAACCGCCCGGCGACCACGCCTCGCGCACGACCGGACGGCCTGCGCGCACCAACCGCCGCGCCACCACACCGCCCGCACGCACCGCCACCTGGTCCTCATCCCCGACCAGGACCGACGCCAGCCGCGCACCGACGCGGGCGTCCACGGCAGCCGGAAGGTCGATCAGCCCGCCCCAGCGGCCCGCCAACTCCAGCCCCGCCACGGCACCCAGACCCCAGACCTGCGCCTGCACCGGCCGCACCACATCACCCGCGACCGCACGCACCGCACCCCGCGTGACCACCCACAGCGGGGCGGACACACCGAGCCGCCCAAGCTCCTGAACCAGCGCGAGCGTGTCAGCACCACCACGCGACACCCACGGGAACGCCGCCTGCGGCGACTCGTCCAGCGCCAGCAGCGACACCACACCCCGCAGATCACCGAGCGCGGACACGGTCTGACCGATCCGGTCAGGACGGTCCGCAGTGACGACATCGGCACCGTGATCCGCCAACGCCTGCGCCACGACGCCCGCGTCGGTGCCGTCCCCGACCAGCAGCCACGTCCCGGTCAGCACCCCGCCGGACTCGCCCACCGGCGCCCACGACACCCGGTACCGCCAGTCCGCGACCGCCGACCCGGCCAGGCCACGGCGCCGGTAGTCGGCCAGCGCCGGCAGCACCTCACCCAGCCGGTCACCGTCGATGTTCAACGCCGCCGCAAGGCCGTCGGCGTCCCCGCCCTCGACCGCCGCCCAGAACTCGGCGTCGACGACGGAGCCCTCGGCAACCTCGGCCACCGCCTCGGGCCAGTAGTGACGGTGCTGGAACGCGTACGTCGGCAGGTCCACCGTCGAACCACCGCCCAGGAGCCCGGCCCAGTCGACGGGGAGCCCCCGCACATAGGCCTCGGCGAGCGAGGTCAGCAGGCGCTGCGCGCCGCCCTCGTCGCGTCGCAGGGTGCCCACCACGACCGGGGAGCGCTCCTCCAGGCTGTCACCGATCGCCGGGGTCAGCACCGGGTGCGGCGAGACCTCCAGGAACACACCGTGTCCCGCGTCGCCGAGGATACGCACGGCGCGGTCGAACTCCACGGTCTCGCGGAGCGACGCGTACCAGTAGGCGGGGTCCAGTTCGGGGCCGGACAGCCACGCGCCGGTCAGCGCCGACACCATGGGGATACGAGCCTCGGTCGGAACGATGCCCTGGAGAACCGAGAGGATCTCCTCCCGCAGCTCGTCCACATGGGCGCTGTGCGAGGCGTAATCGACCGGGATCATCCGGGCACGCGGCGAATCCCCGCACGCCTCGGCGAGTTCACGCAGCGCATCGGCGTCACCGGAGACGACCGTCGCCGACGGGCCGTTCACGGCCGCGACGGAAAGGCGGGTGCCGTACGACGCGATCCGGGTACGGACGCCGTCCACCGGCTCGGCGATCGACAGCATCCCACCGCGACCCGCCAGCGCCTTCAGGGTCTTGCTCCGCAGAGCGACGACCTTGGCGGCATCGTCCAGGGAGAGAATCCCCGCGACGGCAGCCGCCGCGATCTCGCCCTGCGAGTGACCGACCACGGCATCGGGAGCGACACCGGCCGCCTCCCAGACGGCGGCGAGCGAGACCATCACCGCCCACAGCGCCGGCTGCACCACATCGGCAGCCTCGAAACCGTGAAGCCCGGCCAGAACATCGTCCAACTGCCAGTCCACGTACGGCGCCAGGGCCGCAGCACACTCGGCCAGCCGCGCCGCAAACACCGGCGACGACTCCGCCAACTCGCGACCCATGCCGACCCACTGGCTCCCCTGGCCGGGGAAGACGAACACCGTCCGGTCCACCCCCGTGGCAGCCACCGACCCGGTCACCACACCCGCCGCCGGCTGCCCGGTGGCCACCGCCGCGAGACCCGCCGCCAGCTCGACCCGCTCGCCGCCCAGCACGACGGCCCGGTGCTCCAGCGCCGCACGCGTCGTCGCCAACGACCACGCGATGTCGCCCACCGACAACTCCGGCCGCGCCAGCACGTGTTCACGCAGCCGACCCGCCTGACCCGCCAGCGCCGCGGCGCTCTGACCGGAGACCGGCCACGCCTGGGCCCCGCTCTCCACCGCCGGGGCGGGAGCCGGGGCGCTCGCGTCGATCGCGGCCGGGGCCTCTTCGATGATCACGTGCGCGTTGGTGCCGCTGATGCCGAACGCCGAGACACCCGCCCGACGCGGCCGCTCGCCCGCCGGCCACGCCACCGCGTCCTGGAGCAGCCGGACGTTGCCCGTCTCCCAATCGACGTGCGAAGAAGGCTCATCGGCGTGCAGGGTCTTCGGCAGCACACCAGCTTGCAGCGCCAGCACCATCTTGATCACACCGGCCACACCGGCGGCCTGCTGGGCGTGCCCGATGTTGGACTTCACCGACCCCAGCCACAACGGCCGGTCCTCGAACCGCTCCTGGCCGTACGTCGCCAGCAGCGCACCGGCCTCGATCGGGTCGCCCAGCTCCGTACCCGTCCCGTGCGCCTCGACCACGTCGACATCCGCCGCCGAGATCCGGGCGTTGGCCAACGCCGCCCGGATGACCCGCCGTTGAGCAGGACCGTTCGGCGCCGTGAGACCGTTCGACGCACCGTCCTGGTTGATCGCGCAGCCGCGCACCAGGCCCAGGACCCGACGGCCCTTGCGCTGCGCCTCGGAGAGCCGCTCCAGCACGAGCATGCCGGCGCCCTCGCCGATGCCCATGCCGTCCGCGCCCTCGCCGAAGGCCTTGCAGCGGCCGTCGGAGGCGAGCGCCCGCAGGCGCGAGAAGCCGACGAACTCGCCGGGGTCGGCCATCACCGTCACACCGCCGGCGAGGGCGACGTCGCACTCGCCCGACCGCAGCGCCTGCACCGCCTGGTGCAGCGCGACCAGGGACGAGGAGCACGCCGTGTCGACCGTCACCGCCGGGCCCACCAGGCCCAAGGAGTACGAGATCCGGCCGGAGAGCACGCTCAGCGCGTTGCCGGTGATCAGGTGGGCCTGGGCTCCCGCCTCGCCGCTCGCGGCGCCGATGTAGCCGGAGGAAGCCGCGCCGACGAAGACGCCGGTCGCGGAGCCGTGCAGCGACTTCGGGTCGATGCCGGCCCGCTCGACGGCCTCCCAGGAGGTCTCCAGCAGGAGGCGCTGCTGCGGGTCCATGGCGAGGGCCTCGCGCGGGCTGATGCCGAAGAACCCGGCGTCGAACTCCGCGGCCCCGCTGAGGAATCCGCCCTCGACCACGTAGGTCGAGCCCTCGGCGTCCGGGTCCGGGTCGAAGAGCGCGTCGACGTCCCAGCCGCGGTCGGCCGGGAAGGCGCCGATCGCGTCCCCGCCCGCCGCCAGGAGGTCCCACAGCTCCTCCGGAGTCCGGACGCCACCGGGGTAGCGGCAGGCCATACCGACGATCGCGATCGGATCGGTCGACACCGCCGCCGCCGTCACGGTCTGGTCCTCGTCCGCGTCCGTACCGAACAGTGCGGCCAGGATCTCGTCCGCCAGCGCCGAGGCGCTCGGGTGGTCGAAGATCACCGTGGACGGCAGCCGGACGCCCACGGCCGCGTTGAGACGGTTGCGGAGCTCGACGGCGGTCAGCGAGTCGAAGCCCAGCTCCCGGAACGCCCGGCTGGCCACGATCTCGTCCACGGAGTCGTGCCCCAGCACCGCGGCGGCCTGGGCCCGGACCAGTTCCACGACGGTCCGGCGCCGCTCGGCCACCGACAGGCCCGCCAGGCGCGCGGCGAACTCGCCGCGCTGCTCGTCGACCGTACGAGGGGCGGTGTCCTCCTGGGCCTCGGGGATGGTGTCCAGCAGCGGGCGCGGGCGGGCGGCCGTGAACACCGGCGCGAACTTCTCCCACTCGACGTCCGCGACCGCGATGAAGGTCTCGTCGTCCGCGAGGACCTCGGCGAGCGCGGTCAGCGCCCGCTGGGTGTCGAGGAAGTTCATGCCCTGCCGCAGCAGGCGGTGCGGGGTGACGCGGCCGGGAGCCTGGTCCATCGCCGCGTCCACGGCGTCCCAGTCGCGGGTGTTCCAGACACCCCAGGCGATCGAGGTCCCGGGCAGGCCACGGGCCCGACGGTCCTCGGCGAGCCCGTCCAGGAAGGAGTTCCCGGCGGCGTACGCGGCGTGGTCGTTGCTGCCCCACGTCGCCGAGATCGACGAGAACATCACGAACTCGTCGATGTCCAGGTCCGCCGTCGCCTCGTCCAGGTGGACGGCGCCGGCCGCCTTCGCACCGACCGCCAGGGCGAGCCCGTCGCGGTCGGTGTCCTCCAGCCGTGCGAGGAACGGGGTGTTCGCCGAGTGCAGGACGGTCGACAGGCCGGGGCCGGAGGCCTCGATCCACGTCACCATGCCGGTCACCTGCTCGCGCACCGACAGGTCGCACGACACGACCTCGACGGCCGAACCAGCCTGTGCCAGCGTGGCCGCGAGCGCCGCCACCCCGGGCGCCGACGGGCCGGAGCGGGAGGTCAGAACGACCCTCGGCGCACCGTGCTCGGCCAGCCACGGACCGAGGACCACGCCGATCGCACCCGAGCCGCCGGTCAGCAGGACGGTGCCGCGCGGCGACCAGTCCTCCGACTCGACGCGCCGGGCCTCCGCCCGTACCAGCCGGCGCAGGAACACCCCGGACGGCCGCACCGCGACCTGGTCCTCACTGCCGTCGGCGAAGACGCCGACCAGACGAGCGGCCGCATCGGCGTCCACCACCGGCGGCAGGTCGACCAGACCGCCCCAACGGTCCGCGTGCTCCAGACCGACCGTACGGCCGAGACCCCAGACCTGCGTCTGCACCGGGCTCGTCGTCACCTCGTCCGGGCCGACGGCCACCGCGCCACGGGTCAGCACCCACAGCGGAGCCGTGACCCCGGCCCGGCCCAACGCCTGCACCAGCTCGACGGTCTCCGCCAGCCCGCGCTGAACCAACGGGTGCTCGGCGAGCGGCGTCTCGTCCAGGGCCAGCAGCGACACCACACCGGCCACGCCCTCGGCCGGCACCGCGCCAAGCTGCTCCGGGCCAACGGCCGTCACGACCTCGGCACCCTGACCGGCCAACGCCTCGGCGACCGTCGCCGCCTCGGGGCCGTCGCCGACGACCAGCCAGGTGCCGGACAGGTCCGCCGGGCCACGAGCGGTGGAGGGCTGCCAGGTGATGCGGTAGCGCCAGTCGTCCACCGACAGCTTCGCGCGCTCCACCGCCGGGGCCTCGGGCCAGTAGCGGCGCCGCTGGAAGGCGTAGGTCGGCAGCGCGACGGTCGTGCCGTCGCCGAGCACCGCCGCCCAGTCGACGGGGGCGCCCTGGACATAGGCCTCGGCGAGCGAGGTCAGCAGGCGCTGAGCGCCGCCCTCCTCGCGCCGCAGGGTGCCCACGACCACCGGGGAGCGGTCCTCCAGGCTGTCGCCGATCGCCGGGGTCAGCACCGGGTGCGGCGACACCTCCAGGAACACACCGTGGCCCGCGTCGCCGAGGATGCGCACGGCACGGTCGAACTCGACGGTCTCGCGGAGCGACGCGTACCAGTAGGCGGGGTCCAGCTCGGGGCCGGACAGCCACGCGCCGGTCAGCGCGGACACCATGGGGATGCGGGCCTCGGTCGGAGCGATGCCCTGGAGAACCGAGAGGATCTCCTCGCGCAGCTCGTCCACGTGGGCGCTGTGGGACGCGTAGTCCACCGGGATCATCCGGGCACGCGGCGAATCCCCGCACGCGTCGGCGAGTTCACGCAGCGCGTCGGCGTCACCGGAGACGACCGTCGCCGACGGACCGTTCACGGCCGCGACGGAAAGGCGGGTGCCGTACGAGGCGATCCGGGCGCGGACACCGTCCACCGGCTCCGCGATCGACAGCATCCCGCCACGACCGGCCAGCACCTTCAGGGTCTTGCTCCGCAGAGCGACGACCTTCGCGGCATCGCCGAGGGAGAGAATCCCGGCCACAGCGGCGGCAGCGATCTCGCCCTGCGAGTGACCGACCACCGCGTCCGGAGCGACACCGGCCGCCTCCCACACAGCGGCGAGCGAGACCATCACGGCCCACAGCGCCGGCTGCACCACATCAGCGGCCTCGAAACCGTGCCGGCCCGCCAGAACGTCGTCCAACTGCCAGTCCACGTACGGCGCGAGAGCCTCGGCACACTCCGCCAGCCGCGCCGCGAACACCGGCGACGACTCCGCCAGCTCGCGACCCATCCCGACCCACTGGCTCCCCTGCCCCGGGAAGACGAACACCGTCCGCCCCACACCAGCGGCAGCCACCGACCCCGTGACCACACCCGCCGCCGGCTGCCCGGTGGCAACGGCCGTCAGCCCCGCCGCCAGTTCATCCCGGTTCGCGCCGAGCACGACGGCCCGGCGCTCCAGCGCCGCACGCGTCGTCGCCAGCGACCACGCCACATCACCGACCGACAACTCCGGTCGCTCCGCGACGTGTTCACGCAGTCGACCCGCCTGACCGGCCAGCGCCGCAGCGCTCTGACCGGAGACCGGCCAGGCCGACGCCCCACCGGCGAGCACCGGAAGCACCCGGGCCTCCCGCGCCTCGGGTTCGACGGCCGCCGGAGCCTCCTCCACGATCAGGTGGACGTTCGTCCCGCTCACACCGAACGCCGACACACCCGCGCGACGCGGCCGCTCGCCCGCCGGCCACGCCACCGGTTCCTGAAGCAGCCGCACGTTCCCGGACGTCCAGTCCACGTGCGAGGACGGCTCCTCGGCGAACAGCGTCCTCGGCAGCACCTCGTGCCGCAGCGCCATCACCATCTTGATCACCCCGGCCACACCGGCCGCGCACTGCGAGTGCCCGATGTTGGACTTCACCGACCCCAGCCAGAGCGGCCGGTCGGCGGCGCGGTCCTCGGCCTGCCCATAGGTGGCCAGCAGCGCCTGCGCCTCGATCGGGTCACCGAGCGTCGTGCCGGTGCCGTGCGCCTCGACCACGTCCACGTCCGCCGCCGACAGCTGCGCGTTGGCCAGCGCCGCACGGATCACCCGCCGCTGCGAGGGACCGTTCGGCGCCGCCAGACCGTTGGACGCACCGTCCTGGTTCGCCGCACTGCCGCGGATCACCGCCAGCACCTGGTGCCCGTTGCGCCGGGCATCGGACAGGCGCTCCAGCAGCACCATGCCCGCGCCCTCGCCCCAACCGATGCCGTCGGCCTCCTCCGAGAACGCCTTCGACCGGCCGCTCGACGCCATACCGCCCTGACGCCCGAACTCCATGAACGCACCCGGCGACACCATCACCGCCACGCCACCGGCCAACGCCATCGAGCACTCACCCGACCGCAGCGCCAGGATCGCCTGGTGCATCGCCACCAGCGAGGACGAGCACGCCGTGTCCACCGTCACCGCCGGACCGGTCAGACCCAGGCAGTACGAGATCCGGCCCGAGGCGACCGCCGACACCGCGCCGATCAGCCGGTAGCCGTCCAGGCTCTCGTCCTCGACGGGCAGAACCGAGCTGTACCCCGACGTGTTCGCTCCGATGAACACACCGGTCATCGACCCGTGCAGCGACTTCGGGTCGATCCCGCCGTGCTCGATGGCCTCCCAGGAGGTCTCCAGCAGCAGCCGCTGCTGCGGGTCCATGGCCAGCGCCTCGCGCGGGCTGATCCCGAAGAACCCCGCGTCGAACTCGGTCGCGTCGTAGACGAATCCGCCCTGTCGCCGGTACGTCTGCCCTCGGCCGAACGCCTCCTCGAAGGCCTCCCAGCCGCGATCGGCGGGGAAGGCGCCCACCGCGTCGACACCGCCGGCCACCAGGTCCCAGAACTCCTCGGGACCCGTCACACCGCCCGGGAACCGGCAGCCCGCACCCACGATCGCGATCGGCTCGCTCGACGCCGCAAGGAGCGCGCTGTTCTGCTGCCGGAGCCGCTCGGCTTCCTTGAGGGAGGTGCGAAGTGCTTCGACGAGCCTGTCGTTGGTCGTTTCCATGATCATGTGCTCCGAATCAACGAGGGCGTCAGGAGTCTTTGCCATCGAGGGCTATGCGAATGAGGTCTTCGGCGTCCATGCCGTCGATGGACTCCGTATCCGTTCGACTGTCCGCGCCGTTGTCCTGGGCCGGGTCGGCGAGTTGCAGCAGCAGGTCCAGCAGGCCGGCCTGCCGGATGCGGGCCAGCGGGATCGCCGAGATGGCCTCCCTGAGGGCCAGCTCGTCCGCGTCACCCTCCGGAGCGGCCTGCTCCGGCATGAACTCGCGCAGGATCTGCTCCGCGAGGGCGGTGGCGTTCGGGTGGTCGAAGACCATCGTGGAGGCCAGCCGGATACCGAGCGCCTTCGAGAGGCGGTTCCGCAGCTCGACCGCTCCGACGGAGTCGAAGCCCAGCTCCTTGAAGGCGCGTTGCGGCAGCACGTCGTCCGCCGAGTCGTAGCCGAGGACGACGGCCGCGTGACCGCGCACCAGGTCGGTCAGGACCTGGCGCTGTTCAGCGGCCGGCATTCCGGCCAACCGGCCCGCCCACTCGCTGACTTCCTCGGTCGTGGTGGTGCCGGCCTCGGCGGCCAGCACCTCCCGAACCTCGGGGAGGTCCGTCAGCAGACGGCTGGCCCGGTGAAGGGTATAGGTCGGCACGAACTGCGGCCAGTCGAAGCCGGCCACCACCATCGCACCCTCGCCCGCGTCCAGGACCTGGCCCAGCGCCAGCATGCCCCGGCGCCCGTCGATGCCCTCCATGCCGAACTCGCGCAACCGCTCACCACCGGAGCTCGCGGCCATGCCGACGCCGGCCCACAGGCCCCACGCGACCGAGGAGGCCACCAGGCCCCGGGAGCGGCGGTCCTCGACCAACGCGTCCAGGTGCGCGTTCGCCGCCGCGTAACCGCCCAGGCCACCGCTGCCCCACACACCCGCACCCGACGAGAACAGCACGAACGCGTCGAGATCCCGACCCGCCGTCAACTCGTCCAGCACCATGGCACCGCCGACCTTCGCCGACAGCAGCCAGGACAGGTCCGAAGGCTCGACCTCCTCGACCGGCCTACGGTCACCGACACCCGCCGAGTGGACCACCGACGACAACACCGGGCCCGCCGCATCGATACGGTCCAGGACCTCCGCCACAGAAGCGCGGTCGGCGATGTCACACGCCACCACGTCGACTGCTGATCCACGAGCCGCGATCGACGCCGCCAACTCCGCCACACCGGCAGCACCCGGACCCGAACGGGACGTCAGCACGACCCGCGAAGCACCACGATCCGCCACCCACTGGGCGGTGATCGCACCCACGCCACTCGTACCACCCGTCACCAGCACCGAGCCACACGGCGACCACGCCTCACGCACGACCGGACGGCCTGCGCGCACCAACCGCCGCGCCAGCACACCGCCCGCACGCACCGCCACCTGGTCCTCATCCCCGACCAGGACGGACGCCAGCCGCGCACCGACGCGGGCGTCCACGGCAGCCGGCAAGTCGATCAGCCCGCCCCAGCGGCCCGCCAACTCCAGTGCCGCCACGGCTCCCAGGCCCCAGACCTGCGCCTGGACCGGCCGCACCACATCACCCGCGACCGCACCCACCGCACCCCGCGTGACCACCCACAGCGGAGCGGACACACCGAGCCGGCCAAGCTCCTGAACCAGCGCGACCGTCGCGGCCAGACCGCCCGGAACCAGCGGGAACGCCTCCTCCGGCGACTCGTCCAGCGCCAGCAGCGAGACCACACCCCGCAGGTCGGAGTGCGCGGCCGCCGCAGCCGCGACACCGTCCGGAGTCGAGCGGACGACCCGCGCACCCGGAAGGTCCAGCGCCTCCGCGACCGCAGCCGCGTCGGCGCCGTCCCCGACCAGCAGCCAGGTCCCGGTCAACACCCCGCCGGACTCGCCCACCGGCGCCCACGACACCCGGTACCGCCAGTCCGCGACCGCCGAGCCGGCCCGCTCACGGCGCCGCCAGTCGGTCAGCGCACCCAGCGCGGCATCCGCCGGGTCCACCCCGAGCAGACCGGCGAGCGCGGTGACATCACCGCTCTCCACGGCGGTCCAGAAGCCCGCCTCCGCACCGGTGGCCACCGTGACGTCCGCGCGCTTACGGTCCGCCTCCGGCCAGTAGTGGCGGTGCCGGAAGGCGTAGGTGGGCAGGTCCACCGTCGAACCGCGGCCGAGTACGGCGGCCCAGTCGACCGGGAGACCCTGCGCGTACACCTCGGCGAACGAGGTCAGCAGACGCTGCGCGCCGCCTTCCTCCCGTCGCAGCGTGCCCGCGACGACCGGGGACAGCGCCTCCAGGGCGTCACCGATCGCCGGGGTCAGCACCGGATGCGGCGACACCTCCAGGAACACACCGTGCCCGGACTCACCCAGCAGACGAACCGCCCGCTCGAACTCGACGGTCTCCCGGAGCGACGCGTACCAGTAGGCCGGGTCCAGCTCGGAGCCCGACAGCCACTCGCCCGTCAGCGCGGAAACCATGGGGATCCGGGCTTCGGTCGGCGCGATGCCCTGGAGAACCGAGAGGATCTCCTCGCGCAGCTCGTCCACGTGGGCGCTGTGCGACGCGTAGTCCACCGGGATCATCCGAGCGCGCGGCGAATCCCCACAGGAGTCAGCCAGTTCACGCAGCGCGTCCGCGTCGCCGGAGACGACCGTCGCCGACGGGCCGTTCACCGCCGCCACCGACAACCGGGCACCGTACGGGGCGATCCGCGCCCGCACACCCGCCACCGGCTCGGCGATCGACAGCATTCCACCGCGACCAGCAAGGGCCTTCAGGGTCTTGCTCCGCAGAGCCACGACCTTCGCCGCATCCTCCAGCGACAGGATCCCGGCCACCGCAGCCGCAGCGATCTCACCCTGCGAGTGACCCACCACCGCGTCCGGAGCGACACCCGCCGCCTCCCAGACCGCAGCCAGCGAGACCATCACCGCCCACAGCGCCGGCTGCACCACATCAGCGGCCTCGAAACCGTGAAGCCCGGCCAGAACGTCGTCCAACTGCCAGTCCACGTACGGCGCCAGAGCCTCGGCACACTCCGCCAACTTCGCTGCGAACACCGGCGACGAAGCGGCCAGCTCGCGACCCATCCCGACCCACTGGCTGCCCTGCCCCGGGAAGACGAACACCGTCCGCCCCACCCCGGCAGCAGCCACCGAACCGGTCACCACGCCCGCCGCCGGCTGCCCCGTGGCCACCGCCGCCAGACGCTCCGCGAACTCGCTCCGCTCGCCGCCGAGCACGACGGCCCGGTGCTCCAGCGCCGCACGCGTCGTCGCCAGCGACCACGCCACATCGCCGACCGACAACTCCGGCCGCGCCAGCACGTGTTCACGCAGTCGACCGGCCTGACCGGCCAGCGCCTCGGTGTCCCGTCCGGACAGCACCCACGCCGGGACACCGCCCGACAGCACCGGCACCACGCTCCCGCCGTCACTGTCGACGGGCGTCTCCGCCTCGGCCGGCGCCTCTTCGATGATCACGTGGGCGTTGGTGCCGCTGATCCCGAAGGCGGACACGCCCGCCCGGCGCGGCCGCTCGCCCGCCGGCCACGCCACCTCGTCCTGCAACAGACGAACGTTGCCCGTCTCCCAATCGACGTGCGAGGACGGCTCATCGGCGTGCAGCGTCTTCGGCAGCACACCGGCCCGCAGCGCCAGCACCATCTTGATCACACCGGCCACACCCGCGGCCTGCTGGGCGTGCCCGATGTTCGACTTCACCGACCCCAGCCACAACGGCCGGTCCTCGAACCGCTCCTGGCCATAGGTCGCCAGCAGCGCGCCCGCCTCGATCGGGTCACCCAGCTCCGTACCCGTCCCGTGCGCCTCGACCACGTCCACGTCCGCGGCCGACAGCTGCGCACTCGCCAACGCCGCCCGGATGACCCGCCGTTGAGCAGGACCGTTCGGCGCCGTGAGACCGTTCGACGCACCGTCCTGGTTGATCGCGCTGCCGCGTACGACACCGAGCACCCGGTGCCCGTTGCGGCGGGCGTCCGACAGCCGCTCCAGTACCAGCATGCCGACGCCCTCGCCCATGCCCATGCCGTCGGCGCCCTCACCGAAGGCCTTGCAGCGGCCGTCGGCCGACAGCGCGCGCAGCCGCGAGAAGCTCACGAACTCGCCGGGGTCGGCCATCACCGTCACACCGCCGGCCAGCGCCACCGTGCACTCGCCCGACCGCAGCGCCTGCACCGCCTGGTGCATCGCCACCAGCGAGGAGGAGCACGCCGTGTCGACGGTCACCGCGGGCCCGTTCAGGCCCAGCGTGTACGACACCCGGCCGGACAGGACGCTGAGCGCGTTCCCGGTGATCAGGTGCGCCTGGGCCTCCGCTTCGTCGCCCAGCACCCCGATGTAGCCGGAGGCGGCCGCACCGATGAACACGCCGGTCGCGGAGCCGTGCAGCGACTTCGGGTCGATACCGGCCCGCTCGACGGCCTCCCAGGAGGTCTCCAGCAGCAGCCGCTGCTGCGGGTCCATGGCCATCGCCTCGCGCGGGCTGATGCCGAAGAACCCGGCGTCGAACTCCCCGGCGCCGCCGAGGAATCCGCCCTCGATCACATAGGTCGAGCCCTCGGCGTCCGGGTCCGGGTCGAACAGGCCGTCGACGTCCCAGCCGCGGTCGGCCGGGAAACCGCTGATCGCGTCGCCGCCCGCCGCCAGGAGGTCCCACAGCTCCTCGGGAGTCCGGACACCACCGGGGTAGCGGCAGGCCATGCCGACGATCGCGATCGGATCGGTCGAGGCCGGTTGCACCACCACCGGGGCGGTCTCCTCCGAGACGCTCCCGAACAGCGCGGCCAGGATCTCGTCCGCCAGCGCGGACGCGCTCGGGTGGTCGAAGATCACCGTGGACGGCAGCCGGACGCCCACGGCCGCGTTCAGGCGGTTGCGCAGGTCCACGGCGGTCAGCGAGTCGAAGCCCAGCTCCCGGAACGCCCTGCTGGCGACGATCTCGTCCGCCGACTCGTGGCCCAGCACCGCGGCCGCCTGCGTCCGCACCAGCTCCACGACGGTCCGGCGCCGCTCGGCGACCGACAGGCCCGCCAGGCGCGCGGCGAACTCGCTGCGCTGGTCGTCGACCGGACGGCCGGGGGCGGTGTCCTCCTGCGCCTCCGGAATGGTGTCCAGCAGCGGACGGGGACGCGCGGCCGTGAACACCGGCGCGAACTTCTCCCACTCGACGTCCGCGACCGCGATGAAGGTCTCGTCGTCGGCCAGGACCTCACCCAGCGCGGTCAACGCCCGCTGGGTGTCCAGGAAGTTCATGCCCTGCCGCAGCAGCCGGTGCGGGGTCACCCGGCCCGGCGCCTGGTCCATCACCGCGTCCACGGCGTCCCAGTCGCGGGTGTTCCACACACCCCACGCGATCGAGGTCCCCGGCAGGCCCCGACCGCGCCGGTCCTCCGCGAGCCCGTCCAGGAAGGAGTTCCCGGCGGCGTACGCGGCGTGGTCGTTGCTGCCCCAGGTCGCCGAGATCGACGAGAACATCACGAACTCGTCGATGCCCAGGTCGGCCGTGGCCTCGTCCAGATAGGTGGCGCCGGCCGCCTTCGCGCCCAGTGCCGCCGCCAGGCCTTCGTGATCCGTGTGCTCGACCCGCGAGAGGTACGGGGTGTTCGCCGAGTGCAGGACGGTCGACAGGCCGGGACCGGTGTTCTCGATCCACGCCACCATCGCCGCAACCTGCGCACGCTCCGTCAGGTCGCAGCTGACGACCTCGACGGCCGAACCGCCGTTCGCCACGGCGGCGGCCAGCGCCGCCACACCGTGCGCCGACGGGCCGGAGCGGGAGGTCAGAACCACCCTCGGCGCGCGGTGCTCGGCAAGCCAGGGGCCGATGCAGACGCCGATCGAGCCGGTGCCACCGGTCAGCAGGACGGTGCCGCGCGGCGACCAGCCCGCCGACTCGACGCGCCGGGCCTCGGCCCGCACCAGACGGCGCAGGAACACACCCGACGGCCGCACCGCGACCTGGTCCTCACTGCCATCGGCGAACACGCCGACCAGCCGGGCCGCGGCATCGGCGTCCACCACCGGCGGCAGGTCGACCAGACCGCCCCAACGGTCCGCATGCTCCAGGCCGACGGCCCGACCCAGACCCCAGACCTGGGTCTGGATCGGGTTGGTCGTCACCTCGCCGGCCGCGGCCTGCACCGCGCCGCGGGTCAGCACCCACAGCGGAGCGGTGACCCCGGCCCGGCCCAGCGCCTGCACCAGATCGAGGGTGTCGGCGCTGCCGCGCGGGACCCACCCGAACTCGGCGTCCAGCGACTCGTCCAGCGCCAGCAGCGACACCACGCCCTGGACATCCGCACCGGCGACGGCCTCGTCGAGGCCCGCCACCGTCGTCCGCACGACCTCGGCGCCACAACTCGCCAGCGCCTCGGCCATCACACCGGCGTCCGCCGCGTCCCCGACCAGCAGCCAGGTACCGGACAGGACCGCCGGGCCGCTCCCTGTCGCCGGCTGCCAGGTGATCCGGTAACGCCAGTCGTCCACCGACGCCCTGGCCCGCTGCGGGGTGCGCGGCTCCGGCCAGAACCGCTGGCGCTGGAAGGCGTACGTCGGCAGGCCGACGCTCTCACCACTACCGAGCACCCTCGCCCAGTCCACCGGAGCGCCCTGGACGTAGGCCTCGGCGAAGGACGACAGCAGGCGCTCGGCCCCGCCGTCCTCGCGGCGCAGGGTGCCGACCACCACCGAGCCGTCGACGTCCTCGACCACGTCGCCCACCGCGCCGGTCAGCACCGCGTGCGGGGACACCTCCACGAACACCCCGTGCCCGGAGGCGCCCAGGATCCGGACCGCCCGCTCGAACTCGACGGTCTCGCGGAGCGAGGCGTACCAGTACGCCGGGTCCAGCTCCGGGCCCGACAGCCACTCGCCGGTCAGCGCGGAGACCATGGGGATGCGGGCCTCGGTCGGCGTGATGCCCTGGAGAACCGAGAGGATCTCCTCGCGCAGCTCGTCCACGTGCGCGCTGTGCGAGGCGTAGTCCACCGGAATCATCCGGGCACGCGGGGACTCCCCACAGGAGTCGGCGAGTTCGCGCAGCGCGTCCGCGTCACCGGAAACCACCGTCGCCGAAGGACCGTTCACGGCCGCCACCGACAACCGGGAACCGTACGGAGCGATCCGCGCGCGGACACCCGCCACCGGCTCCGCGATCGACAGCATCCCGCCACGACCCGCAAGGGCCTTCAGGGTCTTGCTCCGCAGAGCCACGACCTTCGCGGCATCGTCGAGGGAGAGAATCCCGGCCACAGCGGCGGCGGCAATCTCGCCCTGCGAGTGGCCGACCACGGCGTCAGGAGCGACACCCGCCGCCTCCCAGACGGCGGCGAGCGACACCATCACCGCCCACAGCGCCGGCTGCACCACATCAGCAGCCTCGAAACCGTGAAGGCCCGCCAGCACATCGTCCAACTGCCACTCCACGTACGGAGCGAGAGCCGCAGCGCACTCCGCCAACTTCGCGGCGAAGACCGGCGAGGCCTCCGCCAGCTCGCGCCCCATGCCGACCCACTGGCTGCCCTGACCGGGGAAGACGAACACCGTCCGCCCCACCCCGCCAGGAGCCACCGACCCGGTCACCACACCCGCCGCCGGCTGCCCCGTGGCCACCGCCACGAGACCCGCCGCGAGCTCACTCCGCTCGCCACCGAGCACGACCGCCCGGTGCTCCAGCGCCGCACGCGCCGTCGCCAGCGACCACGCCACATCGCCGACCGACAACTCCGGCCGCGCCAGCACGTGTTCACGCAGCCGACCGGCCTGACCGGCCAGCGCCGCGACGCTCTGGCCCGACACCGTCCACACCGAAGGCGCGGTCCCGAGGACCTCCGGCGCCGGCTGCTCCGCCGGGCGCTCGGCCTCGACCGCCGCGACCGGTGCTTCCTCGACGATCAGGTGGACGTTCGTACCACTCACACCGAACGCCGACACACCCGCCCGACGCGGGCGCCCACCCGCCGGCCACTCCACCGCCTCCTGGAGCAGACGGACGTTGCCCGTCTCCCAGTCCACGTGCGAGGACGGCTCGTCCGCATGCAGCGTCTTCGGCAGCACCTCGTGCCGCAGCGCCATCACCATCTTGATCACACCGGCCACACCGGCGGCGCACTGCGAGTGCCCGATGTTGGACTTCACCGACCCCAGCCAGAGCGGCCGGTCGGCGGCGCGGTCCTCGGCCTGCCCGTAGGTGGCCAGCAGCGCCTGCGCCTCGATCGGGTCACCGAGCGTCGTGCCGGTGCCGTGCGCCTCGACCACGTCCACGTCCGCCGCCGACAGCTGCGCGTTCGCCAGCGCCGCACGGATCACCCGCCGCTGCGACGGACCGTTCGGCGCCGCCAGACCGTTGGACGCACCGTCCTGGTTCGCCGCACTGCCACGGATCACCGCCAGCACCTGGTGCCCGTTGCGCCGGGCGTCCGAGAGACGCTCCAGCAGCACCATGCCCGCGCCCTCGCCCCAGCCGATGCCGTCGGCCTCGTCCGAGAACGCCTTCGACCGGCCGCTGGACGCCATACCACCCTGCTGGGCGAACTCCATGAAGGCGGCCGGGGAGACCATCACCGCCACGCCGCCGGCCAGCGCCATCGAGCACTCGCCGGCCCGCAGCGCCTGCACCGCCTGGTGCATCGCCACCAGCGAGGACGAGCAGGCCGTGTCCACCGTCAGAGCAGGACCGGTCAGGCCCAGGCAGTACGAGATCCGGCCGGAGTGGACAGCGGTCACGTTCCCGATCAGCCGGTAGCCGTCCAGGCTGGTGTCCTCGACGGGCAGGACCGAGCTGTACCCCGAGAAGTTGGCGCCGACGAAGACGCCGGTCGCCGAGCCGTGCAGCGACTTCGGGTCGATCCCGCCGTGCTCGATGGCCTCCCAGGAGGTCTCCAGCAGCAGCCGCTGCTGCGGGTCCATCGACAGGGCCTCGCGCGGGCTGATCCCGAAGAACCCGGCGTCGAACTCGGCCGCGTCATGGACGAATCCGCCCTGTCGCCGGTACTCCTGGCCCTTGCCGAACTCCTCCTCGTAGGCGTCCCACCCACGGTCGGTCGGGAAGCCGCCGATGGTGTCGGTGCCGGAGGCCACCATGCTCCAGAACTGCTCGGGGCCGACCGCCCCGCCCGGGTACCGGCATCCCATGCCGACGATCGCGATCGGCTCGCCGATCGCCGCGGCCACGACCTGGACCGCGCCGTCCCGCTGGACCGTCTGCTCGTCCGCGCCGACGAGTTCGCCGCGTACGTAGTCCGCGACGGCGGCGGCGTTCGGGTGGTCGAAGACCATCGTGGAGACGAGCCGGACGCCGACCTCCTTGGAGAGGCGGTTCCGCAGCTCGACCGCTCCGACGGAGTCGAAACCCAGCTCCTTGAACGCCCGTTGCGGCAGCACGTCGTCCGCCGACTCGTGACCGAGGACTGCGGCCGCGTGGCCCCTGACCAGGTCGGTCAGGACCTGGCGCTGCTCCGCGACCGGCATCCCGGCCAACCGGCCCGCCCACGCGCCGACTTCCTCGGTCGTCGTGGCGACGGCGGCCTCGGCAGCCAGGACCGCACGGACCTCGGGCAGATCCGCCAGCAGGCGGCTCGGCCGGTGCAGGGTGTAGGTCGGCACGAACTGCGGCCAGTCGAAGCCGGCCACCACCATCGCACCCTCACCGGCGTCCAGGACCTGGCCCAACGCCAGCATGCCCCGACGCCCGTCGATGCCCTCCATACCGAACTCGCGCAACCGCTCACCACCGGAGCTCGCGGCCATGCCGACGCCGGCCCACAGGCCCCACGCGACCGAAGAAGCCACCAGACCACGGGAACGACGGTCCTCCACCAACGCGTCCAGGTGCGCGTTCGCCGCCGCGTAACCGCCCAGGCCACCGCTGCCCCACACACCCGCGCCCGACGAGAACAGCACGAACGCGTCCAGATCCCGACCCGCCGTCAACTCGTCCAGCACCATGGCACCGCCGACCTTCGCCGACAGCAGCCAGGACAGGTCCGAAGGCTCGATCTCCTCGACCGGCCTACGGTCACCGACACCCGCCGAGTGGACCACCGACGACAACACCGGACCGGTCGCGTCGATCGAGTCGAGCAGGCCCTTGACGGAGGCGCGGTCGGCGACGTCACACGCCACCACCTCAACTGCCGCGCCGCGAGACGCGATCGAGGCCGCCAGCTCCGCCACACCGGCGGCACCCGGACCCGAACGGGACGTCAGCACGACCCGCGCCGCGCCACGATCCGCCACCCACTGGGCGGTGATCGCACCCACGCCGCTCGTACCACCCGTCACCAGGACCGAACCACGCGGCGACCACACCTCGCGCACGTTCGGACGGCCTGCGCGCACCAACCGCCGCGCCACCACACCGCCCGCACGCACCGCCACCTGGTCCTCATCGCCGACCAGGACGGACGCCAGCCGCGCACCGACGCGGGCATCCACGGCAGCCGGAAGGTCGATCAACCCGCCCCAGCGGCCCGCCAACTCCAGCCCCGCCACGGCGCCCAGACCCCACACCTGCGCCTGGACCGGCCGCACCACATCACCCGCGACCGCACCCTGCGTGACCACCCACAGCGGGGCCACAACCCCGGCACGATCGAGCGTCCGGATCAGCGCGAGCGTGTCAGCACCACCACGCGACACCCACGGGAACGCCTCCTCCGGCGACTCGTCCAGCGCCAGCAGCGACAGCACTCCGCTCAGGTCGGAGCACGCGGCCACCGCCTCACCCACGGCATCCACCGCAGTACGGACCACGGTTGCCCCGTGGGACTCCAGCGCCTCCGCGACCGCAGCGGCATCCGGGGACTCCCCCACCAGCAGCCACGTCCCGGTCAGCACCCCGCCGGACTCGCTCACCGGCGCCCACGACACCCGGTACCGCCAGTCCGCGACCGCCGCATCGGCCTGGCCCCGGCGCCGGTAGTCGGCCAGCGCCGGCAACACCTCGCCCAGCCGGTCGCCGTCGATGTTCAACGCCGCCGCCAGGCCGTCGGCGTCCCCGCCCTCGACCGCCGCCCAGAACTCGGCATCGATGACGGAGCCCTCGGCAACCTCGGCCACCGCCTCGGGCCAGTAGTGACGGTGCTGGAACGCGTACGTCGGCAGGTCCACCGTCGAACCACCGGCGAGGACCGACACCCAGTCCACCGTGGCGCCCTGGACGTAGGCCTCGGCGAACGACGTCAGCAGGCGCTGCGCGCCGCCCTCGTCGCGCCGCAACGTGCCCACCACGACCGGGGACAACGCCTCCAGGGCGTCACCGATCGCCGGGGTCAGCACCGGGTGCGGCGACACCTCCAGGAACACCCCGTGCCCGGACTCACCCAGCAGACGAACCGCCCGCTCGAACTCGACGGTCTCCCGGAGCGACGCGTACCAGTACGCCGGGTCCAGCTCGGAGCCGGCCAGCCACTCGCCCGTCAGCGCGGAGATCATCGGGACCTGCGCCTCACGAGGCCGGATCCCCTCAAGGACGGAGAGGATCTCCTCGCGCAGCTCGTCCACATGGGCGCTGTGCGAGGCGTAGTCCACCGGGATCATCCGGGCGCGCGGCGAATCCCCGCACGCCTCGGCGAGTTCGCGCAGCGCATCGGCGTCACCGGAAACCACCGTCGCCGACGGACCGTTCACCGCCGCCACCGACAACCGGGCACCATACGGGGCGATCCGCGCGCGGACACCCGCCACCGGCTCCGCGATCGACAGCATCCCACCGCGACCGGCCAGAGCCTTCAGGGTCCGGCTGCGAAGAGCAACAACCTTCGCCGCATCCTCCAGCGAAAGAATCCCCGCGACAGCAGCCGCCGCGATCTCACCCTGCGAGTGACCGACCACGGCGTCCGGAGCGACACCGGCCGCCTCCCACACCGCAGCCAGCGAGACCATCACCGCCCACAACGCCGGCTGCACCACATCAGCAGCCTCGAACCCATGAAGCCCGGCCAGCACATCGTCCAACTGCCAGTCCACATAAGGCGCCAGAGCCTCGGCGCACTCCGCCAGCCGCGCCGCGAACACCGGCGAAGACTCCGCCAGCTCACGCCCCATCCCGACCCACTGGCTCCCCTGCCCGGGGAAGACGAACACCGTCCGCCCCACCCCACCGGGAGCGAGTCCGCCGGTCACGACACCGGGCGCGGGCTGCCCCGTGGCCACCGCCGCGAGACCCGCCGCGAGCTCACTCCGCTCGCCGCCCAGCACCACCGCACGCTGCTCGAACACCGATCGCGTCGTCGCGAGCGACCACGCCACATCGCCGACCGACAACTCCGGCCGCGCCAACACGTGTTCACGCAGTCGACCGGCCTGGCCGGCCAGCGCCACCGCACTACGACCGGAGACCCGCCACACCGACGTCCCGCCGGTCAGCACCGGAAGCTCCGGGAGCATCGAAAGCGCCGGGAGCTCCGGCCCAGGCTCGGGCGCCGTCTCGACGGCCGCCGGGGCCTCCTCCACGATCACGTGGACGTTGGTGCCGCTGATCCCGAAGGCGGACACACCCGCCCGGCGCGGCCGCTCGCCCGCCGGCCACTCCACCTGCTCCTGGAGCAGCCGGACGTTGCCCAGGTCCCAGTCCACGTGCGAGGACGGCTGCTCGGCGTGCAGGGTCTTCGGCAGCACGCCGTGCCGCAGCGCCATCACCATCTTGATCACACCGGCCACACCGGCGGCCTGCTGGGCGTGCCCGATGTTGGACTTCACCGACCCCAGCCACAGCGGTCGGTCCCCGGCGCGTCCCTGGCCGTAGGTGGCCAGCAGCGCGCCGGCCTCGATCGGGTCACCGAGCGTGGTGCCGGTGCCGTGCGCCTCGACCGCGTCGACGTCGGACGCCGACAGCTGGGCGTTGGCCAGCGCGGAGAGGATCACGCGCTGCTGCGAGGGGCCGTTGGGCGCGGACAGGCCGTTGGAGGCGCCGTCCTGGTTGACGGCGCTCCCGCGGAGCACGCCGAGCACCTGGTGCCCGTTGCGGCGGGCGTCCGACAGCCGTTCCAGCACCAGCATTCCGACGCCTTCGCCGATGCCCATGCCGTCCGCGCCGTCGCCGAAGGCCTTGCAGCGGCCGTCGGAGGACAGCGCACGCAGCCGCGAGAAGCCGACGAACTCGCCGGGGTCGGCCATCACGGTCACGCCGCCGGCCAGCGCCACCGTGCACTCGCCCGACCGCAGCGCCTGGGTCGCCTGGTGCAGCGCGACCAGCGAGGAGGAGCACGCGGTGTCCACGGTCATCGCCGGGCCGACCAGGCCCAGGGAGTAGGCGATCCGGCCGGAGAGCACGCTCAGCGCGTTCCCGGTGATCAGGTGGGCCTGTACGCCGGCCTCGTCCCCGACCGCGCCGAAGTAGCCGGACGGGGCCGCGCCGATGAAGACGCCGGTCGCCGAGCCGTGCAGCGTCTGCGGGTCGATGCCCGCGCGCTCGACGGCCTCCCAGGACGTCTCCAGCAGGAGGCGCTGCTGCGGGTCCATGGCGAGGGCCTCGCGCGGGCTGATGCCGAAGAACCCGGCGTCGAACTCCCCGGCGCCGCTGAGGAATCCGCCCTCCACGACGTAGGTCGAGCCCTCGGCGTCGGCGTCCGCGTCGAACAGCGCCTCGGCGTCCCAGCCGCGGTCGGCCGGGAAGCCGCTGATCGCGTCCCCGCCGGCGGCGATCAGGTCCCACAGCTCCTCGGGCGAGCGCACGCCGCCCGGGTAGCGGCAGGCCATGCCGACGATCGCGATCGGCTCCGAGGGCGCGGCGGCCACCGCGACCACCTGGCCGGGGCCCTCCGCCCCGAACAGCGCGCTCAGGATCTCCTCGGCCAGCACGGACGCGCTCGGGTGGTCGAAGACGACGGTGGACGGCAGGCGCAGGCCGCAGGCGGTGTTCAGGCGGTTGCGCAGTTCGACGGCGGTCAGCGAGTCGAAGCCCAGCTCCCGGAAGGCCCGCGTCGCGACGATCTCGTCCGCCGACTCGTGGCCGAGGACCGCGGCGGCGTGGGAGCGCACCAGTTCCACGACGCTCCGGCGCCGCTCGGCCGCCGACAGCCCGGCCAGCCGCGAGGCGAACTCGCCGCGCTCGTCGGCGGCCGTCGCGGCGGCCGTCTCGGCCCGGGCCTCGGGGATGGTGTCCAGCAGCGGGCGCGGGCGCGCGGCCGTGAAGACCGGCGCGAACTTCTCCCACTCGACGTCCGCGAGGGCGATGAAGGTCTCGTCGTCGGCGAGCACCTCGCCGAGCGCCGTCAACGCCCGCTGGGTGTCGAGGAAGTTCATGCCCTGCCGCAGCAGGCGCTGGGGCGTCACCCGGCCGGGTGCCTGGTCCATCACCGCGTCGACGGCGTCCCAGTCGCGGGTGTTCCAGACGCCCCACGCGATCGAGGTGCCGGGCAGGCCGCGGGCCCGGCGGTCCTCCGCCAGCGCGTCGAGGAAGGCGTTG
The DNA here is from genome assembly GCF_053598475.1 of Kitasatospora sp. NPDC001119. Lineage (NCBI taxonomy): Bacteria > Bacillati > Actinomycetota > Actinomycetes > Kitasatosporales > Streptomycetaceae > Kitasatospora > Kitasatospora sp. NPDC001119. The sequence goes on from NZ_JBSFKI010000036.1 coordinate 60,056, forward strand.
CCGGCGGCGTAGGCGCCATGGTCGTTGCTGCCCCAGGTCGCCGAGATCGACGAGAAGAGGACGAACTCGTCGATGCCCAGGCCGGCCGTGGCCTCGTCCAGGTGGACGGCGCCGGCCGCCTTCGCGCCGAGCGCGGCGACCAGGCCTTCGCGGCTGGTGTCCTCCACCCTGGCCAGGTAGGGCGCGTTGGCGGAGTGCAGGACGGTGGACAGGCCGGGGCCGGAGGCCTCGATCCAGGCCACCAGGCCGGTCGCCTGGTCCCGGTCCGCCAGGTCGCAGCTGACGACCTCGACGGCCGAGCCGCCGTTCGCCACGGCGGCGGCCAGTGCCGCCACCCCGGGCGCCGACGGGCCGGACCGGGAGGTCAGAACCACCCTCGGCGCGCCGTGCTCGGCAAGCCAGGGGCCGATGCAGACACCGATCGACCCCGTACCGCCGGTCAGCAGGACGGTGCCGCGCGGCGACCAGTCCTCCGACTCGACGCGCCGGGCCTCGGCCCGCACCAGACGGCGCAGGAACACACCCGACGGCCGCACCGCGACCTGGTCCTCACCGCCGTCCGCGAACACACCGACCAGACGAGCGGCGGCCTCGGCGTCCAGCACCGGCGGCAGGTCGACCAGACCGCCCCACCAGTCCGCGTGCTCCAGGCCCACGGCCCGGCCCAGACCCCAGACCTGGGCCTGCACCGGACTGGTCGTCACCTCGTCGGCGCCGACCGCCACCGCACCACGGGTCAGCACCCACAGCGGGGCCGTGACACCGGTCTCGACCAGCACCCGGACCAGGTCGACCGTCCCGGCCAGACCGCCCGGAACCGACGGGTGCTCCGCCAGCGGCGTCTCGTCCAGGGCCAGCAGCGACACCACACCGGCCACGCCCTCGGCCAGTGCCGCGTCGACGTCCTCCGGTCCCGCGACGGCGACGACGCTCGCACCGCGGGCCGTCAGCGCGTTCGCGACCGCCTCCCGGTCGGGGCCGTCGCCGACCAGCAGCCAGGTACCCGACGGCGTGGCGGCCCGGTTCGCGTCGGCCGCCTGCCAGACGATCCGGTAGCGCCAGTCGTCCACCGAGGTGTCCGGGCCGGCGGCCTGGACGGAGGCCACGGCGCCGAGCCAGTAGCGCCGGCGCTGGAAGGCGTAGGTGGGCAGGTCCACGACCGTGCCGCCGCCCAGGAGCGCGGCCCAGTCGACGGGGAGGCCCCGCACGTAGGCCTCGGCGAGCGAGGTCAGAAGACGCCCGGCGCCGCCCTCCTCGCGCCGCAGGGTGCCGACCACGGCCGAGCCCTCGATGTCCTCGACGACGTCGCCCACCGCGCCGGTCAGCACCGCGTGCGGGGAGGCCTCCACGAACGCCCCGTGCCCGGACTCGGCGAGGATGCGGACCGCCCGCTCGAACTCGACGGTCTCGCGGAGCGAGGCGTACCAGTAGTCGGGGTCCAGCTCCGGACCGGACAGCCACGCGCCGGTCAGCGCGGAGACCATGGGGATGCGGGCCTCGGTCGGCGCGATGCCCTGGAGGACCGAGAGAATCTCCTCGCGCAGCTCGTCCACGTGCGCGCTGTGCGAGGCGTAGTCGACCGGGATCATCCGAGCGCGCGGCGCATCCCCGCAGGAGTCCGCCAGTTCGCGCAGCGCGTCCGCGTCACCGGAGACGACCGTCGCCGACGGGCCGTTCACGGCCGCGACCGACAGACGGGAACCGTACGGGGCGATCCGTGCCCGCACACCCGCCACCGGCTCCGCGATCGACAGCATCCCACCGCGACCAGCAAGGGCCTTCAGGGTCTTGCTCCGCAGAGCCACGACCTTGGCAGCGTCATCGAGGGAGAGAATCCCGGCCACAGCGGCGGCGGCAATCTCGCCCTGCGAGTGACCGACCACGGCATCGGGAGCGACACCGGCCGCCTCCCAGACGGCGGCGAGCGAGACCATCACGGCCCACAGCGCCGGCTGCACCACATCGGCGGCCTCGAAACCGTGCCGGCCCGCCAGAACGTCATCCAACTGCCAGTCCACATAAGGCGCCAGAGCCTCGGCACACTCGGCCAGCCGCGCCGCGAACACCGGCGAAACCTCCGCCAGCTCACGCCCCATCCCGACCCACTGACTCCCCTGCCCCGGGAAGACGAACACCGTCCGCCCCACACCGGCGGCGTCCACGGAGCCCGTGACCACGCCGGGCGCGGGCTGCCCGGCGGCGACGGCCGTCAGCCCCGCGGCGAGTCCGTCCCGGTCCGGGCCGAGCACGACGGCCCGGTGCTCCAGCGCCGACCGCGTCGTGGCCAGCGACCACGCGACGTCGCCGACCGACAACTCCGGCCGCTCCGCCACGTGTTCACGCAGCCGACCCGCCTGACCGGCCAGCGCCGCGGCGCTCTGCCCCGACACCACCCACGCGGGAAGGCCCTCGCCGGACAGGACGCGCGGCGCGGCGCCCGCCACGACCTCCGGACGGCCCGAGCCCGCCGGCGCCTCCTCCAGGATCAGGTGCGCGTTGGTGCCGCTGACGCCGAACGCGGACACGCCCGCGCGGCGCGGCTGCTCGCCCGCCGGCCACGCCACCGCTTCGCTCAGCAGCCGGACGTTGCCCGAGGCCCAGTCCACGTGCGGCGACGGGTTCCCGGCGAAGAGGGTCTTCGGCAGCACGCCCTGCTGCAGCGCCAGCACCATCTTGATCACACCGGCGACGCCGCTCGCGCAGCCGGAGTGGCCGATGTTGGACTTCACCGAGCCCAGCCAGAGCGGCCGGTCGGCGGCGCGGTCCTCGGCCTGCCCGTAGGTGGCGAGCAGCGCCTGCGCCTCGATCGGGTCGCCCAGCGTGGTGCCCGTCCCGTGTGCCTCGACCACGTCCACGTCGGCCGCGGTCAGGCCGGCGTCGGCCAGCGCCGAGTGGATGACGCGGTACTGCGAGGGCCCGTTGGGGGCGGTGATGCCGTTGGAGGCGCCGTCCTGGTTGACGGCGCTGCCGCGGATCACGCCGAGCACCTGGTGGCCGTTGCGGCGGGCGTCGGAGAGGCGCTCCAGCGCGATGATGCCGGCGCCCTCGCCCCAGCCGATGCCGTCGGCCTCGGCGGCGAAGGACTTGCACCGGCCGTCGGCGGCCATGCCGCCCTGCTGGGAGAACTCGATGTACGCGTCGGGCATGACCAGCACCTCGACGCCGCCCGCCAGGGCGAGGGAGCACTCGCCCGAGCGCAGCGAGCGCACCGCGAGGTGGAGTGCCACGAGCGAGGAGGAGCAGGCGGTGTCGATCGTCACGGCGGGGCCGGTCAGGCCCAGCGTGTAGGAGATGCGTCCGGAGACGACGGCGGTCAGGCCGCCGGTCATCTTGTAGCCCTCGGCACCGCTGCCGTTGCCGCCCACGCCCGATCCGTACGCGGTGCCGCTGGCGCCGACGAACACGCCGGTGTCGGAGCCCTTCAGGGACATCGGGTCGATGCCGGCCCGCTCGACCGCCTCCCAGGCGGTCTCCAGCAGGATCCGCTGCTGCGGGTCCATCGCCAGGGCCTCGCGCGGGCTGATCCCGAAGAACCCGGGGTCGAAGTCGGCCACGTCGTAGAGGAATCCGCCGACCCGGGCGTAGTCCTCGCCGGCGCGCGCGTCCGGGTTGCCGTAGGCGCGCTCCCACTCCGCCCAGCCGCGGTCGGTGGGGAAGCCGCCCATGGCGTCCGTCCCGGCGGAGAGCAGGTCCCAGAACCGGTCGGGGCCGGTGATGCCCCCGGCGTAGCGGCAGCCGAGGCCGACGACGGCGATCGGCTCGCGCTCGCCGGCTTCCAGTTCCTTGACGCGCTCGCGGGTCCGATACAGGTCGGCGGCGAGCTTCTTCAGAGTGTCGAGCAGCTGCTTGTCGCCGCCCGCCGCCTGCGCACCACCGGTCATCACGAAAGCCCCAATTCCTTGTTGATGAAGTCCAGGACCTCGCCGGCGTCGGCGTCGTCCAGTCGCCCGGCCAGCGTCTGCTGCTCCTGCTCGTCCTGCCGTGGTTGCTCGGTGTCGCCCAGCCAGCGGGAGAGCACGTTCCTCAGCCGCAGGGTCACGTCGCGCCGGGCGCCGCTGCCGCCGGGCACCGCCGCGAGCGCGGCCTCCAGGCGGTCGAGCCCGTCGAGCACCGGGTCGGCGCCGGGGGCGGCCCGGGTGTCGTCGGCGGGCGCGGCTCGCAGGCCGAGTTCGCCGTGCAGGTACTCGGCGAGTTCGGCGGGGGTCGGGTGGTCGAAGACGAGGGTGGCGGGCAGCCGCCGCCCGGTGGTGTCGGTGATCCGGTTGCGCAGGTCGACGGCCATCACGGAGTCGAAGCCGAGGTGGCGGAACGGCCGGCCCTTGGGCAGTGCTCCGGCGGTGTGGCCGAGGACGGCGGCGGCCTGGTCGCAGACGATCTCCACGAGTCGGCGCAGCTGCTCCGCGTGGGGCAGGCCGGCGAGTCGGTCGGCCAGGCCGGTGCCGTCCGGTGCGCCGCTCCCGGTGCCGGGGCCGGAGTCCGCGGGTTCCGGTCGGGTCCCGGCGTCGGGCAGGTCGGCGAGGAGGCGGCTGGGACGGCGCAGGGTGAACGTCGGGCCGAACACCGACCAGTCGATGTCCGCGACGGTGACGGCGTCCTCTCCCCCGTCCAGGGCCTGGCCGAGGGCGCGGACGGCGAGTTCGGGCGCCATGGCCCGGACGCCGTAGCGGGTCAGCCGGGTGGTCACGCTGCCGCCGCCCATGCCGCCGCCGTCCCACAGGCCCCAGGAGAGCGTGGTGGCGGGGCGGCCGGCGGCGCGGCGTTCGGCGGCGAGGCCGTCGAGGTAGCCGTTGGCGGCGGCGTAGCCGGCCTGGTCGCTGCCGCCCCAGACGGCGGCGCCGGAGGAGAACAGCACGAAGTCGTCGAGGCCGCGGTCGGCGGTCAGCTCGTCGAGCCAGCGGGCGCCGCCCGCCTTGGGGGCGCACACCTCGGCCAGCCCGGCCGCGGTGGTCTCGCCGACGGTGCCGCCCTGGCCGACGCCCGCGGTGTGCAGCACCGTGGACAGGGCCGGGCCGCCGGTGGCGTCGATCCGGGCCAGCAGGGCGGCGACCTCGGCGCGCTCGGCGACGTCGCAGGCGACGACGTCGACGCCGGTGCCGCGGGCGGCGAGTTCGGCGGCGCGGGCGGCGACGCCCTCGGTGGCCGGGCCGCGACGGCCGGTCAGCACGACGCGCCGCGTGCCGCGGTCGGCGAGCCAGCGCGCGACGTGCTCGCCGATGGCGCCGGTCCCGCCGGTGACCAGGACGGTGCCGCGCGGGGTCCACGCGGTGCCGTTCGCCGGGGCCTGCGGCTGCGCGGCGCGCACCAGCCGTCGTCCGTACGCGCCGGACGGGCGCAGCGCCACCTGGTCCTCGCCGTCGCCGCCCGTGAGGACGGCGGCCAGGCGCCGCAGGGCGGGGCCGGTGTCCTCGGGACGCTGCGGCAGGTCGATCAGGCCGCCCCACAGGTCGGGGTGGGCGAGGGCGGCCGTCCGGCCGAGGGCCCAGATCTGGGCGTGGACGGGCGGGCCGGCCGGCTCGCCGTCGGTGGCGGCGGCCGCGCCCCGGGTCAGCACCCACAGCGGGGCGGCGGGCGTGTCGTCCCCGTCCCCGCGCCGGTCGGCGACGGCCTGGGCCAGGGCCAGGGTGGCGGCCAGGCCGCGCGGGACGCCGGGGTGGGCGTCGAGCGGCGCGGCCGCCTCGTCGTCGAGGGCGAGGGCGGAGACGATGCCGGAGAGGTCGGCGACACCGGTGGGCAGCGCGGCGGCGAGCGCCTCGCGGTCGGTGGTGTCGATACCGTCCCCGGGCACCGTGAGGACGCGGGCGCCGGCGGCCGTCAGGGCGTCGGCGACGTCCGGCGCGGAGCCGACGAGCAGCCAGGTGCCGGTCAGCGCGGTGCCGTGCTCGGGCAGGGCCGACCAGGCGATGCGGTAGCGCCAGCCGGCGACGGCCGACTCGGCGCGTTCGCGGTGGCGCCAGCCGGTGAGCGCGCCGAGGGCCGGGTCGGCCGGGTCGACGCCGAGCAGGTTGGCGAGAGCATCGGCGTCACCGCGCTCGACGGCGTTCCAGAAGCCCGCCTCGGCGGGCGTGCCCGCGGTGACCGGTACGGTCGGGGCCTCGGTGGGCTCCGGCCAGAACCGGTCCCGCCGGAAGGCGTAGGTGGGGAGGTCCACAACCGTGCCGCCGCCCAGGAGCGCGGTCCAGGCGACGGGCAGGCCCCGGACGTACGCCTCGGCGAGCGAGGCCAGGAGACGCCCGGCGCCGCCGTCCTCCCGGCGCAGGGTGCCGACCACGGCCGGGGTCCGGTCCGCGAAGGCGTCGCTGATCGCCGGGGTGAGCACCGGGTGCGGGGACACCTCGACGTACGCCCCGTGGCCCGCGTCGGCGAGGATCCGCACGGCGCGGTCGAACTCGACGGTCTCGCGCAGGGACGCGTACCAGTAGGCCGGGTCCATCTCCGGGCCGGACAGCCACGCGCCGGTCATGGCGGAGACCATGGGGATGCGGGGGTCGGTCGGCGCGATGCCCTGGAGGACGGCGAGGATCTCCTCGCGCAGCTCGTCCACGTGGGCGCTGTGCGAGGCGTAGTCCACCGGGATCATCCGGGTGCGCGGGAACTCCCCGCAGGAGTCGGCGAGTTCGCGCAGCGCGTCGGCGTCACCGGAGACGACCGTCGCCGACGGGCCGTTCACGGCCGCGACCGACAGCCGGGAACCGTACGGGGCGATCCGGGCGCGGACACCGTCCACCGGCTCCGCGATCGACAGCATCCCGCCACGACCCGCCAGCGCCTTCAGGGTCTTGCTCCGCAGAGCCACGACCTTCGCGGCGTCGTCCAGGGAGAGAATCCCCGCGACGGCGGCCGCCGCGATCTCGCCCTGCGAGTGACCGACCACGGCATCGGGAGCGACACCGGCCGCCTCCCACACCGCGGCGAGCGAGACCATCACCGCCCACAGCGCCGGCTGCACCACATCGGCGGCCTCGAAGCCGTGCCGGCCCGCCAGCACATCGTCCAACTGCCAGTCCACGTACGGCGCGAGAGCCTCGGCACACTCGGCCAGCCGCGCCGCGAACACCGGCGAGGCCTCCGCCAGCTCGCGGCCCATCCCGACCCACTGGCTGCCCTGACCGGGGAAGACGAACACCGTCCGCCCCACCCCGTCCGGGGCGACCTCGCCGGTGACCACGCCGGGCGCGGGCTGTCCGGTGGCGACGGCCGAAAGCCCCGCCTCCAGTTCGTCCCGGTCCGCTCCCAGCACCACCGCGCGCTGCTCGAAGGCCGACCGCGTCGTGGCCAGCGACCACGCGACGTCACCGACCGGCAGCTCCGGCCGCTCCGCGACGTGCTCGCGCAGCCGGCCCGCCTGACCGGCGAGCGTCTGCCCGTCACGGCCGGACAGCACCCACGCCGGGAGGGGGCGCGACAGGACCGGCGCGAGGCCCTCGGCGGCGTCCTCGGGGACGGTCTCCGCCTCGACCGGGGCCTCTTCGATGATCACGTGCGCGTTGGTGCCGCTGATCCCGAACGCCGACACACCCGCCCGGCGCGGCCGCTCGCCCGCCGGCCACGCCACCTCGTCCTGCAACAGCCGGACGTTGCCCGTCTCCCAATCCACGTGCGAGGACGGCTCGTCGGCGTGCAGGGTCTTCGGCAGCACACCGGCTTGCAGCGCCAGCACCATCTTGATCACACCGGCCACACCGGCGGCCTGCTGGGCGTGCCCGATGTTGGACTTCGCCGACCCCAGCCACAACGGCCGGTCCTCGAAGCGCTCCTGGCCGTACGTCGCCAGCAGCGCACCCGCCTCGATCGGGTCGCCCAGCTCCGTGCCCGTCCCGTGCGCCTCGACCGCGTCCACGTCCGCCGCCGAGATCCGGGCGTTGGCCAGCGCCGCGCGGATGACGCGCTGCTGCGAGGGGCCGTTGGGGGCGGTGAGGCCGTTGGAGGCGCCGTCCTGGTTGATGGCGCTGCCGCGCACCACGCCGAGCACCCGGTGCCCGTTGCGGCGGGCGTCGGAGAGGCGTTCGAGCACCACGATGCCGACGCCCTCGCCCATGCCCATGCCGTCGGCGCCCTCGCCGAAGGCCTGGCAGCGGCCGTTCGGCGACAGGGCCCGCAGCCGCGAGAAGCCGACGAACTCGCCCGGGTCGGCCATCACCGTCACGCCGCCCGCCAGGGCGACCGAGCACTCGCCCGACCGCAGCGACTGCACGGCCTGGTGCAGCGCGACCAGCGAGGAGGAGCAGGCGGTGTCCACCGTCATCGCCGGGCCCACCAGGCCCAGTGCGTAGGCGATCCGGCCGGACAGCACGCTCATCGCCGTGCCGGTCATGCGGTGTCCTTCGGACCCGGCGGTCTCCTCCACCACGCCGAGGTAGGTCGACCGGGCCGCGCCGACGAACACGCCGGTCGCGGAGCCGTGCAGCGACTTCGGGTCGATGCCCGCGCGCTCGACGGCCTCCCAGGAGGTCTCCAGCAGCAGCCGCTGCTGGGGGTCCATCGACAGGGCCTCGCGCGGGCTGATCCCGAAGAAGGCGGCGTCGAACTCGGCGGCCCCGGTCAGGAAGCCGCCCTCGGCGACGTAGGTCTTGCCCTCGGCGTCCGGGTCCGGGTCGAAGAGGCCCTCGGTGTTCCAGCCGCGGTCGGTCGGGAAGCCGCCGATCGCGTCCCCGTGCTCGGCCAGGAGGGCCCAGAGCTCCTCGGGGGTCCGGATCCCGCCGGGGTAGCGGCAGGCCATGCCGACGATCGCGACCGGTTCGGCGGGGGCCGCGACCACGGCGGGCACCGGCCCGGCGCCGGCCGCCGCCTCGGCCCCGAAGAGCCGGGAGAGGATCTCCTCGGCCAGGGCGGCCGGGTTGGGGTGGTCGAACACGACCGTGGCGGGCAGCCGGACGCCCGCGGCGCCGCCCAGCCGGTTGCGCAGTTCGACGGCGGTCAGCGAGTCGAAGCCGAGCTCCCGGAAGGCGCGCGTGGTCGGGACCTCGGCCGCGGAGCCGTGGCCGAGGACGGCGGCGGCGTGCGCGCGGACCAGCTCGACCACCGCGCGGCGGCGCTCGGCGGCGGTCAGGCCGACGAGGGAGCGGAACAGTTCGCCGGTGGCCTCGGCCGGCCGGTCCGACCCGGCGGCGTCCGGGCCCCGGTCCTCCTGCTCCCGGGCCTCGGGGATGGCGTCCAGCAGCGGGCGCGGGCGCGCCGCGCGGAACACCGGCGCGAACTTCTCCCACGTCACGTCGGCGAGCGCGATGAAGGTCTCGTCGTCCGCGAGGGTCTGGTCCAGCGCCGTCAGCGCCCGTTCGGTCTCGAGGAAGTTCATCCCCTGCCGGCGGAGCCGTCGGGGCGTCACCCGGCCGGGGCTGTGGTCCATCAGGTCGTCGACCGCGTCCCAGTCCCGGGAGTCCCAGACGCCCCAGGCGATCGAGGTGCCCGGCAGGCCCCGGGCCCGGCGGTCCTCGGCCAGGCCGTCCAGGAAGGCGTTCCCCGCCGCGTACGGGCCGTGGTCGTTGCTCCCCCAGGTCGCCGAGATCGACGAGAACAGCACGAACTCGTCCACGTCCAGCGCGGCCGTCGCCTCGTCCAGGTAGGTGGCCCCGGCGGCCTTGGCACTGAGGGCCGCCGCCAGGCCCTCCCTGGTGGTGTCCTCGACCCGGGCCAGGTAGCCGGTGTTGGCCGAGTGCAGGACCGTGGACAGGCCCGGTCCGGTGGCCTCGATCCGGGCGACGAGGTCGGTGACGTCCCGGCGGACGCCGGTGTCGCAGCTGACGATGTCGACGGCCGTCCCGGCGGACGCCATCGCGGCCGCGAGTTCCACCGCCCCCTCCGCGGACGGGCCGGAACGGCTCGTCAGCACGACGCGCGGGGTGTCCCGCTCGGCGAGCCAGCGCGCGACACAGGCCCCGATCGAGCCGGTGCCGCCGGTCAGCAGCACGGTGCCGCGCGCCCGCCAGGGGGCGCGGCCGGCCGGCCGCGGCTCGGCCCGCACCAGGCGGCGGGCGAGCGTGCCGGAGGGGCGCAGGGCGACCTGGTCCTCCGTGCGGTCCGCGAGGACCGCGACCAGCCGGGCGCCGGTCCGCGCGTCGAACTCCGGCGGGAGGTCGACCAACCCGCCCCAGCTGTCCGGGAGTTCCATGCCGATGACGCGGCCCATGCCCCACAGCTGGGTCTGCACGGGGGCGGTCGTCACCTCGTCCGGTCCGGTCTGCACCGCGCCCCGGGTCAGCAGCCACAGCGGGGCGTCGACTCCGGTCCGGCGCAGCGCCTGGACGAGGTCGACCGTCGCGGCGGTGCCGCGCGGGATCCACGGGTACGCCGGGTCGTGGCCCTCCTCCAGCGCCAGCAGGGACACCACGCCGGACACGGGGCCGGTGACGGCCTGGTCGAGGGTCTCGACGCCGGTCCGGACGACCTGCGCGCCGTGGTCGGCCAGGGCGCGGGCGCACGCGTCGGCCACGTCCCCCTCGCCGACGAGCAGCCAGGTGCCGGACAGGGCCGGTACGGCGGCCGGGTCCGCGTCCGCGGGCTGCCAGCGGATCCGGTAGCGCCAGTCGTCGACGCCCGCCGCGCCCGCCGGCCGGGCCGGGGCCGCCGGCCAGTACCGCTGGCGCTGGAAGGCGTAGGTCGGCAGCTCGACCGCCGTCCCGCCGCCGAGCACCGCCGCCCAGTCGACAGGGGCGCCGCCCGTGTACGCCTCGGCGAGCGAGGTCAGCAGGCGCTCGGCGCCGCCCTCCTCGCGGCGCAGGGTGCCCACCACGGTCGGGGAGCGGTCCTCCAGGCTGTCGGCGATCGCCGGGGTCAGCACCGGGTGCGGGGAGACCTCCAGGAACACGCCGTGCCCGGCCTCGCCGAGGGTCCGCACGGCACGGTCGAACTCGACCGTCTCGCGCAGGGAGGCGTACCAGTACGCCGGATCCAGCTCCGGGCCGGACAGCCACTCGCCGGTCAGCGCGGAGATCATCGGGACCTGCACCTCGCGGGGGGCGATGCCCTGGAGGACGGCGAGGATCTCCTCGCGCAGCTCGTCCACGTGGGCGCTGTGCGAGGCGTAGTCCACCGGGATCATCCGGGCACGCGGGGACTCCCCACAGGAGTCCGCGAGTTCACGCAGCGCGTCGGCGTCACCGGAGACGACCGTCGCCGACGGACCGTTCACGGCCGCGATGGAAAGGCGGGTGCCGTACGAAGCGATCCTCGCCCGAACACCCTCCACCGGCTCGGCGATCGACAGCATCCCGCCGCGACCAGCCAGCGCCTTCAGGGTCTTGCTCCGCAGAGCGACCACCTTGGCGGCATCGTCGAGGGAGAGAATCCCCGCGACGACTGCCGCCGCGATCTCGCCCTGCGAGTGACCGACCACCGCGTCCGGAGCGACACCAGCCGCCTCCCACACCGCAGCCAGCGACACCATCACGGCCCACAGCGCCGGCTGCACGACGTCAGCAGCCTCGAAACCGTGAAGGCCCGCCAGGACATCGTCCAACTGCCAGTCCACATAAGGCGCCAGAGCCGCAGCACACTCGGCCAGCCGCGCCGCGAACACCGGCGAGGCCTCCGCCAGCTCGCGACCCATCCCGACCCACTGACTCCCCTGCCCCGGGAAGACGAAGACCGTCCGCCCGGCGCCGCCGGAGGCCACCGAACCGGTCACCACACCCGCCGCGGGCTGTCCCGTGGCCACCGCCGCGAGACCCGCCGCGAGCTCACCCCGCTCGCCGCCCAGCACCACCGCACGCCGCTCGAAGGCCGACCGCGTCGTGGCCAGCGACCACGCGACGTCGCCCACCGGCAGCTCCGGCCGCGCCACCACGTGCTCGCGCAGCCGGCCCGCCTGACCGGCCAGCGCGGTCGCGTTGCGGCCCGACACCACCCAGGCCGACGCCGCCGTCGGCAGGACGGGCGCCGGGCGCTCCTCCTCCGGCGTCGGCTCCTCGTTCACCGCCGGCTCCCCGGCCGTCGGCGCGGGCGCCTCCTCCAGGATCACGTGGACGTTCGTCCCGCTCGCGCCGAACGCCGACACACCTGCTCGGCGCACCCGCTCGCCCGCCGGCCACTCCACCGGTTCCTGGAGCAGCCGGACGTTCCCCGAGGCCCAGTCGACGTGCGAGGTCGGCTCCCCGGCGTGCAGGGTCCTGGGCAGGGTGCCGTGCCGCAGGGCGAGCACCATCTTCATCACGCCGCCGACGCCGGCGGCCTGCTGGGCGTGGCCGATGTTGGACTTGAGCGAGCCGAGCCACAGCGGCCGGTCCTCGTCGCGGCCCTGTCCGTAGGTGGCCAGCAGCGCGCCGGCCTCGATCGGGTCGCCCAGCTCCGTGCCCGTCCCGTGCGCCTCGACCGCGTCGACCTCGGCGGCCGTCAGGCGGGCGTCGGCGAGGGCGGCCCGGATGACCCGGCGCTGTGCGGGCGCGCTGGGCGCCGTCAGGCCGTTCGACGCGCCGTCCTGGTTCATCGCGCTGCCGCGGATGACCGCCAGAACGCGGTGGCCGTTGCGGCGGGCGTCCGACAGCCGCTCCAGCAGGACGAGTCCGGCGCCCTCGCCCCAGCCGGTGCCGTCGGCGTTCTCCGAGAACGGCTTGCAGCGTCCGTCGGAGGCGAGGCCCTGCTGGCGGGCGAAGTCGGCGAACATCACCGGGGTGGACATCACCATCACGCCGCCGGCGAGGGCGAGCGAACATTCGCCCGTGCGCAGCGAGCGGGCCGCCAGGTGGACGGCGGCCAGCGAGGAGGAGCAGGCCGTGTCGACGGTCACGGCGGGCCCGTTCAGGCCCAGGGTGTAGGAGACCCGGCCGGAGAGCACGCTGATCGCGCTGCCGGTGACCAGGTGGCCCTCGTCGTGGCCGTGTTCGCGCGCGTACCAGTCGTAGCCGGACGCGCTGGCGCCGACGAACACGCCGGTGTGCGAGCCGCGCAGGGCGCGCGGGTCGAGTCCGGCGTGCTCCAGGGTCTCCCAGGCGACCTCCATCACGAGGCGCTGCTGGGGGTCCATCGCGAGGGCCTCGCGCGGGCTGATGCCGAAGAAGCCGGGGTCGAACTCGGCCGCGTCGGGGAGGAAGCCGCCGCGGGTCTCGTAGCCGTGGGTGGCCGCCTCGCCCGGGTCCCAGCCGCGGTCGGCGGGGAAGTCGCCGACCGCGTCGGTGCCGGTGGCGACCAGGTTCCAGAGCTCGTCCGGCGTGCGCACGCCGCCCGGGTAGCGGCAGCCCATGCCGACGACGGCGATGGGCTCGCCGGTCACGGTCTCCAACTCGCGGACGCGCTCGCGGCTCTCGTGCAGCTCGGCCGTGACGCGCTTCAGGAAGTACCGGAGCTTGTCCTCGCTCACGCGTTCCACCTCGGGGTGCTCGGGCTGTGGGTACTCGGTCTGGGCAGCGCTCGGGCGGCCCGCGGGAGGGTCGGCGGTACGGTCATTCGATGCCGAACTCCTTGCCCAGGAGGTCGAAGACCTCGTCGTCGTCCGCGGCGGCGAGGCGCTCGGAGACGTCCTGGCCGGCGGCGGTGCCGGCGCCGTTGCCGCCGCCGGTGGCGGGGCCGCCGGCGCGGCGCTGGAGTCGTTGCCACTTGGCGCTCAGTGCGGCGAGCTGCGCCGCGACGGCCTCCTCGTCCCCGTCCGTCCCGTCGTCGTCCTCGCCGAGCCGGTCCAGCAGGCCCGACAACGAGGCGTCCAGCCGGTCGAGTTGGGTGCGTACGGAGTCCGGGCCGGCGCCGAGCTCGCGCAGCAGGTGCGCGGCGAGGGCGGCGGACGTCGGGTACTCGAAGACGACGGTGGAGGGCAGGGTGACGCCGGTGGCGGCGGCGAGCCGGTCGCGCAGTTCGATGGCGGTCAGGGAGTCGAAGCCGAGGTCCCGGAAGGCGCGTTCGGCGTCGATGTCGGCGGTGCTCCCGTGCGACAGCACCAGGGCCGCCTGGGCGCGCACCAGGTCCGTCACCGCGGCCGGCCGGCGGGCGGCGGGCAGGGCGAGGACGGTGCGGGCGAACTCGGGTGCCGTGCCGCCGTCGGCCGGGCCGGCCGGTTCGGCCGCCGGGGCGGCCGCTTCCGGCAGGTCGGCGAGGAGCGGGCTCGGGCGGTGCAGGGTGAAGGCGGGCGCGAAGGTCCGCCAGTCCACGTCGGCGATGGTGACGAGCGCGTCGCGTCCGTCCATGGCCTGGCCGAGCGCCCGGACGGCGGTGCCCGGGTCCAGGACGCCCAGGCCGTGCCGGACGGAGGACCGGGCGCCGGCGCCGCCGTCGGCCCAGGGGCCCCAGGCGACCGAGGTGGCGACCTGCCCGCGGGCGCGGCGCTGCTCGGCGAGGGCGTCGACGAAGGCGCTGCCCGTGGCGTAGCCGGGCACCAGGGCGCTGCCCCAGGTCGCGGCGACGGAGGAGAACAGGACGAAGTCGTCCAGGTCGAGGTCGGCGGTCAGTTCGTCGAGCCAGCGGGCGCCGGCCGACCGGGCGCCGGCGACGTCGGCGAGCTCCCGCGCCGTGGTGTCGGCGACGGCGGTGGCCTGTCCGGCGCCGACGGCGTGCACGACGCCGCGCAGGGCGGGGCCGCCGTCGGCGGTGATCTGCCGTAGCAGGCCGCCGAGTTCGGCGCGCCGGGTGGTGTCGCAGGCGGCGATGGACAGGGCGGCGCCGGAGGCGGCGACGTCGGCGGCGAGCCGGGCGACGTCGGCGGTCAGCGGTTCGCCGGCGGCGAGGACGACGCGTTCGGCGCCGCGCCCTGCGAGCCAGCGGCCGACCTCGGCGCCGATGGCGCCGGTGCCGCCGGTGACCAGGACGGTGCCGCGTCCGGGCCGGGGGGTGGCGGCGGCCGCGGCGGCGCGGACCAGGCGGCGGGCCAGGATGCCCTGCGGGCGCAGGGCCGTCTGGTCCTCGGCGACGGCGCCGGACAGCAGGGCAGCGAGCCGGGTGCCGGTGCGGTCGTCCCAGGCGCCGGCGGGCGGCAGGTCGACCAGTCCGCCCCAGTGCCCGGGGTGTTCGAGGCCGGCGACCCGGCCCAGTCCCCAGACCTGGGCCTGGGCGGGACTGCCGCTCTCGCCGGGGCCGGTGGCCACGGCGCCGGAGGTGAGCACCCACAGCGGGGTGCCGGGGGCGCCGGCGCCGAGCTGCTGGATGAGGTCGAGGGTGGCGGCCACGCCCCGGGTCATGGTCGGGTGCCCCTGGTCCGGGGACTCGTCCAGGGCGAGCAGGGAGACCACGCCGGCGGGCGCCGGGTGGGCGGCGAGGGCGGTGCGGTCGGCGTCCGGCAGGGTGCGGACGTCGGTGGCGCCGTGCTCGGCCAGGGCGCGGGCGACCTTCCGGGCGGTCTCCGGGGCGGCGGCCGCGCCGACCAGCAGCCAGCTGCCGGTCAGTTGCGGGGGCGCGGGGTGCTCGGCGGTCCGGGTCCAGGTGATCCGGTAGCGCAGGCCGGTCAGCGCGTCGTCGGGCGCGGGGGCGGCGGGCCGGGCCGGTTCGGGCCAGTAGCGGCTGCGCTGGAAGGCGTAGGTGGGCAGGTCGACGAGGGTGCCGGGGCCGTGCACGGCCGCCCAGTCGACGGGTGCGCCGGCCACGTAGGCGGTGGCGAGCGAGGTGAGCAGGCGGCGGGCGCCGCCGTCCTGGCGCCGCAGCGTGCCGGTGACGACCGCGGCCTCGCCGAGGGTGTCCCGGACGGCGCCGGTCAGCGCGGGGTGCCCGGACACCTCGACGAACACCCGGTGCCCGCTGTCGCCGAGGGTCCGTACGGCCCGTTCGAACTCGACGGTGCCGCGCAGGCTCGCGTACCAGTAGTGGGCGTCCAGCTCCCGGCCGTCCTGCCACTGCCCGGTGTACGCGGAGACCAGCGGGACGTCGGCCGCGCGGGGCTCGATGCCGGTGAGCGCGGCGAGGATCTCCTCGCGCAGCTCCTCCACCTGGGGGCTGTGCGAGGCGTAGGCGATCGGGACGCGGGTGGTGCGGCAGGTGGGCGGGCAGGCGGCGGCGAACTCGTCGAGCGCGTCGGGGTCGCCGGAGACCACGCAGGAGCGGGGGCCGTTGACGGTGGCGAGCGCGAGCCGTCCCTCGAAGCCGGCGAGCCGTTCGCGCACCGTGTCGGCGGGCTCGGCGACGGAGAGCAGGCCGCCGCGTCCGTCCAGGGTGCGCAGGGCCCGGCTGCGCAGGGCGGCGACCTTCGCGCCGTCCTCCAGGGTGAGGGCGCCGGCGACGGTCGCCGCGGCGATCTCGCCCAGGGAGTGGCCGACGACCGCGTCCGGGGAGACCCCGGCGGCCTGCCAGACGGCCGCCAGCGCCACCGAGACCGCCCAGACGGCGGGTTGGAGCACGTCGGCGGCGAGGAAGTCGTGCTCGCCGGCCAGCACGTCCGCGAGGTCCCAGTCGACGTACGGGGCGAGGGCCCGGGCGCACTGGTCCAGCCGGTCGCGGAAGACCGGTGAGACCTCGGCGAGTTCGCGGCCCATGCCGATCCACTGGCTGCCGTGGCCGGGGAAGACGAACACGGTGCGGCCGGTGCCGCCGGGCGCGACGGAGCCGGTGACGGCGTCGGGCGAGGCCTGTCCGGTGGCCACCGCCGCGGCGGCGGGCAGCAGTTCGGCGTGGTCGGCGCCCAGCAGCACGGCGCGGTGGTCGTGCGGCGGGCGGGTGGTGGCGAGCGACCAGGCCACGTCGCCGACCGGCAGGTCGGGGCGGGCCAGCGCGGACTCGCGCAGCCGGCCCGCCTGGGCGGCGAGGGCGCGCGGGTCGCGGGCGCCGACCGGCCAGGCGACCGGTCCGCCGGTCAGCACCGGGGCGGGGCCGGCGTCCGTCGCGTCCGGCGTCGCGGGCGCGGGCCGGGCGGGGGCCTCCTCGATGATGACGTGGGCGTTGGTGCCGCTGACGCCGAAGCTGGAGACGCCGGCCCGGCGGGGCCGCTCGCCGTCCGGCGCCCAGGCGACGGGCCGGTGCAGCAGGGCGACGTGCCCGGCGGTCCAGTCGACGTGCGGGGTCGGGGTGTCGGCGTGCAGGGTGCGCGGCAGCTGTCCGTGCCGCAGGGCCAGGACGATCTTCATGATCCCGGCGACGCCGGCGGCGGCCTGGGTGTGGCCGATGTTGGACTTCACCGAGCCCAGCCACAGCGGCCGGTCGGCGGGCCGGTCCTGGCCGTAGGTGGCGAGCAGGGCCTGGGCCTCGATCGGGTCGCCGAGTTCGGTGCCGGTGCCGTGCGCCTCGACGGCGTCCACGTCGGCGGCGGTGAGGCCGGCGCCGGCCAGCGCGGCGCGGATCACCCGCTGCTGGGAGGGGCCGCTGGGGGCGGTGAGCCCGTTGGAGGCGCCGTCCTGGTTGACGGCGCTGCCGCGGACCACGCCGAGCACCTGGTGGCCGTTGCGGTGGGCGTCGGAGAGCCGTTCGACCGCGAGTACGCCGACGCCCTCGGCCATGCCCATGCCGTCGGCGCCCTCGCCGAAGGCCTTGCACCGGCCGTCGGCGGCCAGGCCGCGCTGCTGGGAGAAGCCGACCAGGTCGCGCGGGGTGGGCATCACGGTGACGCCGCCGACCAGGGCGAGGTCGCACTCGCCGGCCCGCAGCGCCTGGGCGGCGGAGTGCAGGGCGACCAGCGAGGAGGAGCAGGCCGTGTCGACGGTGAACGCCGGGCCCTCCAGGCCGAGGAGGTAGGAGACCCGGCCGGACAGCACACTGGTGGCGGTGCCGATCATGGCCTGGCCCTCCAGGCGGTGGTCGGCGTGGCCGGCGGCGCGGGCGGTGAGGTGGTCGTAGCCGGAGCCGAAGCCGCCGACGAACACGCCGGTACGGCTGCCGCGCAGGCCGGTGGGGTCGATGCCGCCGCGTTCCAGGGTCTCCCAGACGACCTCCAGCAGCAGCCGCTGCTGCGGGTCCATGGTGACCGCCTCGCGCGGGCTGACGCCGAAGAACCCGGCGTCGAACTCGGCGGCCTCGTGCAGGAACCCGCCCTCGCGGGCGTAGAAGGTGCCGGGCCGTTCGGCGGTGGGGTCGTAGAGGGCGGCGAGGTCCCAGCCCCGATCGGTGGGCAGGCCGGTGACGGCGTCCTGTCCGGCGTCGAGCAGCTGCCACAGCTGCTCGGGGGTGTGGATGCCGCCGGGCAGGCGGCAGCCCATGGCGACGATCGCGACCGGGTCGGCGAGCGGGTCCGCGCCGGTGGCGCGCGGTGCGGCCGGGGCGGCGGTGTCCGGTCCGCCGCCGACCAGCCGGGTGCGCAGGTGCGCGGCGAGCACCTGCGGGTCCGGGTAGTCGTACAGCAGGGTGGCGGGCAGCGGCAGGCCGGCGGCGGTGCTGAGCCGGTTGCGCAGTTCGACGGAGGTGAGGGAGTCCAGGCCGAGTTCGCTGAAGGCGCGGCCGGGCTCGACGTCGGCGGCCGAGGCGTACCCCATCACGGTGGCGGCCTCGTCCCGGACCAGGTCGCAGAGCAGCCGGTCCTGCGCCTCGGCGGAGGTCAGCGCCGACAGCCGGACGGCCAGCGGGTGCTCCGGCTCGGCGGCGCGCGGCGCCGGGTCCGCGGCGTCGGCCGCGTCGGCGGCCCGGATCTCGGGCAGGTCGCGCATCAGCGGGGCGCGGCGCAGCTGTTCGGGGCCGCGGGCGGTGGCCATCGCGGCGAAGTCGACGGCCATCAGCGACAGTACGGCCAGCCGGGGGTCGGGGTCCTCGACGGCGGCGGCGAGGGCGCGGACCGCGTCCTCGGGCTCCATCAGGACCTCCCACTTGTTGCGGGCGAGCCGTCGGCGGGCGCCTTCGCTGGCCTGGCCGACGCCGCCGCCCGCCCACGGGCCCCAGGCCAGCGAGGTGGCGGGCAGGCCGCGGGCGCGGCGCTGCTCGGCGAGGGCGTCCAGGTAGGCGTTGGCGGCGGCGTAGTTGCCCTGGCCGCCGTTGCCGAAGGTGGCGGAGATGGAGGAGCAGAGGACGAAGGCGTCGAGGTCCAGGTGGGCGGTCAGCTCGTCGAGGTGGGCGGCGCCGCCGGCCTTGCCGTCGAAGGTGCGGGCCAGGCGGGCGGCGTCCAGGCGGTCCAGGACGCCGTCGTCCAGGGCGCCGGCGGCGTGCAGCACGGTGGACAGGGCCGGTCCGGTGGCGGCGACGCGGTCGAGCACGGCGGCGAGCGCGGGGCGTTCGGCGGTGTCGCAGGCGAGGACGTCCACGGCGGCGCCGGCGGCGGCGAGTTCGGCGGCGAGCGCGGCGGTGCCGGCGGCGGCGGGGCCGGAGCGGCTGGTGAGGACGAGGCGGCGGGCGCCGCGCTCGCGGGCGAGCCAGCGGGCGGCGTGGCCGCCGATGTGGCCGGTGCCGCCGGTGACGAGGACGGTGCCGCGGGGGGCGAGCGGCCGCCGGTCGGCGGGGCGGGGCGGCCTGGGGGCGTGGGCGAGGCGGCGGGGCCGCAGGCCGTCGGCGCGCAGCGCGACCTCGTTCTCGTCGCGGGCGGCGAGGACGGCGGCCAGGCGGGCGGCGGCCCGCTCGTCCCACTGCCCGGGCAGGTCGACCAACCCGCCCCAGCGGTCGGGGTGTTCGGCGGCGACGGTGCGGCCCAGGGCCCAGACGGGGGCCTGCTGCGGGTCGGCGGCGCCGGTGCCGGGGTCGGTGGTGACGGCGCCGGCGGTCAGCAGCCACAGCGGGGCGGGGACGGCGGCGTCGCCGAGGGCCTGGACCAGGGCCAGGGTGGCGGCGAGGCCGCGGGCCACGGCGGGGTGGGCGGTGAGCGGGGCGGTGTCGAGGGCGAGCAGGGAGAGCACGCCGGCGGGCCGGGCGCCGTCCAGTGCGGCGGTGAGCCGGCGCGCGTAGTCGGCGCGGTCGGCCTCGGCGGTGTCCAGCTCGACGGTGACGGTCCGGGCGCCGCGCTCGGCGAGGGCCGCGGCGCAGGGGTGGACGGGGTGTCCGGCGGGGGTGAGCACCAGCCAGGTGCCGGTGAGCAGCGCGGGGGCGGGCTCGGGGGCGTGGGCCCACTCGGCGAGGAAGCGCCAGTCGTCGGTGGGGTCGGCGGCCGGGCCGTGGGCGGCGGGGGCGGCCGCGGCCGGGCGGGCCGGCGGCCAGAAGCGGCGGTGCTGGAAGGCGTAGGTCGGCAGTTCGACGCGCCGCGCGGCGTCCCGGACGTCGGCGGGGGCGGGCAGCACGGCGGTCCAGTCGACGGGCAGGCCGTGGACGTGGGCGGTGCCGATCGAGCGCAGCAGCCGGTCGGCGCCGTCGTCGTCGCGGCGCAGCGTGTCGATCACCAGCGGGTCGGGCAGGTCGGTGCGGGCGGCCAGCGTCTCCTGGACGGCGGGCAGCAGCACCGGGTGGGCGGAGACCTCGACGAAGGTGCGGTGGCCGGTGGCGGCGAGGGCTTCGACGGCCTCGGCGAAGCGGACGGTCTGCCGGACGTTGGCGTACCAGTACCGCGGCCCCAGCTCCTCGCCGTCCACCAGCCGTCCGTGGACGGTGGAGAACAGCGGGACGGCGGCGGGGCGCGGCCGGATGTCGGCCAGCAGCCGCGGCAGGGTCTCCGCCAGCGGCTCGCACAGCCGGGAGTGCGCCACGAAGTCGGTGACGGGCACGCGCCAGCGCATCGCCTTGCGCTTGCGCAGCACGCGCTCGAACTCGACGAGCGCGTCGGGTTCGCCGGAGACGACGGTCGTGGCGGGGGCGTTGACGGCCGCGACGGCGAGCCGGTCGCCGAAGGGTTCCAGGAGTTCGCGCACCAGCTCGACGGGCAGCACCACGGAGAGCATGCCGCCCTCGACGCCGAGGCCGGTCAGCGCGGCGGCGCGGACGGCGACGATCCGGGCGGCGTCCTCCAGGGTGAGCGCGCCGGCGACGGTGGCGGCGGCGATCTCGCCCTGGGAGTGGCCCACCACCGCGTCGGGGACGACGCCGGCCGCCTCCCAGACGGCGGCGAGCGAGACCATCACGGCCCACAGCAGCGGCTGCATGACGGCGGCGCCGTCGGGTGCGGGGGCGTCGGGCTCGCCCGCGAGCACGGCGTGCGGGTCCCAGTCGACGTACGGGCGCAGGGCCCGCGCGCACGCGGCGAACCGGGCGGCGAACACCGGCGACTGCGCGGACAGCCGTCGGCCCATGCCCTCCCACTGGCTGCCCTGGCCGGGGAAGACGAACACCGTCCGGTCCTCGCGGGCGGCGCTCTCGCCGGTGAGGGCGTGCTCGGTGTCCTGGCCGGTCATCAGGGCGGCCAGGCCCCGGCCGAGTCCGGCGGGGTCGGCGCCGACGACGACGGCGCGGTGCTCGAAGGGGCTGCGGGTGGTGGCGAGCGCCCGGGCCACGGCGGCGGGCGGCGGGGTGTCGGCGGCGAGGGCGTACGCGTGCAGGCGGCCGGCCTGCGCGGCCAGGGCGTCCCGGCCGCGGGCGCTGACCGGCCAGGCGGTGACGTCCGTACCGGCGGCGAGCAGCGGCGGTCCGGCCGGGGCGGCCGGGTCGTCCTGCGGCGGGTCGGCGGGGGCGGGGAGGTGTTCGGGGGCCTGTTCGATGAGGACGTGCACGTTGGTGCCGCTCATGCCGAACGCGGAGACGCCGGCGCGGCGCGGCGCGTCCTGCGGGGTCGTCCAGGGCCGCTGCTCGGTCAGCAGCCGTACGGCGCCGGACTCCCAGTCGATCTCTCGGGACGGCTCGTCCGCGTGCAGGGTGCGCGGCAGCGTGCCGTGCCGCATGCCGAGGACCATCTTGACGAGGCCCGCGAGGCCGGCGGCGGTCTGGGTGTGGCCGATGTTGGACTTGGCGGAGCCGAGCCACAGCGGCCGGTCGGCGGGGCGGTCCCGGCCGTAGGTGGCCAGCAGGGCGTGGGCCTCGACGGGGTCGCCGAGGGGGGTGCCGGTGCCGTGCGCCTCGACCGCGTCGATCTGGTCGGGGGTCAGGCCCGAGGCGTCCAGGGCGGCGCGGATCACGCGCTGCTGGGAGAGTCCGCTGGGGGCGGTGAGGCCGTTGGAGGCGCCGTCCTGGTTGATGGCGGTGCCCCGTACGACGGCCAGCACGGGGTGGCCGAGGCGCCGCGCGTCGGAGAGCCGTTCGACGGCGATGGTCGCGGCGCCCTCGGACAGGCCCATGCCGTCGGCTCCGGCGGCGAAGGGCTTGCAGCGGCCGTCGGGGGCGAGGCCGCGCTGCCGGGAGAAGCCGACCAGCTGGCTGGGGGTGGACATCACCATCACGCCGCCGACCAGGGCGAGTTCGCACTCGCCCGCGCGCAGCGCCCGGCCGGCCAGGTGCAGGGCGACCAGGCCGGAGGAGCAGGCGGTGTCGATGGTGAGGGCGGGGCCCTCCAGGCCGAGGGCGTAGGCGACGCGGCCGGAGATGATGCTGCTGGAGTGGCCGGTGACGAGGTACCCCTCGGCGGCCGGGTCGCCGTCGGCCAGGCCGTCGCCGTAGCCGGTCAGGGTGGCGCCGGCGAAGACGCCGACGGGGGTGCCGCGCAGCGATTCGGGGGCGATGCCGGCGCGTTCGAGGGCTTCCCAGGAGGTCTCCAGCAGCAGGCGCTGCTGGGGGTCCATGGCGAGGGCCTCGCGCGGGTTGATGCCGAAGAAGGCGGCGTCGAAGTCGGGGGCGTCGTGCAGGAAGCCGCCGCGGTGGGTGACGGACTTGCCCTGGCGGGCGGGGTCGGGGTCGTAGAGGTCCGGGTCCCAGCCGCGGTCGGTGGGCAGGCCGCCGATCACGTCGGCGCCGGAGGCCAGCAGGTCCCAGTACTGGTCGGGGGTGGTGACGCCGCCGGGGAACCGGCAGCCGATGCCGACGATGGCGAGCGGCTCGTCGGGGTCGGCGGCGGCGCCGTCCCGGGCGGGCGCGGCGGCGTCGGTGCCGGCGCCGGTGCCGAGGGCCGTCGCGGCGAGGTGGGCGCCGAGCGAGGCCGGGGTGGGGTGGTCGAAGACGATCGTGGACGGCAGCCGCAGGCCGGTGGCCGTGGCCAGCCGCTTGCGCAGTTCGACGGCGGTCAGCGAGTCGAAGCCCAGGTCGCGGAAGGCGCGCTGGCCGGCGATGTCGCCCGCGTCGCGGTGGCCGAGGACGGCCGCCGCGTGGGAGCGGACCAGGTCGGTGGCCAGGCGCTCCTGCTCGGGGGTGCCGGCGGCGCCGGCCAGGGCGCGGGCGAAGTCGTTCCCGGTGGTGTCCGCGCCGTCGGCGGCGGCCGTGGGCGCACCGGTGGCGGCCGCGCCGCCGTCGAGGGCCCGGCGGGCGGCGGGGATGCGGTCCAGCAGGGCGCTGCGGCGGGCCGCGGTGAACACCGGCGCGAAGTCGTCCCAGGCCATGTCGGCGAGGGCGAGGTAGGGGCCGGTGGCGCCGGCTCCGTCGGCGAGGACGCGGCCGAGCACGTCCAGCGCGCGGTCCGGGTCCAGGAACCGGGTGCCCTGGCGGCGCAGCACGTCGCCGGTGATGGTGGCGGGCCCGTGCGGGCCGAAGGCGTCCGGCGCGGTCCAGTCGCGGGTGTCCCACACGCCCCAGCCGAGCGAGAGCGCGCCGGCGCCGCGTGCCGCGCGCCGTTCGGCGAGCGCGTCGAGGTGGGCGTTGGCGGCGGCGTAGGCGCCGTGCTCGGCGCTGCCCCAGGCGGCGGCGATCGACGAGAAGAGGACGAACTCGTCGGCGTCGGCGACCAGTTCGTCGAGGTGGTCGGCGCCGGCCGCCTTGCCGGCCAGGGAGGCGGCCAGGCCCTCGGGGTCGGTGTCGTCGAGGCGGGTGAGGTGGAAGGCGTTGGCCGCGTGCAGCACGGTGGACAGCCGCGGGCCGGTGGCGGCGACGCGGTCGAGCAGGGCGGCGAGCGCGGAGCGGTCGGCGAGGTCGCAGGCGAGCACGTCGACGGCGGTGCCGGCCGCGGCGAGGGCGGCGGCGTGGGCCGCGAGCCGCGGGCCCGGCCCGGAGCGGGTGGGCAGCACGAGGCGCGCGGCGCCGCGGCCGGCCAGCCAGGCGGTCAGGTGCGGGCCGATGGAGCCGGTGGCGCCGGTGACGAGCACCGTGCCGCGCGGGGACCAGCCGCCGTCCGGCCCGGCCGGGCCGGGGGCGGTGCGGGGCGCGTGGACCAGCCGCCGGGCGAAGGCCCCGGCGCGGCGCAGCGCCACCTGGTCCTCGGCGCCGTCGGCGAGCACGGCGGCCAGCCGGGCGGCGGCCCGCTCGTCCCACTGCTCGGGCAGGTCGACCAGTCCGCCCCAGCGGTCGGGGTGCTCCAGCGCGGCGACCCGGCCGAGCCCCCAGACCTGGGCCTGGACGGGGGCGGGCGGGGCGTCGTCGGCGGCGGCCCGGACGGCGCCGCGGGTGAGCGCCCAGAGCGGGGCGTCGATCCCGGCGTCGCCGAGGGCCTGCACCAGGGCCAGGGTGGCGGCGGTGCCGTGCGGGACGGCGGCGGTTGCGGGCGGGACGGCGGGTGCGCCGGGCAGCGGCCTGGGGTCCAGCGCGAGCAGCGACAGCACGCCGGCCGGCTTCGCGGGCGCCCCGGGGAGGGCGGCGAGCGCGGCCGTGAGCTCGGCGGCGAGCGCCTCGCGCAGCACCGCGTCGGTGCGCAGTACGACGGCCTCGGCGCCGTGCGCGGTCAGGGCCTCGACGTGCCGGGCCGGGTCGCCGTCCTCGCGGGCGACGACCAGCCAGGTCCCGGCCAGGGCGGGGGCGGTGGGGCCGAGCGGCTCCCAGGCCGTGCGGTAGCGCCAGCCGTCCTCGGCGGCGGTGACCGCCGCCTGCGGCGCGGCCTCGACCCGGCGGGGCCAGTAGCGGCCGCGCTGGAAGGCGTAGGTGGGCAGGTCGGCCCGCTCGGCGCGGGGCAGGACGGCGGTCCAGTCCACGGGCGCGCCGTGGGCGTACGCCTCGCCGAGGGAGGCGAGCAGCCGCGCGGCGCCGCCGTCGTCGCGGCGCAGCGTGCCGACGACCACGGGGTCGCGGTCCGCCAGTTCCTCGCCGACGGCCATGGCCAGCACGGGGTGCGGGGACACCTCGACGAAGGTGTCGTAGCCGTCGTCGCCGAGCGTGCGCACGGCGCGGGCGAACTCGACGGTCTCGCGCAGGCTGGCGTACCAGTAGGCGGGGTCGAGCTCCGGCCCGGCGAGCCGGCGGCCGTCCATCGCGGAGACCATCGGGATCCGGGCCGTGCGGGGCTCGATCCCTTCCAGCGCGGCGGTGACGTCCTCGCGCAGTTCCTCGACGTGGGCGCTGTGCGAGGCGTAGTCCACCGGCAGGACGCGGGTGCGCACGTCGGGGTGGAGCGCGGCCAGCTCGTGCAGCGCGTCCGGGTCGCCGGCGACCACCGTGGCGGACGGGCCGTTGACGGCCGCGACCGACAGGCGCTCCCCGAACGGCTCCAGCCAGCCGCGGACGGTGTCGGCCGCGCCGTCGACGGCCATCATCCCGCCGCGCCCGGCGAGGGCGGTCAGGGTCCGGCTGCGCAGGGCGACGACCTTGGCGGCGTCCGCCAGGGACAGGCTCCCGGCGACGACGGCGGCGGCGATCTCGCCCTGGGAGTGGCCCACCACCGCGTCGGGGACGACGCCGGCCGCCTCCCAGACCGCGGCGAGCGAGACCATCACGGCCCACAGCGCGGGCTGCACGACGTCGGCGGCCTCGAAGCCGTGAAGGCCCGCCAGCACATCGTCCAACTGCCAGTCCACGTACGGCGCGAGGGCCTCGGCGCACTCGGCCAGCCGGGCCGCGAACACCGGCGAGGCCTCGGCCAGCTCGCGGCCCATGCCGACCCACTGGCTGCCCTGGCCCGGCAGGACGAAGACCGTCCGGCCGGTGCCCTCGGCGCGGGTCTGCCCGGTCACGACGTCCGCGGCGGGCTCCCCGGCGGCGAGCGCGGCCAGGCCCCCGGCCGACTCCGGGTCCAGCAGCACGGCGCGGTGCTCGAAGGCGGTCCGGGTGGTGGCGAGCGACCAGGCCACCTCGGCGGCCCGCGCCCCGGGGCGGGTGGCGAGGTGGGCGGAGAGCTTGCGGGCCTGCGCGGCCAGCGCCTGCGGGGTGCGCCCGGACAGCACCCAGGCGCTCGACCCGGGCAGGACGGCCGGGGCGGCGGCCCGCGCCGGCTCCGCGGCCGGGGCCTGTGGCTCGGGCGCGTCCTCCAGCACCAGGTGGGCGTTGGTGCCGCTGATGCCGAACGCCGAGACGGCCGCGCGCCGGGGGGTGTCGTCCGCGGGCCGGGGCCAGTCCACCGGCCGCTGCAGCAGCCGCATCCGGCCGGCCGTCCAGTCGACGTACTCCGAGGGCCGCTCGGAGTGCAGGGTGCGGGGCAGCACGCCGTGCCGCAGCGCCATCACCATCTTGATCACACCGGCGACACCGGCCGCGGCCTGGGTGTGGCCGATGTTGGACTTCACCGAGCCCAGCCACAGCGGCCGGTCGTCGGCGCGGCCCGCCGCCTGCCCGTAGGTTTCCAGCAGGGCCTGGGCCTCGATCGGGTCGCCGAGCCGGGTGCCCGTCCCGTGCGCCTCCACGGCGTCCACGTCGGCCGCCGTCAGCTGGGCGTTGTCCAGGGCGGCCCGG
Source organism: Kitasatospora sp. NPDC001119 (assembly GCF_053598475.1). NCBI lineage: Bacteria > Bacillati > Actinomycetota > Actinomycetes > Kitasatosporales > Streptomycetaceae > Kitasatospora > Kitasatospora sp. NPDC001119. The sequence goes on from NZ_JBSFKI010000036.1 coordinate 86,399, forward strand.
ATGACGACGCGCTGCGAGCTGCCGTTGGGCGCGGTCAGCCCGTTGGAGGCGCCGTCCTGGTTGACCGCGCTGCCGCTGATCACCGCCAGGACGGGGTGCCCGTTGCGGCGCGCGTCCGACAGCCGCTCCAGGACGACCATGCCGGCGCCCTCGCCCCAGCCCGTGCCGTCGGCGTCCGCCGAGAAGGGCTTGCAGCGGCCGTCGGCGGCCAGGCCCTGCTGGCGGGAGAACTCGCGGAACAGCACCGGGGAGGACATCACGGTCGCGCCGCCCGCCAGGGCCAGGTCGCACTCCTCGGCGCGCAGCGCCTGCACCGCCAGGTGCAGGGCGACCAGGGAGGAGGAGCAGGCGGTGTCCACCGTCACGGCGGGGCCGACCAGGCCGAGGGTGAAGGAGATCCGGCCGGAGAGCACGCTGTTGGCGGTGCCGGTCAGCAGGTGGCCGGTGGCCTCCGCGAAGTCCAGTCCGGCGTCGCTCCCGTAGGCCGCGGCGGAGGAGTAGACGCCCGTGAACACTCCGGTGCGGGAGCCGTGCAGGGTGGCCGGATCGATGCCGGCGCGCTCGACGGCCTCCCAGGAGGTCTCCAGCAGCAGCCGCTGCTGCGGGTCCATGGCGAGCGCCTCGCGCGGGCTGATCCCGAAGAAGGCGGCGTCGAACTCGGCCGCCTCGTACAGGAAGGCGCCCTCACGGGTGGTGGAGCCCGGCAGGTCGGGCGAGTCGTAGAGCCCCGCGGTGTCCCAGCCCCGGTCGGCGGGGAAGCCGGCGACGGCGTCGGCGCCGTCCGCGACCAGCCGCCACAGCGCCTCGGGGCTGTCGACGCCGCCGGCGTAGCGGCAGCCCATGCCGACGACGGCGATGGGCTCGTGCCTGAGCCGGTCCAGTTCCGTCCGGGTGCTGCGCAGTTTGGCCGTCACGACCTTGAGGTAGTCGCGAAGCTGCTGTTCGTCGGCCATGGCGGCCCTGCTCCCCCCGTAGTGAACTGCGAGTCGACGTGCTGACCGCGCGCGTGCACGACGAGCGCGGCCCTGCCACTGGAGTACGTGTTCTTCACGGTGCTGCCACCGCACCGCTCCCGCCGGGCGGGCGGGCACGCGGAAGACCGCGGCCGACCGCTCCTCGCGGTGGCCGCGCTCCTCCCCCGGTGCCCGGCGGTGCTGCGGCGCGGATCCCGCTCGCTTGCCGCGGGACCACTGTCCGGCGCCCGCGCGGTTGCCGCGGGAACGGCGCCCGGCTCCCGCGCGGTTGCCGCTCGGCCTCCGCGCAGGAGTCGGCCTCAGTCCCCGCGGGGCGGGGACGTGCGTGCCGTCAGGAGACGGCCTCGGCCGCCTCGTTGACGGCCTCCTCGCCGCCCTCGGCCGCGGCCGGCTGGGCGGGCACGCTCAGGCCCGGGACGGACAGGTCCGGGACGGCCTTGACGGCCTCGAAGCCGGCCTCGATGGCCTCGGCGAGCGTGGCCGTGACCCCGTCCTCGAATTCGATCCGGGTGACCGGGACGTCGGCGTTCGTCGGGAGGGTGTCGTCGACGAACGCGATATCGGCGCGGCTCGCCTCCTTCAGGGTGACCTTCTCCTGATCGTTCACTTCTCGGTTCAGGACAAGCGAGAATCGGTGCGTCATGATTGGCCGCTCCTCTGGTGGATGCGAGATTATATTTCAGGCAAGGCGCAGGAATACTGCAGGCCGACTTCGACTTTATCGGCGGTCCGACAAAGGCACAAGATCCGACCGGAATTACGGCGGGGATTAGAAATCGATTAACGCCGACGGGAAATCAGCCGGTCCGGCCGAAACCCCCCGCGAAGCCATTCCCCCCGGCCGGCGCGGCACCCTTCGGGGAAACCCCCGGCGCAATGGCGGCCCGCTTCACCGGGACGGGCTCCTCACCGCGCTCCAGCCGCCGCCGCACATCGAGCGCCGTCGCGGGCGACACCCCGGCCGTCCTGGCCAACTGGCGCAGCGAGGCCTTCGGGTTCTCCCCGAGGAGCTCCGCCACGCGCAGCCGCCCGGCCGCGCCGTTCAACGGGCGGGACTTGCCGTCCCGGCCGATCCGGAATCCGGATTCCGCCACGGATTCCGACAGGCGCCGCAGCTCGGCAACGGTTCGCGCGCCAAGGCCGGTCGACTCCGCGACCGCCCGGTCGGACAGCGAGGGATGGGCCTGGAGGATCCGCAACGCCGCCTCGGCGCGCGCGGCCCGCTCCGCCGGCCGGCCGCCCCCGGAGGCCGTTTCGGATGCTCCGACCGGACCTCCCGGACCCCGGCCGCCATCCGCACCGACCGGAGTCGGAGCGGTGCGCAGGCGCTCCCCCATGCTGAACTCCCCCTTCAGAACACGCCGACCCAAGTCCCCATCGCGCCGGTACGACACCACCCGCGGAATCACCGGCAAATTGATTACTTCATTCGCGGAACCCGGCAGCGGGATTCAGAGCCCAATCCTTCCGCCCCTACCCACGCCCACCCCTCCGCGGCCGACCGGTGTTCAACTGCGACGCGACATCAGTTGAACACCCGACTGGCCCCCGCCGTCCAAACACCCCCCCGGGGTTCGATCAATATCGAAGCTTTCCGTTGATCATAGGCGCGGCTGTCACGGAAACGCAACACTTTCCTGACCCACCAATTCACGCCATTCCCTGCACCCACATCCATCACAACAGTCACGTCAGTCACATGAGTCACAGAAGCGGAATGCAACATGTCGGATTCCGTTTTCGCACGGTTCGGCCGGATGGTGCCGCCGGGCGCTTATCCGCAGCTGGGGAGGCGTGGGACGGGCGCCGCGGGCCCGGGGGCCTGGAAACGCGCGCTGCCTCCCGCGCACGACGGGAGGCAGGCGGAAGGCGACGGGGCGGCAGGCGAGGGCAGGCAGGCGGTGACGGGGTGTGACGGGCAGGGCCGCCGGGGAAGGGCGGCCATAGGCAAAGGCACTACCCGACGGCGGCCGGGCAACGGCCGACCGGCACACATGGGGAGAGCGCCCGCTCGGCGGCGGGCCCGGTCGGGGGCGCGCAGGCCGGACCGGGCCGCGGGGGAAGGGCGGCCGGAGCTTCCACGGCCGCCCCTCCGGCGGGGTGGCCGTGGGCGGGGGCTCTGCTCGACGGCGGCCGTGCGGCGGCCGACCGGTCAGGCCGCGAGCGGAGGCCGGTCGGCGGCGCGGCCCGGCCGGGGCCGGGCGCGGCGCTCGCCGCGGCCCGCCGGGTTCAGGAGACCGGCGGCAGCAGGCGGTCGGTGACGATGCGGACGATCTCGCCCTGGTGGTGGGCCAGGTAGAAGTGGCCGCCGGGGAAGACGTGCAGGGCGGAGCCGCCGGTGGTGTGGTCGCGCCAGGACCCGGCCTCGTCGACGGTCGCCTTCTCGTCGCTGTCGCCGACCAGGGCGTCGACCGGGCAGGAGAGCGGCGGCCCCGGCCGGTAGCGGTAGGTCTCGACGGCCTTGTAGTCAGCGCGGACCGCGGGGAGGATCATCCGCAGCAGCTCCGGGTCCTGCAGGGCCCGCGGGTCGGTGCCGTCCAGCTTGCGGAGTTCCGCGACGATGCCGTCGACGCCCCGGAGGTGGACGTCCTCGTCCCGGTGCCGGGAGGGTGCGCGGCGGCCGGAGGCGAACAGGGCGACCGGCGGGGTGCCGAGGTCCTCCAGGCGCCGGGCGACCTCGAAGCCGACGACCGCGCCCATGCTGTGGCCGAACAGGGCGAGCGGCAGGTCGCGGTGGGGCAGCAGCGCCTCGGTGACCTGCTCGGCCAGCGCCTCGACGGTCTCGACGCAGGGTTCGTGGCGCCGGTCCTGCCGCCCCGGGTACTGGACCGCGAGGACCTCGATCCCGGCCGCCGTGGCGGCGGACATCGGGTACCAGTAGCTCGCCGACCCTCCCGCGTGGGGCAGGCAGACCAGGCGGACTCGGGCGTCCGGGGCCGGGTGGAAGCGGCGGATCCAGCTGTCGGCCGCGCCGTCGGTGAGCGTCATGGTGTTCCGGTGGTCCCTTCTGGACGGGGTCCTCGCCCCGCCGGCGGGTCCTCCCCACTCCGAGCCTGGTGCAGGCCGGACGGCCGGACAACCCCTCACCACCACCCCCCTTCTCCCGCGGCGGAGCCGGCCGGGACAAGGGCCCGTAGGGGAACCGTAGGGGTGCGGCCCCCGCGGACGGCTGGACGAGACTGCCACGGGATACCGAATGATGCGTCACCCCTCTCTGTTCTCCGGGAGCCCCCAGCCTCCCGTGCTGTTTCCGCGTGCCCAAGGAGCCGTTGACATGCCGCGTACCGAGCTGATCAGGCCGCTGCCCGAACTGCTGCGCTCCCAGGCCGCGTCGCTGCGCGACAAGCCGGCCTTCCGGGACGGCCGCCGGTCCGTGGGCTACGCCGAGCTGGCGCTCCGGACCGGACGGCTGGCCGGCCACCTGGCGGCCCTGGGCCTGGGCCGCGGCGGGCGGGTGGCGATCCACCTGGACGCCGGTGTCGAGGTGGTGGAGGCCTACCTGGCCGCCGTCCGGGCCGCCGGTGTCGCCGTCCCGGTCAACCCGCACTCCAGCGACGAGGAGCTGGCCCACATCCTGGACGACAGCGGCGCCGCCGTGGTCGTCACCGACACCCGCCACCTGGACCAGGTGCTGCGGCTGCGGGCCGACCGGCCCGGGCTGCTGGTGGTCGTCTCCGGTCCGACGGCGCAGGCGCCGCAGGGGCCGCAGGGGCCGCAGGCGGCGCGGGACCTGCCGTCGTTCGAGGCGCTGGCCACCGTCGAGCCCCCCGTGCCGCCGCGCGACGACCTCGGCCTGGACGAGACCGCCTTCATGCTCTACACCTCGGGCTCCACCGGCGCTCCCAAGGGCGTGCTGTCGACCCAGCGCAGCTGCCTGTGGTCGGTGGCGTCCTGCTACGCGCCGCTGCTCGGGCTCTCCCGCGACGACCTGGTGCTCTGGCCGCTGCCGCTGTTCCACAGCCTGGCGCACATCGTCTGCGTGGTCGGCGTCACCGCGACCGGCGCGACCGCGCGCATCATGCCGGGCTTCTCCGCGGACGAGGTGCTGGCCGAGCTGCGCGGCGACGCGTACACCTTCCTCGCCGGGGTGCCCGCCCTCTACCACCACCTGCTGCGGGAGGCCGACGCCGGCCGGCTGGACATGCCGCGGCTGCGGGTCTGCCTGTCGACCGGCGCGGTGACCTCGGCCTCGCTGGCCCGGGACTTCGAGGACGCGTTCGGCGTCCCGCTGCTCAACAGCTACGGCTCCACCGAGACCTGCGGCGCGATCGCGACCGAGGCGCCGGGCGCCGAGCGGGTCTCCGGCTCGTGCGGCCTGCCGGTCCCCGGCCTGGAGGTGCGGGTGGTCGACCCGGAGACCGGGATCGACACCGCCCCCGGGACGGAGGGCGAGGTGTGGGTGCGCGGGCCGAGCCTGATGCAGGGCTACCACAACCGGCCGGAGGCCACCGCCGAGGCGCTGCGGGACGGTTGGTACCGGACCGGCGACCTGGCGGTCCGGGCGGCCGGCGGCCAGCTGACGATCAGCGGGCGGCGCAAGGAGCTGATCATCCGGGGCGGGGAGAACATCCACCCGGGCGAGATCGAGGACGTCGTCCGCACGGTGCCCGGCGTGCTGGACGTCGCCGTGGCGGGCCGGCCGGACGAGGTGCTCGGCGAGGTGCCGGTCGCGTTCGTGGTCGCCGCGCCGGAGGGCGTCGACGCCGAGCTGGTCTTCGCCGCCTGCGCCGAGCAGCTGTCCTGGTTCAAGGTGCCGCAGGAGGTCCGGGCGATCGCCGCCGTGCCGCGCACCGCCTCGGGCAAGGTCACCCGGCACCGGCTGTTCGACCAGCCCGGCACCCTGCTCGGCGCCCGGGGCGTCCGGCAGGAGTCGCTGTACCGGATGGACTGGGTGCCGCTGCCCGCCGGGTCCGTGGAGCCGGTGCGCGCCGCGCTGCTGGCGAGCCCGTCGGACGGAGCCGCCCGGCTGAACGGACTTGACGGACTTGACGGCCTGGGCGGACCGGACGGATCGGACGGATCGGGCGGCCTGGCGGTCGACCGCTACGCCGACCTGGCGGAGCTCACCGCGGCCGGTGCGCCCGAGGTCGTCTACCTGCCCTGGCCCGCCGCCGGCGCGGAGCCGGTCGCGGACGCGGCCCGGCGGACCGCCCGCGAGGCCGCCGAGCTGCTGACCCGCTGGCTCGCCGACGACCGGCTGCGGGAGACCCGCCTGGTGGTGCTGACCCGGGGCGCGCTGGCCGTGCACCCGGGCGAGGAGGTCCCGGGGCTGGCGCAGGCTCCGCTCTGGGGGCTGCTGCGCGCCGCGCAGACCGCGCACCCCGGCCGCTTCACCGTGGCCGACCTGGACGGCGAGGCCGCCTCCGCGGCAGCCCTGCCGGCCGGTCTGGCCACCGGCGAGCCGCAGTTCGCCGTCCGCGGCGGGGTGCTGCGGGCGCCCCGCCTGGTGCCGGTCACCGCCGCCGCGTCCGGCCGCCGCCTCGACGGCACCGTGCTGGTCACCGGCGCCGGCGGGACGGCCGCGGCCGCGATCGCCCGGCGGCTGGTCGCCGAGCACGGCGTCCGGCACCTGGTGCTGGCCTCCACCACCCCCGACTCGGCCGCGCTGGCCGTGGAGTTGAGCGAGTCCGGCGCGGAGGTCACCCTGGCCGCCTGCGACGCCGCCGACCGCGCGTCCGTCGCCGAGCTGCTCGCGGGCGTCCCGGCCGAGCAGCCGCTCACCGCGGTGGTGCACGCGGCCGGCTCCCCCGGGCCGGCCGCCGGCGGGCAGGCCGACCGCTGGGTGCGGACCGGCGTCGACGGCGCGGTGGCCCTGCACGAGCTCACCGCCGGGCTCGACCTGACGGCCTTCCTGCTGGTCTCCTCCACCGGTGCCCTGCGGGGCGCGGACGACGGCGACCACGGCGGCTGCGCCGCGTTCCTGGACGCGCTGGCCCAGCACCGCCGCGCCACCGGCCGGCACGCCGTGTCGCTGGCCTGGGATACCACCGACCCGGGCGCCGTGTCCGACGCCGAGCTGGGCGCGCTGCTGGACTCCGCGCTGGGCGGCGCCGACACCCCCGTGGTCGCCACCCGGGACACCACCGGCGTCCTCTTCCGCGACCCGGCCGCCGCCGACGGCGCGGCGGACACCGTGTTCGCCGCCCGGCTGCGCGCGCTGCCCCGGGCGGAGGCCCGGCAGACGCTGCTCGGCCTGGTGCGGGCCGAGGCGGCCGGCGTGCTCGGCCGGGGCCTGCCGCGGACGATCGCGCCCGAGCGGGCCTTCAAGGACCTCGGGGTGGACTCCGCCTCGGCCGTCCGGCTGCGCAACCGGCTGCGGACCGCGCTCGGCCTGCGCCTCCCGGCGACCGTGGTCTTCGACCACCCCACCCCGGCCCGGCTGGCCGGCTTCCTGCTCGCCGAGCTCCTCGACGAGGCACCGGCCCCGGCCGCCCCGGCCCGTCCGGCGGTGGCGGACGAGGACCCGATCGCGATCGTCGCGATGAGCTGCCGCTACCCGGGCGGAGCCATCACTCCCGAGGCCCTGTGGCAGCTGGTCGCCGAGGGCCGGGACGCCGTCTCGGAGTTCCCGACGGACCGCGGCTGGGACACCGACGCCCTGTTCGGCGGCGCCCCCGGATCGGTCGGCAGCTCCTCGGTCCGGGAGGGCGGATTCCTCTACGACAGCGCCGACTTCGACCCCGACTTCTTCGGCATCAGCCCGCGCGAGGCCCTCGCCATGGACCCGCAGCAGCGGCTGCTGCTGGAGACCTCCTGGGAGGCCATGGAACGGGCCGGGATCGACCCGGAGGCCCTGCGCGGCAGCCGGACCGGCGTGTTCACCGGCGTGATGTTCCACGACTACGCCAGCCGGCTGCCCCGGGTGCCCGAGGAGGTGGAGGGGTACCTCGGCACCGGCACCGCGGGCAGCGTCGCCTCCGGCCGGGTGTCGTACACCTTCGGCTTCGAGGGCCCGGCGATCACCGTGGACACCGCCTGCTCCTCCTCCCTGGTGGCCCTGCACCTGGCGGTCGCGGCCCTGCGGCGCGGGGAGTGCGACCTCGCCCTGGCGGGCGGCGTGGCGCTGATGGCGACGCCCGAGGTGTTCGTCGAGTTCAGCCGGCAGCGCGGCCTCGCCGAGGACGGGCGCTGCAAGTCCTTCGCCGCCTCCGCCGACGGCACCGGCTGGGCCGAGGGTGCGGGTGTGCTGCTGGTCGAGCGGCTGTCGGACGCCCGCCGCAACGGGCACCCGGTGCTGGCCCTGGTCCGCGGCACGGCGGTGAACCAGGACGGCGCGTCCAACGGGCTGACCGCCCCGAGCGGCCCGGCGCAGGAGCGGGTGATCCGCGAGGCGCTGGCCGCCGCGGGCCTGGCCCCGGCCGAGGTCGACGCGGTGGAGGCGCACGGCACGGGCACGAAGCTGGGCGACCCGATCGAGGCCAACGCCCTCCTCGCCACCTACGGCCAGGGCCGTGAACTTCCGCTGCTGCTCAGCTCGTTGAAGTCGAACATCGGGCACGCCCAGGCGGCCGCCGGGGTCGGCGGCATCATCAAGATGGTGCTGGCGATGCGGCACGGGGTGCTGCCGCGGACCCTGCACGTGGACGCGCCGACGCCGCACGTGGACTGGTCGGCGGGCGCGGTGGAGCTGCTGACCGAGGACCGGGAGTGGCCGGAGACCGGCCGTCCGCGCCGGGCCGGCGTCTCCTCCTTCGGCGTCAGCGGCACCAACGCCCACGTCATCATCGAACAGCCCGTCGTGGAGGAAGGCCCCACCGGCGAGCCCGCCGCGCACGGCGTGCTGCCGCTGCTGCTGTCCGCGAAGTCGGCGGACGCCCTGCGCGCCCAGGCCGCGCTGCTCCAGGAGTCCGAGGCCGCCCCGCTCGACCTCGCCCACTCGCTGGCGACGACCCGCTCGCTGTTCAACCACCGTGCGGTGGTGCTGGGTTCGGACCGTACCGAGCTGACCGAAGGCCTCCGGGCGCTCTCCGAGGGCACCGAGAGCGCCGCCGTGGTCGAGGGCACCGCCTCCACCACCGGACGCACGGTGTTCGTGTTCCCCGGGCAGGGCTCGCAGTGGGCCGGGATGGCCGTCGAACTCCTCGACAGCGAGCCGGTGTTCGCCGCACGGATCGCCGAATGCGCCGACGCCCTGGCCGAGTTCACCGACTGGAAGCTCGTCGACGTCCTGCGCGGCGCCGAGGGCGCCCCCGGCTACGACCGGGTGGACGTCGTCCAGCCCGCCCTGTGGGCCGTCATGGTCTCCCTCGCCGCGCTCTGGCAGGCCCACGGCGTCCAGCCCGACGCCGTCATCGGCCACTCCCAGGGCGAGATCGCCGCCGCCACCGTCGCCGGCGCGCTCTCCCTCCAGGACGGCGCCCGGGTCGTGGCCCTGCGCTCCCAGGCCATCACCGCCATCGCCGGAAACGGCGGCATGGTGTCGCTCTCCCAGTCCGCCGAGGACGCGCTCGCCACCATCGCGCCGTGGGCCGACCGCGTCTCCGTCGCGGCCGTCAACGGCCCCTCCTCCGCCGTCGTCGCCGGGGACGCCGACGCCCTGGACGAGCTGCTGCGGCGGTGCGCCGACGACGGCACCCAGGCCCGCCGGATCAACGTCGACTACGCCTCGCACTCGGCCCATGTCGAGGCCCTGCAAGCCGAGTTGCTCGACCTGCTCGCCCCCGTCACCCCGCGCGGCGCCGACATCCCGTTCTGGTCCACCGTCGACAGCCGCTGGCTGGACACCACGACGATGGACGCCGCCTACTGGTACCGCAACCTCCGCCAGACCGTCCGACTCGCCGACGCCACCCGCCAGTTGGCCGAACAGGGCCACGACCTCTTCATCGAGGTCAGCCCCCACCCCGTCCTCACCGGCGCCATCCAGGACACCCTCCACCACACCACCGCCCACACCCTCGGCACCCTGCGCCGCGACCACGGCGGCACCCGCCGCTTCCTCACCTCTCTCGCCGAAGCCCACGTCCACGGCGCCCCCGCCGACTTCACCCCGCTCCTCACCGCCGGCCACCGCACCGACCTCCCCACCTACCCCTTCCAGCGCAACCGCTACTGGCTGGAGGCGGCCCCCGGCGCCTCGGACGTGACCGCCGTCGGCCTGGCCGCGGCCGACCACCCGATGCTCGGCGCGGCCGTCCCGCTCGCCGACGGGCACGGCCACCTGCTGACCGGCCTGATCTCGCGCACCACCCACCCGTGGCTGGCCGACCACACCGTCATGGGCACCACCCTGCTGCCCGGGACCGCCATGGTGGACCTGGCCGTCCGGGCCGGTGACGAGGTCGGCTGCGGCCGCCTCGACGAACTCACCCTGGAAGCCCCGCTGGTGCTGCCCGAGCAGGGCGCCGTCCAGGTCCAGGTGGTGGTCGGCGAGGCCGACGCCACCGGCGCCCGGCCGGTCGGCCTGCACTCGCGGCCGCAGGACGCCGCGGCCTCCCGGCCGTGGACCCGGCACGCCGCGGGCACCCTCTCCCCCGCCGCTCCCGCCGCCCCCGCGGACCTCACCCAGTGGCCGCCGGCCGGCGCCGAACCGCTGCCGGTCGAGGACCTGTACGAGCGGCTGCCCGCCGGGTACGGACCGGCGTTCCAGGGGGTCCGCGCGGCCTGGCGGCGCGGCGAGGAGGTGTTCAGCGAGGTCGTGCTGAGCGAAGAGGTCGCCGACCGGTCGGCCCGCTACGGGCTGCACCCCGCGCTGCTGGACGCCGCCCTGCACGCCATGGACCTCGGCGCCGTCCGGCACCGCGAGGAGTCCGCCGAGGGCCATCTGGCGTTCGCCTGGAGCGGGGTCTCGCTGCACGCCGCCGGCGCGACCGCCCTGCGGGTCCGGCTCTCCCCGGCCGGTCTGGACTCGGTCGCCCTGGAGGCCTCCGACGAGCACGGCGTGCCGGTGGTCTCGGTGGAGGGCCTGGCCGTCCGGCCGGTCTCCTCCGACCAGCTGCGCGCGGTCCACACCGGGCCCGACGGCGACTCGCTGTTCCGCGTCGACTGGACGGACCTGCCCGGGGCCGCCCCGGTCACCGGCCGCTACGCCCTGGTCGGCGAGGACGCCCTCGGCCTGGCCGCCGGGCTCACCGCGGCGGGCAGCACGGTGGACGCGTACCCCGACCTGGCCGCCCTCGCCGCCGCCGACGGCGCCGCCCCCGACACCGTCCTGCTGCCCCTCGCACCTTGCGCCGCACCGGAGTTGGTCCCCGCCGTGCAGGCGGCCACCCACGCGCTGCTGGGCCTGCTCCGGCAGTGGCTCGCCGAGGAGCGGTTCGCCGAGAGCCGGCTGGTGGTGCTGACCCGGGGCGCGGTGGCCGGGGACGCCCCGGAAGACGGCTTGGCGGACGGCCCGGGCGACGGCCTGCCGGACCTGGTGACCGCCCCGCTGTGGGGCCTGGTCCGCTCGGCGCAGTCCGAGCACCCGGACCGCATCGTCCTGGTCGACCTGGACGGGCAGGACGCCTCCTACCGCGCCCTGCCCGCCGCCCTGGCCGGCGACGAGCCGCAACTGCTGCTGCACGGCGGCGCGGTCCGGGCCGCGCGGCTCACCCGGGTACGGCCCGCCGAGGAGGGCGCCCCGGCGCTCGACCCGAACGGGACGGCCCTGGTCACCGGGGCCACCGGCGGCCTCGGCGTGCTCGCCGCCCGCCACCTGGTCGCCGCCCACGGCGTCCGGCACCTGCTGCTGACCAGCCGCCGCGGCGAGGCCGCCGAGGGCGCCGCCGAACTCCTCGCCGAGCTGCGCGCGACGGGCGCCGAGGTCACCCTGGCCGCCTGCGACGTCGCCGACCGCTCCGCCCTCGCCGAGCTGCTCGCCGGCATCCCCGCCGAGCACCCGCTCACCGCCGTGGTGCACACCGCCGGCATCGTCGACGACGGCGTGATCGAGACGCTCACCGACGGGCAGTTCGACCGGGTGCTCGCGCCCAAGCTCTCCGGCGCGCTCAACCTGGCCGAGCTCACCCGCGACGCGGACCTGGCCGCCTTCGTGCTCTACTCCTCCGCCGCCGCCGTGTTCGGCGCCGGCGGGCAGGCCAACTACGCCGCCGCCAACGCCTTCCTCGACGCCTACGCCCGGCACCTGCGAGCCGAGGGCCGGCCGGCCGTCTCGCTGGCCTGGGGCCTGTGGGCGGAGCGCAACGGCATGGGCGGCCGGCTCACCGGCACCGACCTGCGCCGGATGGCCGGCGTCGGCACCGCGGCGCTCTCCGCCGAGGAGGGCCTCGCCCTGCTGGACGCCGCCCGCGCGGCCGGCGAAGCGGCGCTGATGCCGATCCGGCTCGACCTGGCCGCCGTGCGCGCCCAGTCCGACGCCGTCCACCCGCTGCTGCGCGGCCTGGTCCGCACCCGCTCGGGCCGTCGGCGGCCGACCGACCGGGCCGGCGGCTCGGCCCTCGCCCAGCGGCTGGCCGGGCTGACCGGGCCCGAGTGCGACCGGGAGCTGCTGGACCTCGTCCGCGCCACCGCCGGAACCGTGCTCGGGTACCCGGCCGGCACGGCGGTGGACCCCGAACGGACCTTCAAGGAGCTGGGCTTCGACTCCCTCACCGCGGTCGAGCTCCGCAACCGCCTGCACGGCTCGACGGGCCTGCGCCTGCCCGCCACGCTGATCTTCAACTACCCGACCCCGAAGGCCCTGGCTGGCCACCTGCGCGAGCAGGTGCTCGGCGACCGGCTCCCGACCGCCGCACCGGCCGCGGCCACCACCGCGGCGGCCCGGGACGACGACCCGATCGCGATCGTCGGCATGGGCTGCCGCTTCCCGGGCGGGGTGCGCACCCCGGAGGACCTGTGGGAGCTGGTCCTCGCCGGGCGCGACGCGGTCGGCGCCCTGCCGACCGACCGCGGCTGGGACCTCGACGGGCTCTACGACCCCGACCCCGACCGGGTCGGCACCTCGTACACCCGCGAGGGCGGATTCCTGTACGACGTCGCCGAGTTCGACGCGGCGTTCTTCGGGATCAGCCCGCGCGAGGCGCACGCCATGGACCCGCAGCAGCGGCTGCTGCTGGAGACCTCCTGGGAGGCCTTCGAGCGGGCCGGCGTCGACCCGGTGTCCGTCCGGGGCGGGCAGGTCGGCGTGTTCGTCGGCACCCACGGCCAGGACTACGGCACCCTGCTGGCCGCCGCCCCGCCCGGCAACGAGGGCTACCTGGTCACCGGCAACGCGGCCAGCGTGGTCTCCGGCCGGATCTCCTACGCGCTCGGCCTGGAAGGGCCGGCCGTGACCATCGACACCGCCTGCTCCTCCTCGCTGGTGGCGCTCCACCTCGCCGTCCAGGCGCTGCGCGCCGGCGAGTGCTCGATGGCGCTCGCGGCCGGTGCCGCCGTGATGGCCACCCCCGAGGGGCTGGTGGCGTTCAGCCGCCAGCGCGGCCTCGCCGAGGACGGGCGCTGCAAGGCCTTCGCGGCGGCCGCCGACGGCTTCGGCATGGCCGAGGGCGTGGGCGTGCTGCTGGTCGAGCGGCTGTCGGACGCCCGCCGCAACGGCCACCCGGTCCTCGCGGTCGTCCGGGCCACCGCGATCAACCAGGACGGCGCCTCCAACGGGCTCACCGCGCCCAACGGACCCGCCCAGGAACGCGTCATCCGCCAGGCCCTGGCCACCGCCGGTCTCACCGCCGCCGACGTGGACGCCGTCGAGGCGCACGGCACCGGCACCCGGCTCGGCGACCCGATCGAGGCCAACGCCCTGCTCGCCACCTACGGCCAGGACCGCGAACTGCCGCTCCAGCTCGGCTCGGTGAAGTCCAACCTCGGCCACACCCAGAGCGCGGCGGGCGCGGCGGGCATCATCAAGATGGTGCTGGCGATGCGCCACGGGGTGCTGCCCCGGACCCTGCACGTGGACGAGCCGACGCCGCACGTGGACTGGTCGGCGGGCGCGGTGGAGTTGCTGACCGAGGAGCGGGAGTGGCCGGAGACCGGCCGTCCGCGCCGGGCCGGTGTCTCCTCCTTCGGCGTCAGCGGAACCAACGCCCACGTCATCCTCGAACAGCCCTCCCCGGAGGCCCCGGCGGGCGAACCGACGGCGCACGGCGTGCTGCCGCTGCTGCTGTCCGCGAAGTCGGCGGACGCCCTGCGCGCCCAGGCCGCGCTGCTCCAGGAGTCCGAGGCCGCCCCGCTCGACCTCGCCCACTCGCTCGCGACGACCCGCTCGCTGTTCAACCACCGTGCGGTGGTGCTCGGTTCGGACCGCACCGAGCTGACCGAAGGCCTCCGGGCGCTCTCCGAGGGCACCGAGAGCGCCGCCGTGGTCGAGGGCACCGCCTCCACCACCGGACGCACGGTGTTCGTGTTCCCCGGCCAGGGCTCGCAGTGGGCCGGGATGGCCATCGAACTCCTCGACAGCGAGCCGGTGTTCGCCGCACGGATCGCCGAATGCGCCGACGCCCTGGCCGAGTTCACCGACTGGAAGCTCGTCGACGTCCTGCGCGGCGCCGAGGGCGCCCCCGGCTACGACCGGGTGGACGTCGTCCAGCCCGCCCTCTGGGCCGTCATGGTCTCCCTCGCCGCGCTCTGGCAGGCGTACGGCATCCAGCCCGACGCCGTCATCGGCCACTCCCAGGGCGAGATCGCCGCCGCCACCGTCGCCGGCGCCCTCACCCTCCAGGACGGCGCCCGGGTCGTGGCCCTGCGCTCCCAGGCCATCACCGCCATCGCCGGAGCCGGCGGCATGGTCTCCATCGCCCTCCCGGCCGAGGACATCGACCTCACCCCTTGGCAGGACCGCATCTCCGTCGCCGCCGTCAACGGCCCCTCCTCGGCGGTCGTCGCCGGAGACGCCGACGCCCTCGACGAACTCGTCGAGCGCTTCACGGCGGACGGCATCCGCGCCCGCCGGGTCACCGTGGACTACGCCTCGCACTCGGCCCATGTCGAGGCCCTGCAGACCGAGTTGCTCGACCTGCTCGCCCCCGTCACCCCGCGCGACGCCGACATCCCGTTCTGGTCCACCGTCGACAGCCGCTGGCTCGACACCACGACGATGGACGCCGCCTACTGGTACCGCAACCTCCGCCAGACCGTCCGACTCGCCGACGCCACCCGCCAGTTGGCCGAACAGGGCCA
>NZ_JBSFKI010000037.1:0-98345 GCF_053598475.1 Kitasatospora sp. NPDC001119
GTGCGGAGGGCGGCAGTTCCTTGGTGTCCCGGTAGCGCAGTCGGCCGGTGGCGGTGGCCTCGAAGTGCTGGCCCCACAGCTCGCGCAGGATTTTGCCCGGGACCGGTGACGGTCCCGGGCGCGCCTGTCGCCGGAGGCTCGGGAACCCCGGGCGTCGAGGGGCCTGGGGTTGGTTCCTAGGGTTTCGGCGGAGCCGGGGCACCCGCGCCCCGGCCGGCCTTGACGCCGTTCACCATCGCCTGGTGGATCGCCCGAGCGGTGGTCTCGTCCTGCGCCGGCACCGGGCTGCCGGTGACCGTGTACCAGTCCAGCGCGCCGGTGTACTGGACGGTCAGCCTCGCCTCGCCGTCCACCCAGGTGGTGTGCACGGTGAGGTCGCCGGAGATCGGGCCGATCTCGGTGGTGGTCACCCCGCCGGGGCCGCTGATGATCGATTGGGTGGTCCAGGTCGCCCACGACGTGCGCGGGTCCGCGGGCGGCTGGGCCTGGCGGTTTCCTTGGTCGTGTTCGGTCATGCGCCTATCCTCCCCCGCGGGTGGCCCGCCGCCGGAGCAGCGACACCTGCGGTCGCGGCGACCGCCCGGCGGCACCGGGCGGTCGAGTCGGTACGGCGGACGGTCAGCCGGGCTGGCCGGGCTCGTCCAGCATGGGGGCGCCCTCCGCCCGGGAGGTGTCCTGTGCGTGCAGGTTCTGCATCGAGGGGACGCCCTCCTCGGGGTCCGCGGCGCGGATGTCCTCGTCGTCCTCGGTACTCACCTTGGACCGGTCACTCATGTCGGTCATCGCGGGCTCCGTCTCCTCGGCCGGTCCTGGCGCGCCGGGCCGGAGGCGCGGCGGGACCGGTGGTGGCTCTTCGCCCCTCCAGCCTGCCTCCGCCCCGGCGCGAGGGCCAGCCGGGTGACCCGGGAAGCGCCACGCGGACCCCACCCGGGCGTCAGGAGACCCCCGGGCGTCACCAGGCGACGGGCAGCGACCGCATGCCGTAGATGAACGCGTCGGTGCGGAACGCCAGCTCGTCGCGCGGGACGGTCAGCCGCAGCCCGGGCAGCCGCCGGAACAGCGTGGCCAGCGCGATCTGGAGCTCGGCACGGGCCAGCGGCTGGCCGAGGCACTGGTGCACGCCGAAGCCGAAGGCCATGTGCCGCCGGGCGTCCCGGTCCAGGTCCAGTTCGTCGGCCGGCAGCCGGTCGGCGCCGCCGAACACCGCCTCGTCCCGGTTGGCGGTGGAGAGCATCGCGACCACGCCCTCCCCGGCCCGGACGGTCGTACCGCCCAGCTCCACGTCCTCCAACGCCACCCGGAGCACCCCGGTGTGGATGATGGTGAGGAGGCGCAGCAGCTCCTCCACCGCGCCGGGCACCGCGGCCGGGTCGGCCAGCCTGGCGATCTGCTCGGGCCGGTCCAGCAGCAGGGCGGTGGAGAGCGAGATCATGTTCGCGGTCGTCTCGTGCCCGGCGACCAGCAGCAGGAAGCCGGTGCTGGCGACCTCGCGCGGGGTGAGGTCGTCCCGGACGGCGAGCCGGCTGAGGATGTCGTCCCGCGGCTCCTCCCGCTTGCGGGCCGTCAGCGCCTCCAGGTACTCCAGCATCTCGTCCCGGGCCGCCAGGAGCTCCTCGAACGGCCTGGTGTTGCTGAGCAGCGTCCGGCTGATGCCCTGGAAGAACTCGTGCTCCTCGTACGGGACGCCGAGCAGCAGGCAGATCACCAGCGAGGGGACGGGCAGCGCGAAGTCGGCGACCAGGTCGGCCTCGGCGCGGCCCGCGGTCATCCCGTCCAGCGCCTCGTCCACGATCCGCTGGATGTCCGGGCGCATCGCCTCGACCCGTTTGACCAGGAAGTCCCCGGTGACCATCCGGCGCAGCCGGGCGTGCTCGGGGTCGTCGAGGTTCAGGAAGTTCGGGTTCTCGCCGATCCGGTCCCGGCTGCCGGCTATCAGCAGCGGGAAGGTCGGGTGGCGCAGGTCCGCGCTGAACCGGCGGTCGGACAGGATGGCGCGGACCTCGGCGTAGCCGGTGGCCAGCCAGCAGGACTCGCCCCCGGGCAGCTCGGCGCGGCTCAGGTTCGCGGTGGCGGCGGCCTCGGTGTAGGCGGGCGGCGGGCCGAACGGGCAGCCGGCGGAGTGCCGGGCCGGCAGCGGGACGGCGGGCACGGTGGGTGTGCTCGTCAAGGCGGGGTCTCCTTGCGTCGCGATGGTTCTCCGGTGGGGTGGGGTTGCCGGACGTTCGCCGGTCCCGGGTGCGGTTCCGGTCCGCGGCCGGCCCGGACCGGCGTACGGTCAGCCGTCGACCGAGGCGGCCCCGGCCTCCGCCGGCCCGTCCTCGACCACGGTGATGGCGCCGCCCGGGCAGAGCTGGGCGGCCAGTCTGAGATCCTCGAACTGGTCGGGCCTGAAGGCGGCCTGACGAAGCCTCACCAGACTGTCGTCGTCGTCCTGGTCGAAGACCTCGGGAACGTTCGTGACGCACATCCCGGAGCTGCAGCAGCGGTCCCGGTCGACACTCACCCGCATGGTCGGGCACCTCTCGCCAGTGCGCCGCCGGCTGCCCGGCGGCCGCCTCTCGTTGTCATTGCCAACCTAACCGCCGCTACTCCGTCCACGGAGGGCGCGGTGGCGGGATCGCCGAGAATGGCCGATTCGGCTCCCGTCGGAGCCGCCGGTGCGGCGCGCGAGGTTTGAACGGACGTCACCCCAACAAGCCTGTACCGTAAGGTGGTTCATGGGCTCCGGGCGCTGCCCGTAGCCGCCCGCTCCCGGCTCAGAGCCCCTCGGCGGCGGCGATCTCCCGTACGGTCGCGACGGTGTCCGCCTCGGCGGCGTCCTTGTCCGGCCGGTAGCGCACCACCCGGGCGAAGCGCAGGGCGAGCCCGGCCGGATAGCGGGAGCTGCGCTGCACCCCGTCGAAGGCGATCTCGACGACCAGTTCCGGCCGGACCCGCACCGTCCAGGCGTCCCGTCCGGTCTCCCGGGCCAGCAGTTCGACCGTCTGCCGGGCGAGCGTCTCGTCGGTCAGGCCCTTGAAGGTCTTGCCGAGCATCACCCACGGGCCCAGCCCCGGCTCGCCCGCCGCCCGGGCGCCCAGGTGCAGGTTGCGGAGGAACCCGCGCCGCCGCCCGCCGCCCCACTCGGCGGCCAGCACCACCAGGTCCAGGGTGTGCCGGGGCTTCACCTTGATCCAGCCCGCGCCGCGCCGCCCGGCCGCGTACGGGGCCGACGGGTCCTTCACCAGCACGCCCTCGTGGCCGAGCGCCAGTGTGTCGCGGAAGAAGGCCAGCGCCCGGTCGCGGTCCCCGGTCTCGGTGCGGGCCACCCACAGGCCGTCCGGCACCGCCCCGGCCAGCGCCGCCCAGCGCTCCCGGCCGGGACGGTCCACCAGGTCCTCGCCGTCCCGGTGCAGCAGGTCGAAGAAGTAGGCGTCGAGCGGGACCTCGGCGCGCAGCCGGTCCGGGTCCCGCCGGGAGGCGGTGCGCGCGGCGGTCTCCTGGAACGGGCGCGGCCGGCCGTCCGGACCGAGCGCGATCGCCTCGCCGTCCAGCACCGCCGAACGCAGCGGCAGCGCCAGCGCGTCCCCGACCACCGCGTCCAGCGGCCCCTGCCGCAGGTCCCCGACCAGCACCGCCCGCAGGAACCCCTGCTCCTCCGCCGTCGCCCGCGCGAACAGCCCGTGCAGCAGCCGCCGCCGCTCCGCCTGCGCCCCGGCCCCGTGCACCCCCGCGATCCGCTCCAGCTCCCGCTCCACCTCCCGCACCCCGAGCGAGGCCTCCGCCGCGGGCCCGGGCAGACCCCGCAACGCCGCCGGCCCGATCCCGGTCCGCAACCGCTGCGACTCCCCGGACAGCAACGCCACCGCCGCCGCCCCCTCCACCGGCCCCAGCCCCCGCAGACACCCGGGCAGCCGACGCCCGGCCACCCGCCGCCGCCTGACCCGCACCGGCCAGGACGGCCGGAGATCCGTACCGCGCGCATGAGGGGGCACATATCGGTCACAAGGTGAGGCACGAGAGGCGCCGGTGCGCCGCCCCGGTGGACGACTGGAGGAACCGACGAGCGACCTGTCGAACAAGGCGCGGGAACTGGCCGGCGAGGCGAAGGAGCGCGCCGGCGAACTCACCGGTGACGAGGCGCCGCCGGTCGGCCACTCGGCCTGCTGCGGCGATCAGGAATCGGAGTAGCTGAGGTCCCCGACCGTCCAGCTGCTGACGTCCTCGATGGCGATGCGGTACATGCCGCCGGTGTGGGGCAGCCCGAAGTCGCCCTGCAGGATCCTCGCCCGGTGCAGATGCAGATGGGTGGGCGGTGCGGGCGGGGCGTCGGCGGGCGGGGCGAAGAGGGCGGCGAACGGCTTCAAGTGCTCCGAGGCCTGGAGGACCTCCGCCACCCGCTCCAACCACAGGCTCACCGGCGCGAGTCTGCCGGTGATCACCGCGCCCGGGACCACCACGGTCAGCGACATCTGATTGCTGTGCTCGGACTCGACCATCGCCGCGATGTCGACGAGCAGCCCGTCAGGGTTCGGCATGCCTGCCAGGATAGGACACGGTCTCCGCGAGCCGAAGGGCCTGGGCGGCAACCATGGCAGTCGCGAGCCTTGCGCCTGCTGTACGGCGGCGGTGAGGGCCGGGCCGTCGCCGGGATCGCGCGGGCCGCCGGTGACGGGCAGGGTCGGCCGCGAGGACGGTGGTGAAGTCCGCGGAGCCGCCCACCTCCGACAGGGCCGGCGTCAGCGCGCCGCGGATGCCGCGGAATCCGTGCGCCCGGCGACGACGGCGGGAATGCGGCGGGCTGCCGCAGATTTCGTCCTTCCTTGCGGTACGCGTCGAAAGTCGCGGGAGCGCGCCCTCTTCGCGTACTCGATTTCGGAGCGCCTCGGGATGGTGCCGGTGGGCGTGGCACTGAATTTCGCGAGTCCGCCGCGCCGAGGGCAGAGGCTCGGCGCCTGCGCTTCTCGCCCTCCCGGGAGGAGCGGCCGGTCGGAGTGCAAGGGGTGGCCGACATGCTCAACTCGGCTGCTGTGCAGTCACTTTGGCAGTCACCGTGGCATCGCGGCCGGTACCCCTCGGCAAGGGGCGCCGCAGAACCGGGGACGGAATATCCACCCGCGGCGGGTCTGGGCCTGCTAGAGTCGTTTTAGTTGCAGTAGTGGTTCCCATGAACTTTGTGTGCGCCTGCTGATGTTTCGCAGGCGCATTTCTGTTTCCCGGCTCTTCCCCGGGTGGGTGCTTATCGCGGTGACTCGAAGCGCGCGCTGTGCACGCTTCGGACAGTCCCTTGAAGGAGATTTTTTATGGCTAATGGCACTGTGAAGTGGTTCAACGCGGAAAAGGGCTTCGGCTTCATCGAGCAGGACGGTGGCGGCGCCGACGTCTTCGCCCACTACTCGAACATCAACGCCAACGGCTTCCGTGAGCTGCTCGAGGGCCAGAAGGTCGAGTTCGACGTCACGCAGGGCCAGAAGGGCCCGCAGGCCGAGAACATTCGTCCGCTGTAGTTTCCGCCACGGCACCCGCCTGGTAGCGAGGGGCCCGCACCGCGTACATGATGCCCGGTGCGGGCCCCTTCGGTATTGCTCCACCCCGCACATCCCGGCCGATTCCGGCCCCCTGGCTCCGCCACCGGCGGCCATCCCCACGCGAGACGCGCAGCGCCGCGTCCGGATCGCCGCCCCTGCCGTGACATCCCACGGTTCGTGGATCTCCGTTCCCGCCCCGGCGGTGAGCGCAGACCTGAGGTGACGTGCCGCACGGTTTCACCGTCCACGCCCCGCGCTCCACACTTTCGGCCCGTTCCCTCGCGACCTCCTGCCGGCGTCCCGCGCCGCCGAGCCGCCTCGTGACGTGCCGCCCCAGGAAGGTTTCACATGAACCGCTCCCGCCGCTCCCCGTACCAGAACGCCAACTCCCGTTCCTCGGTCTCCTCCCGATCCGCCGGCGCCGCCTACGGCTCCCGCCCGGGCAGCGGCTCCTTCTACGGCGACCGGCCCGCCGGCGGCCGTGGCGCCCGTCAAAGTCGTTCCTCACAGGGTGAGTTCGCGATGCCGGTGAGCACCACCCCGGCGCTGCCCGCCGTCGAATCGTTCGACGAGCTGGACATGCCCAAGGCGCTGCTGTCGGTGCTGACCCGCCAGGGCGTCACCACGCCGTTCCCGATCCAGGGCGCGACACTGCCGAACTCGCTGGCCGGACGTGACGTCCTCGGACGGGGACGGACGGGCTCCGGCAAGACCATCGCGTTCGGTCTCGCGCTGCTGGCCCGCATCGCCGGCCGGCGCGCGGAGCCGCGCCGGCCGCTGGCCCTGGTGCTGGTCCCCACCCGCGAGCTCGCCCAGCAGGTCACCGACGCACTCACCCCGTTCGCGCACGCGGTGCGGCTGCGGATGGCGGCCGTGGTGGGCGGGATGTCGATCGGCCGCCAGGCACAGGTGCTGAACCGTGGGGCGGAGGTCGTCGTGGCCACCCCCGGCCGACTCAAGGACCTGATCCAGCGCGGCGACTGCCAACTCGACGGGGTCGGCGTCACCGTCCTCGACGAGGCCGACCAGATGGCCGACATGGGCTTCCTGCCGCAGGTCACCGAACTCCTGGAACAGGTCGCCGAAGGCGGCCAGACCATGCTGTTCTCCGCCACCCTGGACCGCAACGTCGACCGCCTCGTCCGGAACTTCCTGAAGGACCCGGTCACCCACTCGGTGGACCCGTCCGCGGCAGCGGTCAGCACCATGGAGCACCACGTGCTGCACGTGCAGAACGTCGACAAGGACGCCACGATCGCCCACATCGCCTCCCGTGACGGCGGGGTGATCATGTTCACCGAGACCCGGGAGCGTGCCGACGCGCTGGTGGAGGACCTGCTCGCCAACGGGGTCAAGGCCGCGGCCCTGCACGGCGGCAAGTCCCAGCCCCAGCGCACCCGCACCCTGGAGCAGTTCCGCACCGGCCAGGTCACGGCGCTGATCGCGACCAACGTCGCGGCCCGGGGCATCCACGTCGACGGCCTCGACCTCGTCGTCAACCTGGACCCGCCGAGCGACCACAAGGACTACCTGCACCGCGGCGGGCGCACGGCCCGGGCCGGCGAGTCCGGGACCGTCGTCACCCTGGTCCTGCCCAACCAGCGCCGCGCGACGGCCCGCATGCTGAGCACCGCCGGTATCACCCCTGTCACCACCAGGGTCAGCGCCGGCGACGAGGACCTGGCCCGCATCACCGGCGCCCGAGTCCCCAACGGCGTGCCCGTCGTCATCGCCGACCCCGTCGTCGAACGCCCCCGCGGCAGCGCGGCCACGAGGCGCGGCCGCCGCAGCCGCCCGGCTTCCACCGGCGGCGACGCCCGCGTCACCGTGGCGAGCCGCGACACCAAGGGCTCCTCCGGCCGCCGCCGGGCACCCAGGCGTATCGCCCTCGCGGCCTAGAAGGCAGGTCCGGCCCGGACCGCCCCCGCGTTCCGGGCCCCGGCGGACCCCGGCGGCTGTCCCACCGCCGCTACCCCGACCACCGCCGGCCCCGGCGGAAACGACACCACGGAGCCCCATGGCCCTCACCCTCGAACGCCCGGCGACCACCACCACGGTCCGCGACCTCATGACCCGCCCCGAGCTACAGATCAGCGACGACGTCATGCTCGACGTGGCGATCCACATCCTGCACGGCTCCGGCGCCGATCACCTCCTGGTCCGCGACGACGACGGCCGCTGCGCCGGGCTGCTGACCCGCCCGCACCTCGCCCCGTTCGAGACCCGCACCCGGTCCACTGAGCGCACCCCGGTCCGCGACATCGCCTTCGACCGCGCCCCGTTCGCCACCGCCGACATGCTCGCCGCCACCGCGGCCTCCGCCATGTGCGCCCGAGGCCTGGCCGTGTGGCCGGTGGTCGACCCCGACGGCCACGCCATCGGCCTGCTCGGCCTCTAGACCGGCCTGTCGGCCGGGGGCGCACCGGGACGACAGGGCGGCACAGGACCCTGGAATCCTCCGCGCGCGGCTCGCGCGCCGGAGGAGACACCGGAGGGCTCCACCCACTGCGCGGTCGACTTCCGGGACTTCCTGGACGAGATCGACCGCCAGGCCGGGCCGGGCCTGGCGGTCGACGTGATCTACGACAACCTGTCCGCCCACGAGTCACCCGTGGTGCACCGCGGGCTGGTCGCGTATCCCCGTGTCCAGTTGCACTTCACACCGACGTACTCGTCCTGGATCAACCAGGTCGAGCGGTGGTACGCGGAGCTGGAACGGCGCTGCCTCGGACGCGGCGTGCTCTGCTCACTCGACGACCTGGCGACCACCGCCCACCGGTCCCGTCGGCCCGGCGGGCGGTCAGGTGCCGGCGGTGGGTTCCTGGCGGTGTTGGGAGCGGCGGAGTTGTTCGTTGAGGCGCAGGGCTTCCTCGAGTTGGTCTTCGAGGATGACGATGCGGCAGGCGGCTTCGATGGGGGTGCCCTGGTCGACGAGGTCGCGGGCGCGCATGGCGATGCGTAGTTGGTAGCGGGAGTAGCGGCGGTGGCCGCCGTCGGAGCGCAGGGGGGTGATGAGGCGGTGGTCGCCGAGGGCCCGCAGGAAGCCGGGGGTGGTGCCGGTCATCTCGGCGGCGCGGCCCATGGTGTAGGCGGGGTAGTCGTCGTCGTCGAGCTTGTCGGGTGTGTCGGGGCTGGCCGTTGTAGTCACTGCACCTCTCTGGTTCTCGGGGAGAACGCGTCGAGGGGCCCCGGGGCCGTGTCGGCTCCGGGGCCCCGAAGGGAACAACACCATCTACCGGCCTGGGCCGGCCCTTCCACTTCCGCACTGCCCCGGGGAAGGGGTGTGCGGGGATCGCGTATGCGTGACCGGAAACCACCGTCCTTGCGTTGGGGTCTGCGGTGTCCGCCCGGGTGAGTGTTCACGGGCCGGGCGATCCTGATGGCGCTTGCGCCCTCCGTTCCTCCTCTGTACTGAACTGTCACTTTCGTACTGCCGGTACCGCGCTCACTGAACTGCGTACTGCTCGATACCACTGGCGGCGGCCCCTGATGCCTGCGGGCCGCCCGGTCCGGCAGTCAGTCCCGTCGCCGTCCTGCACCTGCCGGGCTTCGGAACTCCACTGCCGGACCGAACTGCGAACTTCTGTCCAACAACCCCGGCCAGTTCGTGTCTGGCCGGTATCGCCGACTGCTGTCTACGAGAGAAACGTTAGACCCACCCAAGGGCAATGTCTACTCCGGCGCGCATAGATTTTGCGGCGCCCGTGAGTGAGGTAGCCTCCCGCTGCGCGGCGGCGGCAACCCCCCGAGCCACCGCCGCGCGCCCGAGTCACAGGGTGTGGGTGAGGCGATCGGTCAGGAGGCGGGTGAAGCGGGCCGGGTCGGGCAGGTCACCGCCTTCCGCGAGCAGGGCGCTGCCGTGGACCAGTTCGGCGATGTCGGTGAGCGCCAGGTCGTCGGCGTTCGCCTCGTGGGCCCGACGCAGGGCGGTGACGAGGGGGTGGGTGGGATTGAGTTCGAGGATCCGCTTGACCTGGGGGAGGTCCTGGCCCATGGCCCGGTACATCTTCTCCAGGGTGGGGGTCAGGTCCTGGGCGTCGCCGACCAGGCACGCCGCGGAGGTGGTCAGGCGGGTGGAGAGGCGGACCTGCTTGACGTGCTCGGCCAGGGTGGACTGGAGCCAGCCGAGGAGCGCGGCGAAGTCCTGTTCGCGCTGGGCCTTCTCGGTCTTCGCCTCGTCACCGCCGTCGCCGTCGGAGTCGTCGTCGAGGTCGACCTGTCCCTTGGCGATCGACTGGAAACGGTGGCCGTCGAAGGAGGGGACCTCGTCGGTCCAGATCTCGTCGACGGGGTCGGTGAGGATCAGGACCTCGTAGCCCTTGGCGGTGAAGGCCTCCATGTGCGGGGAGTTCTCCACCATCGCCCGGTTCTCGCCGGTCAGGTAGTAGACGGTGTCCTGGCCGTCCTTCATCCGCGCGACGTACTCGCGCAGCGTCGTCGCCTTCTCCGGGTCGTGAGTGGACGCCGTGGAGACCAGTTCCAACAGGGTGTCGGTGTTGTCGCGGTCCTCGATCAGGCCTTCCTTGAGGACCCGGCCGAACTGCTCCCACACCTTCGCGTAGGTCTCGCTGTCCTTGGTCCGCATGTCCTTGAGGGCGGCGAGGACCTTCTTGACGAGGCGCCGCCGCACGGCGGTGATCTGGCGGTCGTGCTGCAGGATCTCGCGGGAGACGTTCAGCGACAGGTCGTGGGCGTCGACGACGCCCTTGACGAAGCGCAGGTAGTTCGGCATGAGCGCGTCGCAGTCGTCCATGATGAACACGCGCTTGACGTACAGCTGCACGCCCCGCTTGGCGTCCCGGGAGAACAGGTCGAACGGGGCGTGGGCGGGGACGAACAGCAGAGCCTCGTACTCGAAGGTGCCCTCGGCGCGCATGTGGACGGTCTCGGCCGGAGGCTGCCAGTCATGGCTGATCTGCTGGTAGAACTCGTTGTACTCGGCCTCGGTCACCTCACTGCGGGGGCGGGCCCACAGGGCCTTCATCGAGTTCAGCGTCTCCGGCTCGCCCCGGCGCTCGCTCTCGTCCTGGTCCTCGGCGGCCATGCGGATGGGCCAGCGGATGAAGTCCGAGTACTGCTTGACGATCTGGCGGATCTTCCACGTGGCCAGGTAGTCGCCGAGCCCGTCCTCGCCGTCCGCCGGCTTGAGGTGCAGCGTGACCGAGGTGCCCACCGGCAGGCCTTCGGCCTCCGCGATGGTGTAGCTGCCCTCGCCGTCGGACTCCCACACGGTGCCCTGCTCGGTGCCGGCGCGGCGGGTGTGCAGGGTGACCTTGTCGGCGACCATGAACGCAGAGTAGAAGCCGACCCCGAACTGGCCGATCAGGCTCTGCGCCGCGTCCGCGTCCTTGGCCTCCTTGATCTTGGCCAGCAGGCTCGCGGTGCCGGACTTGGCGATGGTGCCGATCAGGTCGACGACGTCGTCGCGGGTCATGCCGATGCCGTTGTCCCGCACCGTCAGGGTGCGGGCCGCCTGGTCGACTTCCAGGGTGATGTGCAGGTCGGAGGTGTCGGCCGCGAGGTCGGTGTCGGTGAGGGATTCCAGGCGGAGCTTGTCGAGGGCGTCGGAGGCGTTGGAGATCAGCTCGCGCAGGAAGATGTCCTTGTTCGAGTAGATCGAGTGGATCACCAGCTGCAGCAGTTGGCGGGTCTCCGCCTGGAACTCCAGCGTCTCGGTCGGGCTGGCCACGGGAGGGGTCTCCTTCGGTGGAAAGGGTTCGGTTCGGGCTGCCGGGGCCGGACGGGCGTGCCGCGCGGCCGGCCGCGGGTGTTCGGATACGGCTGAGGGGCCGGTACGGGTGCCCGGGGCGGTCGGCCCTGGGCCGGGCGGTTCCGTAGCACGGCAGGAAGGGCTTCCAGCCGTCACGGCATTCCGGCGTGGCACCGCGGCGGCGACCAGGGCCTGCTCGACCGAGGCCACCGCGACAGGCCGGCCTGTCAGGTCCGGTACCTGCGTCTCCTCGCCGGCGGCGTCGGCGTCGACCCGCGCTCCGCCTGCCGGGGGCCTGCGGCTGCGACCGGGGCCGAGGTGCGCGGGCTGGGGCCCGGCTGGGGCGGTCACGGGCCGGTGGGAGGCGTGCGGCGCTGCCGTCCGCTGTCGGCGCGCAGCCGGCCGGTCCGGGTGGCGAGCTCGTCGAGATGGTCGGCGATCGTCGGGTGGGCTGCTTCCAGGAAGGGCCGGGTTTCGGCGAGCGGAGCGAGCAGGCGGGCGGGGTCGTTGTTGCCGAGCGCGTCCAGCAGGCGTTTCACGGCGGGGGCCGCCGAGGCGGTGAGGCCGTCGAGGGCGCCGATCTGTCCGGCGAGGCGGCGTAGGTCCGCGGCGTTGTCGCGGGCCCAGGCGGTCACCGCGCGGTCGGCGGCGCGCCGGTCGCGTACGGCCTGGACGCGTTGCTCGCCGGTGCTGCCCGCCTCGGTGCCGGCGTCGGCGTTCGGGCGCATGCGCAGGTAGCGGCGTTCGGCGGCCTGGCGGCTCTGGACGCCCATCGGTTCGGCGAGGTCGGCCCAGGTGGCGCCGGCGCCGCGGGCGGTCTCGATCAGGCCGGTCTCCCAGCCGGCGAGTTCCTCGCGAAGGTGGCGCAGCAGCATGAGCGCGGACAGGGGCCGGGCCGGGTCTATCTGTCCCGCGTCGTCCGGGGGTGCGTGGCGGGCGGTGCGGGCGGCGTCGTCCATCATGCCCAGCGCGGCGGCGGCGGCCAGGAACGAGGCCGGGCCGACCCCGGCCGTGCCGGTGTCCTGCGTATCCATGTCGTCACTCTTTCGCTGACTGGGTATTTGTCGTCGCCTGGATGACATGCTACAGCGGTTCGTGTCACGCCGCACAGGTGCGAACGGATCTCCCGGTCCGATCCTGGCCCTCGGGTCTGGAGCCCCAGGAAAGAGCCGGCTTCCGTGCGGAACCACGGGCTTTCTCCCGGGGCCCGCCGCGCGGCACCCCGGTCGGCCGTGAGGCGCGCGACATGACCGCGCGGACCGGCGAAGCCGGGGACGAGAGGTCCACGCTCCTCGCCCGGTGTCCTGGTACCCGTCTTCGTCCGGCAGGGCGAGCAGGCTGCGTTCGCGCGGCCCCCAGCCCCGCCCCGGGCGGGTCGGGCCGATCGGGGCGGTGCTGCGTCCGGGGTCCTGGCCGGGGAGGCAAGGCGCCGGAGTGGCGTAGCGGGTACGTGCTCTTGGCCGGGGCGGTGATCCGCGGCGGGGCGACGGGGCGTCATGCTGGGTGGCTCGTACCGCCCCCTGAGTGATGGAGACCGAGATGAACGACACCTCCACGGCCCGTTGGAGCGTCGGCGTGCCCGAGGCCGGTGACTACCCGGCCTGGCGTGAACTCTTCCGTGGGTACTGCGAGTTCTACCGGGTGCCGATTCCGGAGGAGAAGGCCGAGCTGGTGTGGTCCTGGCTGATGGATCCGGGGCACGAGGTGGCGGGGCTGCTGGTGCGGGACGCGGACGGACGGCCGGTCGGGCTGGCGCACTACCGGCCGTTCTCGCGGCCGTTGCACGGGGCGGTCGGGTGCTTCCTGGACGATCTGTTCGTGGCGCCGGAGGTCCGCGGCGGCGGGGCGGTGGACGCGTTGTTGGGCCGGCTGCGGGAAATCGCGGCGGAACGCGGGTGGAACACCGTCCGCTGGATCACCTCTGAAGACAATTACCGGGCCCGTGGAAAATATGACAAGGTCGCCAATCAGACCAGGTTCATCACCTACGACATGGCTCCGGAGGCACCGGCCGGCTGAGACCGCGGCCTGGCCCCCGGACATTCGTTCGGAATTTCTGTTATCGGCGCCCCGCCGGGAGGTCTCCCATGTGTCGACACCCGACCAGTCGACCCGGAACAGAAAGCGTGGCCACGTGAACAGCGACGACAGGACGACCATCCTCCCGGCGAGCGGGGGCGGCGCCGGCAGCGACAGCGGGCACGGGGCCCGCGGCCGCTCCGGTGGCCGGGCGGCGCGGCGGGCTGCCGAGCGGCACGCCGGCCGGGGCCGCCGGGCGCGGCGGGGCGGCGGGATCGTGCCGGTGACCGCGGTCGTCGTCGCCGTGGCCGGGACGGGGCTGTTCGCCGCGCTGGCCGGCGCGGGCTACGCGGCGTACGGCGGCAAGCAGACCGACCGCGACATGGCGGGCCAGTCGCTGGCCGCCGACATGCTGATCTCGGCGGAGCTGGGCACGCACGACGGCATCCAGGTACCCGGCACCGGGGGCACGAACCCGGACGTTCCGCTGCCGGCCACCCCCACCGCCGCCGACCCGGCGGCCACCCAGGGCGCCTCCGCCACGCCGACCGCTCCGGCCTCCCCGACGGCTTCGGCCGCCGCCTCCCCGACGGCCGTCCCCACTCCCACGGCCTCCGCCGTCAAGGCGACCCCGACCGCCGCCGGTGCCTCCACCGCCGGCCAGGGCACCGCCAAGCGGGGCATCCCGGGGATGCCGGGGGGCGGCAGCTTCCCGGGGAGCGGGGGCATGCCGGGGGGAGGGGGCATCCCGGCCGGCGGCGGCGCGGCCCCGTCGTACGCCCAGCAGGTCGTCGACCTGGTCAACGTCGAGCGCGGCAAGGCCGGCTGCGGGCCGGTCAGCGCCGAGCCCCGGCTGACGAGTGCGGCCCAGTCGCACAGTGACGACATGGCCGACCGCAACTACTTCGACCACGCCAGCCCCGAGGGCAAGCACGCCGACTACCGGATCGAGGCCGCCGGGTACAGCTGGAGCACCTGGGGCGAGAACATCGCCCGCGGCCAGAAGGACCCGGCCGCGGTGATGGACTCCTGGATGAACAGCCCCGGCCACCGGGCCAATATCCTGAACTGCGCGTTCAAGCAGCTCGGCGTGGGCGTGCGGACCGGCAACAACGGCCCGTGGTGGACCCAGGTGTTCGCCTCCCCGGCGTGAACCGGCCCTGAACCGACCCTGGTCCGGCCTCCGTTCGGCCCCGCTCCGACCGTGGCTCACGCCTGATCGTCCCGGCTTCCGCTCCTGCCCAGGCCCGGTCTGACCCTCAGACCGGGCCCGCCGATCCGGGCCGATTTTCCGATTCCGTGCACATTGTTGTTATCTGATCACTCCCCACGGGTCTCCGAGGAGGCAGCGGCGGACGGATACACGGCAACACGGAGTGCGGACCATGAACGCTGAGGTGCAGAACAGGACCGGGACCACCCTGGTGCTCGCGGCGCAGGCAGGTGACCGGCAGGCTCGGGAGGCGCTGGTCGCCGCCTGGCTGCCGCTCGTCTACAACGTGGCCGGCCGTGCCCTCGGCGGCCACGCCGACGTGGACGACGTCGCGCAGGAGACCATGATCCGGGCCCTGGACGGCCTGGACGGGCTCCGCGACCCGGAGTCCTTCCGGTCCTGGCTGGTCGCCATCACCATGAACCAGGTGCGCCGTCGGCACGCCGCCGGTCAGCAGCAGCCGACCGTCGGCGGCCTGGACGAGACCTGGGAGGTCGCCGACCCCCGGGCCGACTTCACCGACCTCACCATCCTGCGCCTCGGCCTGTCCGGCCAGCGCCGCGAGGTGGCCGAGGCCACCCGCTGGCTGGACCCCGACGACCGCGAGCTGCTCGCCCTCTGGTGGCTGGAGGCCGCCGGTGATCTGACCCGCGCCGAACTCGCCGAGGCCCTCGACCTGAGCCCGCAGCACACCGCCGTGCGCGTGCAGCGGATGAAGAAGCAGCTCGAAGCGGGCCGCATCGTCGTCCGCGCGCTCTGCGCCTACCCCCGCTGCCCCGGACTGACCGAGCTCACCGCGGGCTTCGACGGCACCCCGAACTCGGTCTGGCGCAAGCGCATCGCCCGTCACATCCGGGACTGCGCGGACTGCGGCGGCCTCGGCCGGGACCTGTTCCCGGCCGAAGGGCTGCTGGCGGGCCTCGCCCTGGTGCCGATCCCGCTCGGCTCGCCCGTGCTGCTCCACTTCCAGCACACGGCGGCCGCCGTCGCCTCCTCGGCCGCCACCGGAGCGGGCTCGGGCGCGGGAGCCGGGGCCTCTACCGGTACCGGCGCGCACGCGGCGGCGGGAGGGCACGGCGGCTGGGCCGGCACCGCGGCCCGCAAGGCCGTCCTGGTGAGCGGCGCGGCCGCGGCGGTCGCCGTGACCACCCTCGCCCTGGTCTGGCCGCAGGCCGGCGAGCCGCCGCAGCCGACGGCACCCGAATCCACCGCCCCGGCCGCGGCCCAGGACGTCCCGACGGCCGCCGCCGCACCCGCCGCCACCGCCCCGACACCGGTGCCGACCCCGCTGCCCGCGGAGAGCCCGACGCCCACGGCGACGGCCACACCGACCGCGACCCGCACCGCCACCGCGACACCGCAGCCCAACCCGGAGCGCCAGCTGGTGGACCTGGTCAACGCCGAACGCGCCAGGGCCGGCTGCGCCCCGCTGCGGATCGACCCCCGGCTGCACGGCTCGGCCCAGAAGCACGCGGACGACATGGCCACCCGCGGCTTCTTCGACCACGTCAACCCGGACGGCGTCCGGACCGAGGCCCGGATCACCGCCGCCGGCTACCGCTGGTCCCAGTGGGGCGAGAACCTCGACCGGGGCCCGACCACCCCGGCCGCCGTCTTCGCCCGCTGGATGGACGGCGGAATCCACCAGTCCAACATGCTCGACTGCGGGTTCAAGGACATCGGCGTCGGCTTCGCCACCAACGCGGCCGGCACCCCCTACTGGACCCAGGACCTCGGAGCACCGATGTCCTGAGCCATGGGCGGGGACTACGCCGGAGTGGCCGCCACCAGGCCGTTCGCCGACCCGGTCACATAGCCCGTGGCATCCCCGAGGACGCCGCCCGCGTCACCGACCTGCCCGGGCACCAGGTCCGGAGCGCTGCTCAGCGGCCCGGGCAGTCCCTCCTGCCCGCCCACGGCACTGGCGTGCGCGCTCGGCGCGGTGAGGGAGGCCACGACACCGACGGCGAGCGAGGCAACGGCAAGCATGCTGCGCTTCTTCATGGCCGGTCCAACGACACTGCGCCGGAAGGGTTACGGCCCACCGCGTCGGCGCACGGACCGGGGCGCACGGAAGCCACGGAAACGTTTTGGACGGCCCGCGAGCCGACCGGGACTCTGCCGGGCGGCGGGCGGGCCGTGGGAACCACCATGGCCCCACCCGCCCCTGCCGGTCAGGGGCGTGCGAGCCGCGACCGGACGCACGGCGGCGCGCCGGGCGTGCACCAGCAGTCCCAGCCGCGCCGTCAGAGCGTTCCGGAGCCCCGCGCCACCGCGGGCCCGCCCGCCTCCGCGGCCCCACCCTCCCAGAGCGACGCCCCGGGAACCGGCGCCCCGGGAGCCCCCGGAGCCGCCCCTGCCAGGCCCACCGGGCCCACCACCCAGTCCGGGTGACCGGGCATCGGCGGCGTCCGCAGCCCGTACAGCCAGTCGTCGAGGAAGCCCCGCAGGTCCTGCTCGGACACCGCCGAGGCCGTCCGCACGTAGTCCTCGGTGGTCGCGTTCCCGGACCGGTAGGTGCGCAGGAACGCCCGCTCGATCCGGTCGAAGGCCGCCGCCCCGACCTTCTCCCGGAGCGCGAACAGCACCAGCGCGCCGCCCGTGTACCGCTGGCTGTCGAAGAGGTCGGCGGCGGTGGGGGAGGCGACCGGCCCGGAGTCGTGCCGCCACTGGTCGCCCAGCCCGTAGAGGTAGCGCATCCGGTCGGTCAGCGTGGTGTGGCCCCAGGCGTCCGGCCATCCGCGCTCGTAGCGGTACACCAGTCCGTAGAAGTCGGCGTGGCCCTCGTTGAGCCAGAGGTCGGACCACCTGGCGGGGGAGACGCTGTTGCCGAACCAGGAGTGGACCAGCTCGTGCATCATGTGCGAGCCGATCGCCGGCTCCGCCTGCCGCAGGAAGTTCGGCTTGTAGAGGGTGAGCGTCTGGGTCTCCAGGCCGGTGAAGGCGAACGCGGCCGGATCGTCCGTGTTGGCCGGCAGGAGCCCGTACGTCTCGAACGGGAAGGGCCCCAGGTGCGCTTCGGCCCAGGCGAGCTGGCCGGGGGTGAGGGCGAGCGCGGGTTCCAGTTCGGCGGCGCGCGCGGTCGGTACGACGTCGCGCAGCGGCAGGCCGTGCGGGCCGGTGCGCTCGCGCACGGTGTAGTCGCCGACCGAGACCTGGACCAGCTCGGTGGCCATCGGCTCGCGGGACACGTACCGGCGGGTGGTGCGGCCGTCGCCGCGCCGTTCGGTGGCCGTCAGCTCGCCGTTGGCGACGCCGCGGAGAGCGTCCGGGGCGGTCACGGAGATGGTGAACCGGGCCTTGTCGCTGGGGTGGTCGTCGCACGGGAAGACGGTGTGCGCGCTGTTCGGCTGGCCGGCCACCGCGAAGCCGTCCGGGGTGGGGACCCAGCCGGTGTGCGGCAGCGCGGTGCGCGGGTCGGCGGTGTACTCGACGGTCAGCCGGGCGACGGCGCCCGGGCGGAACGGCCTGGCCGGGGTGACCGTCAGCTTCTCGTCGTGGGCGGCGAAGCCCGCCGGCCGCCCGTCGACCCGGACGGCGCGCACGGCCAGGCCGAGCGCGTCCAGGTCCAGCCGGGCGAGCGTGCGGTCGGGCCGGACGGTGAGCACGGCCGTGCCGTCCACCGTCCGGGGCCCGTCCCGGTAGTCGAAGGCCAGGTCGTACCCGAGCACCCGGTACCCGGTGTTCCCGAGCGAGGGGAAGACCGGATCGCCCAGCCCGTCGGCGGCGCCGGCCGTCGGCACGCTCGCGGACAGCAGCACCGCGCTGAGCGCGAGTGACGGGACGAGCCGGGCGCGGGGCCTGAGAAGCCTGAAGGGCCTGAGGAGGCCGAGGGGCCTGGACAAGGGTGATCACCGCACTTCACGAGCGGGAGCGGAGGCGGAGCCCCCGGGGCGGGGAGAGCCTGGCCCACGGATGCTAGTGGACCGTCGGGCCGGCGCGGGCGCGATAGGTGCGGTCCGCCGGCGCGGCGTGGTGCGACGGCGGAGCTCGGTCCGGCGACACACCGTGTCCCCCGGACGGCCCACGGTGATGGCGCGGCGCCCGTACGCGGTCTAACGTCAGGAGTGCATCGTCCCCTGACGGACGAGCCACGGCCGTCGGAAAACCTGGCCAGGTCCGGCGGCCGTACTTTCCTGCCCGGGCGCCGTGCGCCCGGAGGCACCCCGTAGGCTTGGCGGTCGAGACGACGCCCGCGTACCGGATGCCAGGAGCCGCCGTGACCAGCCCAGCCTCGCCCGTTCTGGTGATCGGCGAGTGCGTCGCCGACATCGTCCGAACGAGTGACGTCCCGGACCGGGTGCACCCCGGCGGCAGCCCCGCGAACGTCGCGTACGGCCTCGCCCGGCTGGGCCGACCGGCCACCCTGCTCACCGAACTGGGGCCGGACGCCAACGGCCGGCTGATCCGGCGGCACCTGGAGTCGGCGGGGGTGCGGGTCCGGGCCGCCGAGGTCGCCCGGACGCCCTCGGCGGTGGTGGAGCTGGACGGGCAGGGGCGGGCCCGCTACACCTTCGACATCCACTGGACGCTCCCGCCCACCGAACTCGCCGAGCAGCCCGCCGCGATCCACCTCGGTTCGATCGCGGCGGTGACCGAGCCCGGCGCGGGTTCGGTGCTGGCACTGGTGGAGCGCTGGCGCGGGCACGCGCGGATCAGCTACGACCCGAACGTGCGCCCGGCGCTGATGGGCGACCGGGCCGGGGCCGTCCGCCGGGTCGAGCGCTGGGTGGCGCTGAGCGACCTGGTCAAGGTCAGCGACGAGGACCTGGACTGGCTCTACCCGGGTGAGCGGCCCGAGGCGGTCGCCGAGCGCTGGCTGGCCCTCGGCCCGGCCGTGGTCGCGGTCACCCTCGGCGCCGAGGGCGCGTTCGCCCGCACCGCCGGGGGCGGACGCGCCGAGGCCGCGGCCCTTCCGGTGCCGGTCGCGGACACGGTCGGCGCCGGCGACGCCTTCATGGCCGCCTTCCTGCACGCCCACGCGGCGGGCGCCGACCTCGCGGCCTGCCTCACCCAGGCGGTGACGGCGGCGGCGCTGACCGTCGCGCGCCCGGGCGCCAACCCGCCCTCGGCGGCCGAACTCGCGGCCGCCCTGACGGACTGACCGGAGCCCTCCCGGTACGTCGGCGCGGTGTGAACCCGGTCCGTTCCCTCCGGGCCGCCGCCGCTACTCGACGGGGGCGAGGTCCTTGCCGTACCAGACCTGGGCGTACGGCCCGCTGCTGTAGGCGGGGATCTCCCGGTACCCGTTGCGCAGGTAGAGCGCGCGGGCCTCGACCAGGTCGAGGCGGGTGTCGAGGACGATCCGCTCGGCGCCCAGGGAACGGGCGGCCCGGTCGACGGCGGCCAGCAGCACGGCGCCGCCGCCGGTGCCGCGCAGGCCGGGGCGGACGAAGACCCGGGTGAGTTCGACGGTGGCGGCGTCGAGTCGCCGCAGGCCGGCGCAGGAGTGGGCGGCGCCGTCGTGGCGGCCGATCAGGAAGTGGCCGTCCGGGGCGGCGAGGTCGTCGCTGGGGGAGTCGGCCAGGCCGGACTCCAGCTCCTCGGGGGTGCCCTCCCGGTCGAAGTGCAGGCGGTAGTAGCGGTTGGCCACGTCGTAGTAGTACTCGCGCAGCAGGTCCAGGGCCTCGGGGGCGGTCACGTCGGCCGTGGTGACGGTCCAGAGGTCGGAGCGGCGGGGCGCGGTGTTCGTCATGCGCGCATGATCCAATTCGGGGGCCGTCGCCGCAATCGGTTTTCCCGGCGGCCCCGCCCGGCCCGCTCCGCCCCGGCCGTCGGACCGGCGGTCACCCGGTCGCCCCGCCACCCGGGCAAAGGAACGGCAAGGACCCGGTGCGTCGTTGCCCCGCACGGGTGACGCGGGGGTTGGCGGTGGTGCACGGCAGGGGAGCAGTGCACCCATGAACAGACCATCAGTTTGTCGTAATAATGGGGGTTTGAGGGGAAGCCAGCACCACCGGGGCGGTGTACGGACCGGCCTGCTGGCCGCCGTCTGCCTCTCCGCCGTCTTCGCCGGCTGCGCCGCTCCGGCCGCTCCCGCCGGGCCGAAGGCCGTCCCGGCCCCCGAGGCGAACGCGGCCCCCGAGGCGAACGCGGCGCCCGCCGCCCCGGACGCCGACCACACCGGCGCCCCGCCCCTGGCGGAGGAGGCGAACAGCGCCGAGGTGGTGGCCCGTCAGGAGGCGGCCGCCCAGCACTGGGGCCTGGAGCGCCCGCCGCTGAAGGCCCCGCCGCGTCCGGCGACCAAGCCCGAGCTCACCCCGGTGCAGGGCGTCAAGCTCGCCGACGGCCGCCCGTCCGTCGTCTTCCGGGTGCCGACCGACGACAAGGTGGTCTTCCTGACCGTCGACGACGGTGACGAGAAGGACCCCGAGTTCTCCCGGATGGCCGCGGACCTGGGCATCCCGCTCAGCACCTACGTCTCCGACTACCTCGCCCGCGAGAACTACGGCTACTTCCGCGACCTGCACGCCCAGGGCGTGGAGATCAACAACCACACGATCAACCACCGCAACCTGAAGGTGCTGGACTACGACACCCAGCGCGAGGAGATCTGCACCCAGCAGGACCAGCTGGAGAAGCAGATCGGCGTCCGCCCCCGGCTGTTCCGGCCGCCGTACGGCGAGTACAACGACGACACCCTGCGCGCGGCGGCCTCCTGCGGGGTGCAGGCGGTGCCGATGTGGAACGAGGAGGCCTTCCCGGACCACATGGAGTGGCGCTACGACGACCGGAAGCTGCACCCGGGCGACATCATCCTGACCCACTTCCGGGGCACCGACATCTGGAAGGCCTCGATGCCGGACCTGCTGCGCAAGGTCGTCAACGACGTCACCGCGCAGGGTTTCGCGCTGGCCCGGCTGGACGACTACCTGTAGCGGCGGCCCGGAGCGGCCACCCGAGCGCGGCCGCCGCGGGTCGGGCGGCTCAGCCGAGCGAGAGGGCGTCCAGGTACACCCAGGCGCCCTCGTGCCGCACGAAGCGGCTGTTCTCGCTGAGCACGCCCTCCTCGCCGCCCTCGGTCCAGTGCGCCCGGAAGGCGACGGTGCCCTGCGCGTGGAAGGCGCCGCCCTCGGTGGTGTCGACCACCTCCAGCCCGGTCCAGCGCAGCCCCGGGTCGAAGTCGACCTCGGCCGGCCGGGTGTCCGGGTGCCAGGTGCGCAGCAGGTACGCCTCGTCCTGCGCGGCGAAGGCGCTGAACCGGGAGCGCATCAGGGACTCGGCCGTGGTGGCCGCCGCCTGGCCCCGGTGCAGCCGGCCGCAGCAGTCGCCGTAGGCGGCGGGCAGGCCGCACGGGCAGGGGGAGGAGGGCAGCAGCCGGGGCGCGGCGGCGCGGGGCGCGGAACGACGTCGGGACATGCCGCCATTCTCCCCCACCTGTCCGGCGCCTCCCCGGCGGCCCCGCGGACGGCGGGTACGGGCCCGTCCGCGTCGTCGTGGATCCCGTCGCCGGGGAGCCCGTCCGCGGGTGCCCGTCCTCAGGAGGAGGCGGCGCCGAACCAGGTGCGCAGCGCCCGGGCCAGCCCCTCCCGGTCCGCCCGGTCGGGCCCGGTCGCCCAGGCGACGTAGCCGTCCGGGCGCAGCAGCAGGGCGCCGGCCGGCGGCTGCGGGCAGTCGGCCGTGAGGAGGTCGACCCGGTCCTTCCAGCCCGCCGCCGGGTCCGCGAGGCCGAGCCGGCCGCTGGTGAGGTCGACGAGCAACGGGCGTCCGGTGCAGGCGAGTTCGGCGATCCGGGCGGGGCCGTTCGGGGTGGTCGCCGCGAGTTCCGGCACGAACCGCCCGGCCAGCGGGTGCGGGCAGCCGACGTCGTGGTGGACGTCGCTGCCGGCCATCAGCGCGGCGATCCGGCCGAGGTTGTCCGGGTGCGCCAGCAGCTCGTCGAACAGGGCGCGCACCGCGGTGGTCCCGGGGCCGGGGGCCATCAGGGCGGTCTGGGCCTGGGAGTGCATGAACACCCGCTCGCCGACCGGGCGGCGCTCGTTCTGGTAGCTGTCCAGCAGGCCGGGCGGGGCCCAGCCGTGCAGGTCGGCGGCGAGCTTCCAGCCGAGGTTGGCGGCGTCCTGGAGGCCGAGGTTGAGGCCCGGGCCGCCGGTCGCGGCGTGCACGTGGGCGGCGTCGCCGACGAGCAGGACGCGGCCGTCGCGGTAGCGCTCGGCGAGCCGGGTGTTGTGGCCGACGGTGCGGCGCGGGGTGAACGGTCCGGCGGTACGGGCCGGGGCGAGCGGCAGGTCGGCGCCGGTCACCCGGCGGACGCTGGCGCGCAGCTCGTCCAGGGTGAGCGGGGTCCGCTGGTCCACCGGCGGGCCGCCCCACTCCATGGTGGCGATCATGACGGCGTCCGGGCCGAACGGGGAGATGACGAACACGCCGTGGTCGGTGCGGGTGTGGGTGAAGACGCGGAACGGGGTCGGGCAGCCGGGCAGCAGGACGTCGCCGTTGTCGGTGGTGCGCACCCCCTCGGGCGGCAGCACGTGTGCGATGCGGGAGACGGGGTCGGGCGAGGTGACGCCGGGGAAGCCGATCCCGGCGAGCTTGCGGACGGTGCTGCGGCCGCCGTCCGCGCCGACCAGGTAGCGGGCGCGCAACTGTCCGGCGCCGTCGGGTCCTTGGACGTCGACGGTCACCCCGGTCGGGTCCTGGCGCAGGCCGGTGACCTCGCGGTCGCGGCGCACGGTGACGCCCAGGTCGAGGAGGCGCTCCTCCAGTACCTCCTCGATCCGGTGCTGGGGTACGGGCACGGCGTGCAGCGGGTTCCGGTCGAGCCGGTGCAGTTCCAGCGGGAAGGCGCCGAACACGAAGCGCGGTACGGGCCGCGGCGCGCCCGGGACGCCGCTGAGCGGCTGGTACAGGCCGCGGTGGTCGAGCAACCGGAGCACCTGGCCGACCAGCCCGTTGGCCTTCTGCTCGCCCGAGCGCGCGGGCAGCCGGTCCAGGACCACCGGCCGGATTCCGGCCAGCGCCAGTTCACCGGCCAGGAACAGCCCGACCGGGCCGGCGCCGACGATGACGACATCGCTGTTCATCTCAAGTCCCCGTTCATGTCGAATGCCCCTCGGATGCGGTGGGGTCACCGTGACGAAGGATCGGGCAGCCCGGCCGCCAGCTGGCGCAGCGCCTCGGTGAGCAGCGGCTGGAACGGCACCACCGGGTCGGCGGCCAGGTAGTGCTCGTTGGCGGCTTGCAGCGCGGAGAGCGCGGCCGAGGCGACCAGGTTCGGGTAGAGGTCCCGGTCGGCGTCGGTCCCAGTCCGGGCGGCCACCGCCGCCGCCAGCTCCCTCCGGACCCCGGCGCTGTCGCGGAGCAGTTCGGCCTGGAGCGCCGGTTCGCGCAGCAGCAGCCGCACGGCGGCGGTCCAGCGCGGGTCGGGTTCCTCGGGCGCGCCGACGTACGGTGCGACGAGGGAGCGGGTCAGCGCCTCCCACAGCGGCTCCTCGGCGGGGCGGGCCCGCAGTGCCCCGGCGGCCTGGAGGACCCGGTCGCGGTGCCGGGAGACGATCGCCTCGGCCTTGCTGGAGAAGTAGTTGTTGTAGGTGCGCGGGGACACCCCGGCCGCGGCCGCGATGTCCTCCACCCGGACGTTCTCCAGCCCCCGCTCCACCGCGAGCCGCAGTGCGGCCCAGCCCAGTGCCTCCCGCGTCGCGGCCTTCTTCCGTTCCCGCAGGCCGGGCTGGTCCTTCGTCATGGCCACCACTGTCCCGCGAAAGGTGCGTGACGCGCAATAGTGCGTGGCACGCAAGTTTTTCCCGGCCGCGCGGGCTATGGCGAGCCGCCCGCCACCTGCGGTTTGTCGCTGGTAGTAGTTGCCTGGTCGCGGAGCGATCCCCGTCGGGAGCCCGACCCCGCAGGCTTTCCGGCGGGACGACTCGACAGGACTGGAGGAGCGGTCATGGGTGGCAGACAGCGTCCGCCGAGAGCGCGGACGCCCCGGCAGGGCAGGCCCGCCGGCGTCGGTGCCCGGGTGAACTCCCGGGCGGAGTTCGCCCGCATCGAGGGGTTCCTGGCCTGGGAGGCGGAGGTCGCGGCGGCCGAACGGGACGCCCGCGCGTTCGTCGCGCAGTTCCCGTGGCTGCCGGCGGCGGAGCGGGAGAGCCTCGAACAGGCCTACGCCGCCGACCGGTTGCGCTACGCCGAGGAGGTCGTCGACCGCGCGGTCGAGCGCTGCCGCCGGCTGGCCGCCCGGTACCGCGTCGAGTGCCGCCGGATCTGCGCCCGCTGGGCGGCGCTCTGCCTCTCCGTCACCGTGACGGCGGCGCTGTTCGCCGTGGTCCCGGCCGTCCTGCGCGGCTGAGCGGCCCGGGCCCGCCGTCGACGGGCCCCGGCACGACGAGGGCCCGCCGCACCGTTCCCGGTGCGGCGGGCCCTTTCCAGGTGCGGGAGGGGATCAGTGGTGGCCGTGGCCGCTGCCGATCTCCTCGTGCTCCTCGACGGTGGGCTTGGCGATCTGGCTGTACTCGCCGTAGAAGCCGCGGGAGAGCTTGACCCGCGCGCGGGTCCACAGCCCGGCCTTGCGGGCCACGCCGTTCTCGTCCACCTCGGGCGGCAGCTCGGAGGGCTGCGGCTGGTCGTGCGAGGTGAGGGTGTAGAGCCGGCCCTGCGGCAGCGGGGCGTGCACCTCGACGAACTCGCCGTGCTGGAGGCGGTTGATGACGCCGGTCTCCCGGCCGTGCAGCACCTTCTCCTTGTCCCGCCGCTGGAGGCCCAGGCACCAGCGCTTGGTGATCACGAACACGACGACCGGCACGGTGAAGAAGCCGATCCGCACCGCGTAGGTGATCGCGTTGATCGAGAGGTGGAAGTGGGTGGCCAGCAGGTCGTTGCCGCCGCCGGCCAGCAGGATCAGGTAGAGGCTGATCCAGGCCGCGCCGAAGGCGGTGCGGACCGGGGCGTTGCGCGGCCGGTCGGCGATGTGGTGCTCGCCCCGGTCCCCGGTGATCCAGGCCTCCAGGAACGGGTAGCACCAGATGGCCAGCAGGACGGTCGGGAAGACCATCAGCGGGACGAACACCCCGAGGTTGAGGGTGTGGCCGCCCCAGACGCTGATCTCCCAGCCGGGCATCACGCGGATCAGGCCCTCGGAGAAGCCCATGTACCAGTCGGGCTGGGCGTTGGTGGTCACCTGGTCCGGTCGGTACGGGCCGTACATCCAGATCGGGTTGACGGTGGCGATCGCCGCCATCACCGAGACCACGCCGAAGACCAGGAAGAAGAAGCCGCCCGCCTTGGCGGTGTAGACCGGCAGCAGCGGCATGCCGACCACGTTGCTGTTGGTCCGGCCGGGCCCGGCGAACTGGGTGTGCTTGTGGTAGAAGACCAGGATCAGGTGCGCCGCCAGCAGGCCCACCATGATCCCGGGGATCAGCAGGACGTGGACGGTGAACAGCCGGGGGATGATGTCGTGCCCCGGGAACTCGCCGCCGTAGAGGAAGAACTGCAGGTACGTCCCGACGATCGGGACGGCGAGGACCGCGCCCTCCATGAAGCGGATGCCGGTGCCGGAGAGCAGGTCGTCGGGCAGCGAGTAGCCCATGAAGCCGTCGAACATGCCGAGGATCAGCAGGAGCGCCCCGAAGACCCAGTTGATCTCGCGCGGCTTGCGGAACGCGCCGGTGAAGAAGACGCGCATCATGTGGGTCAGCATCGAGGCGACGAACACGATCGCGGCCCAGTGGTGGATCTGGCGCATCAGCAGGCCGCCGCGCACGTCGAAGCTGATCTTGACGGTCGAGGAGAAGGCCTCGGACATCGGGATGCCCCTGAGCGGGACGTACGACCCGTCGTAGACGACCTCGCCCATGCTCGGCACGAAGAACAGGGTGAGCCAGACGCCGGTGAGGATGATGATGACGAAGGTGTAGAGCGCGATCTCGCCCAGCATGAAGGACCAGTGGTCGGGAAAGATCTTGCGCAGGTTGGCCTTGGCCAGGGAGTAGATGCCGAGTCGGCCGTCCGCCCAGTCGGCGAGCGCCTCGGCCTTGTTGGCGGGGTCGGCGCGCGTGGTGGTCACCGGTCCCGGCTGCGACTGCTGGTCGGCTCTCACGACGGGCTCCCCGGCGTCCGCGGCGTACCGTGCCGGAGGCCCGCCGGCGGGAACGGCGGCCGGCGAAGTGTTGTGATCATGGGACCTCTCGATACGGGCCCGCCGGCGGGACCGGCGCGCGGACCAGCTGTTCCGCTGGGCCCGTTGCTCAGGGTGATGGAGCGCTTACTCTGTCATGCTGTCGGCAGGGGGCCGACTGTGCACGTCCATCGGCCCGTCCGGCCGTGCGTGTCGGGCCGGACGGGGGTTCCTGACGCCCGATCGGCTGGCCGCCGCTCGGCCCAACGGGTGCCGATGCTGCGGTCGGGTGCCGCTGAAGCGTTTCGGCGCGCGCCGCGTCCGGGGGTCGCGAGGTCCGGGGCCTACGCTGCGCCAATGGTGGATCACCGTGAACTCTTCGAGGACGTCACCGAGGCCCTGGCCCGCGCCGGGTTCGACACCGGACCGGGCCCCTCACCGCTGTGGATCGACCGCCACCCCGAGGGCGTGGTGGTCGGCTGGACGCCGGGCGCGGAGCCGGGCGGGCCGCCCTCCCGGGAGGCGCTCGCGGCGCTGAGCGGCGCGGCCGCGGTCGTGCTGCGCGAGTGCGGCTACCTCGTCGCCGGAACGGAGGAGGGTGATCTCCTGGTGCGTTGCGCCGAACCGGTGACGGTGCCGGAGTCGCCCGAACCGGAGGCGGTGCCGGAGCAGTGGTGGGGGTGACCCGGGGCTCCTGACGATCCCTCCGGCCTGCGGGTTTGGTCAACACGAGGGCGAGCTCATACCGAACCCTTACCCGAACCGGGGGTGCGGTTGACCTGCGCGGCTCTAAGGTTTGCCTAAGCTAAGCCGTGGCGCCCTGGACCGCAGTGTCCGGGGCGTTCGGCTGTGCCGCCCCGCCGCCACCGCGGCGGGGTCGAGGACAGGTGAACGACCCGGGCCGGCCCGGGGGAGGAGCCCGCCGTATGTGGGATGAGGCGTTTCCCAGCTTCCTGATCGGTCTGCGCGAGGGCCTGGAAGCCGGACTGATCGTGTCGATCCTGGTCGCCACGCTGGTGCGGGCGGACCAGAAGGCCCGGCTGCCCCAGGTGTGGTCGGGCGTCGCGGCGGCCGTCGCGCTCAGCCTGAGCTTCGGCGCGGTGCTCACCTTCACCGCCGCCAACCTCTCCGGCCACGCCCAGGAGGCGTTCGGCGGGGTGCTCAGCCTGATCGCGGTCTGCTTCGTCACTGCGATGGTGTTCTGGATGCGGCGCTCGGCGCGCACCCTCTCCGCCGAGATCAAGGAGAAGGTCCAGGCCTCGCTGGCGATGGGCGCCGGCGCGCTGGTGCTCACCAGCTTCCTCGCGGTCGCCCGCGAGGGCCTGGAGACCTCGCTCTTCCTGTGGACCAACGTGCGCACCGCCGGGGAGTCCACCGGGCCGCTGATCGGCGCGGCCGTCGGCCTGGTGCTCTCGGCCGGGCTCTGCTGGGGCCTGTACCGGCGGGCCCTGAAGATGAACCTCACCCGGTTCTTCACCATCACCGGCGTCGGACTGATCGTTGTCGCGGCGGGCGTCCTCGGCTACGGCCTGCGGGACCTCCAGGAGTCCGGCCTGGTCGGCGGCGGCACCTCGTACGCCTTCGACCTGAGCGGGCACCTGGACGCCTCGTCCTGGTACGCGACGCTGGTCCAGGGCACCCTCAACCTGACCGTCACCATGACGGTGCTCCAGGTCGTCGGCTACGTCGCGTACCTGGGCGTCGTGATGACGCTGTTCGTCGAGGGGGTCCGCAGTGGCGGGCGCGCCCAGGCGGCCCAGGCAGCCCCGGCCGCCGCTCCCGCCGCTCCCGCCGAGGCGAAGCCCGCCGCGGGCGGGGCCGAGGGCGAGGGCGGGGGTACGGCCGGACCGGTGCGGGCGGGCCGGCCGCGCTGGGTGCTGCCGACCGCGGCGATCGCCGTGCCGGTCGTGGTGGCCGGCGTGGTGATCGCGGTCAGCGAGGGCAAGCAGGGCGGCTCCGCCACCGTCGCCGTCTCCGAGCAGGAGTGCGGCAAGGGCTTCGCCGACCCGCGGCCCGGCCAGCAGGTGTTCCAGATGCGCAACACCGGTGACAAGGTCGCCGAGGTCTACCTCGTCGACCCGGGCAGCGGCGCGGTCTACGGGGAGATCGAGGGCCTGGCCCCCGGCACCACCCGCGCCCTGACCGCCACCATCGGCTCCGGCGACTACGCCTGGCGCTGCGTGCCCACCGGTGGCAAGTCCGTCACCTCGGCCGCCGTGCACGTCAGCGGCGCCGCCGTGGTCAAGGCCGTCAAGCCGGTCGC
This sequence comes from Kitasatospora sp. NPDC001119, assembly GCF_053598475.1. NCBI lineage: Bacteria > Bacillati > Actinomycetota > Actinomycetes > Kitasatosporales > Streptomycetaceae > Kitasatospora > Kitasatospora sp. NPDC001119. The sequence continues at coordinate 28,768 of NZ_JBSFKI010000037.1, forward strand.
CGAGGAGGACCTCAAGGCCCCGCTGGACAGCTACAAGGAGTACGTCGACCAGGGCCTCGCGACGCTCGTGACGGAGAGCCGGAAGCTCCAGGCCGACGTGCGCTCCGGGGACCTCGCCACGGCGAAGGCCGACTGGCTCACCGCCCACCTCCGGTACGCCTCGCTCGGCGCCGCGTACGGCACCTTCGCCGACCTCGACGGCAAGATCGACGGCCGCCCGGACGGACTCGCCGAGAAGGAGCGGGACCCGGGCTTCACCGGTTTCCTGCGGCTGGAGTACGGCCTCTGGCACGACCAGTCCGCCGCCGAGCTGACGCCCGTCGCCGACGACCTTGCGCAGAACGTGGAGAAGCTGGCGCACGACTTCCCCGGGCAGGACTTCGCCCCCGGCGACCTGCCGCTGCGCGCCCACGAGATCCTGGAGAACACCCTCCAGTTCGAGCTGACCGGCGACACCGACATGGGCAGCGGCACCAACCTGGCCACTGCCCAGGCCAACCTGACCGGCACCCAGGAACTGCTGACCCTGCTCCAGCCGCTGCTCGACGAGCGGGACCCGCAGGTGCTCGTCAAGGTGAACGCCGGGATGAAGCGGGTCGGCGACCTGGTCGCCGCCGCCCACCGGCCCGAGGGCTGGACCCCGGTCGACCGGCTGCCCGCCGACGCCCGCCGACAGCTCAACGGCGCCACTGGTGAACTGCTCGAAGACCTCGCCCCCGTCCCCGCCCTGCTCGAGATCCGGAAGGCCGCCTGATGACCGACCACACCGCAGCCACCGGGTCCTGCCCGTTCCCGCACGCCGCTGCCGCCGCCACCGAGGCCGCTGCCGCCGCGCCGGGCGGCTGCCCGGCCGGACCGGCCCGGCGCAGCTTCGTCCGGGCCGCGCTCGGCGCGGGCGCCGGAGCGGCCGTGCTGGCCGGTGGCGGCCTCGCCCTCGCCGCCGGACCGGCCGCCGCCGGGGACGGCACGCAGGAGAAGGCCGGGGCGGTGCCCTTCCACGGGGCCCACCAGGCCGGCGTCACCACGGCGGCCCCCGGCTTCGCGGCCTTCGTCTCCTGCCAGGTGATCGCCCAGGACCGCCAGGGCCTCGAAACGCTGTTCCGGACCCTGACCGAGCGGATCCGCTTCCTCACCGCCGGCGGCACCCCGCCGGACCTCGGCGTCGGCGCGCCGCCCTCGGACAGCGGCATCCTCGGCCCGACCGTCCCCGCCGACCACCTGACCGTCACGGTCGGCGTCGGCGCCTCGCTCTTCGACGACCGCTACGGGCTGGCCAAGGCCAAGCCCGTCAGGCTCGCGTCGATGAAGACCTTCCCGAACGACAACCTCCAGGCCGCCGAACTGCACGGCGACCTCTCGCTGCAGATCTGCGCCGACCGCCAGGACACCGTGCTGCACGCGCTGCGCGACATCACCCGGCACACCCGGGGCGCGCTGCAGATCCTCTGGCGGATCGACGGCTTCCAGAACCAGTCCCGCCCGGACGGCGCCCAGCGCAACCTGCTCGGCTTCAAGGACGGCATCGTCAACCCGGACACCGGCTCCGCGCGCGAGATGGACCGGCTGGTCTGGGTCACCGACGGGACGGGCGAGCCGGCCTGGGCGACCGGCGGCAGCTACCAGGTGATCCGGATCATCCGGATGCTGATCGAGTTCTGGGACCGCGTCACCCTCACCGAGCAGGAGAAGATGTTCGGCCGCCGCCGGGACACCGGCGCGCCGCTGGACGGCGCCCGGGAGACCGACGCACCGGACTACGCCAAGGACCCGGACGGCAAGGCGATCCCGCTCGACGCCCACATCCGGCTCGCCAACCCGCGCACCGCCGACACCGACAACTCGCGCATCCTGCGCCGGGGCTTCAACTACGACCGGGGCGTCGACCGGGCCGGGAACCTGGACATGGGCCTGGTGTTCTGCTGCTACCAGCAGGACGTGGTGCGGCAGTTCGAGGCCACCCAGACCCGGCTGATCGGCGAGCCGCTGGTGGACTACATCTCGCCGACCGGCGGCGGCTACTTCTTCGTCCTGCCGGGGGTGAAGGACGAGGCCGACTGGCTCGGGCGGGGGCTGCTGGCCGCCGTCTGACGGTCGGTTCCACCGCGGGCCCGGCGCTGCTGTGCGCCGGGCCCGTCCGCGTGCTCAGCCGTCGGGCCCGTCCGCTCCGTCGGCGCCGAGGGTGAAGCCGATCACCGCGCCGCCGCCCTCGCGGTTGGCGGCGAAGGCCGTACCGCCGTGCGAGCGGGCCACCTCGTGCACGATGGCCAGGCCCAGGCCGGAGCCGGGCAGGCCGCGGGCGGCGGTGGCCCGGTAGAAGCGGTCGAAGACCCGGTCGAGGTCGGCCGCGTCGATGCCCGGGCCGCGGTCGCGCACCTCCACCCGCGGGCCGCGCACCACCACCTCGATCGGGCCCGTCCCGGCGGGGTCGAACTTGGCGGCGTTGTCCAGCAGGTTGCCCACCGCGCGGGCCAGTGCGTCCGGCCGGGCGGTGACCACGGTCGCGTCCGCGTCCACCACGACCTCCCGGTCGCCGCGCCGCCGGGCCTGGGCGGCGGCCTGCCGGACCACGTCGGCGAGCAGCACCTCGGTCGGCTGCTCGTCCGCCCTTCGGTCCGCCGCGAGCGCCACCAGCTCCTCCACCAGCTGGGTCAACTCCCGGGTCTCCTCGACCAGATCGGCCATCAGCGCGGCGCGTTCGGCGGGCGGCAGCCGGTCCAGGCTGGGGAGCACCGAGAGGTTGGTGCGCAGGCTGGTCAGCGGGGTGCGCAGCTCGTGCCCGGCGTCCTGGACCAGTCGGCGCTGGTTCTCCTTGGCGGTGGCGAGCCGGCCCAGCATCCGGTCGAAGGCCCGGCCGAGCCGGCCCACCTCGTCCGTGCCGGCGGCGGGCACCGGGACGTCCAACCGCCCACTGGCGGCGACCAGTTCGGCCGCGTGGGTGAGCCGGACCAGGCGTCGGGTGATCCGTCGGGCGAGCAGCCGGCCGGCCCCGCCGGCGAGCACCGCGACGATCGCCACCAGGGCGACCGTACGGGTGCGCAGGGTGGTCAGCAGCTTCTCGGTGGGCCCGACCTGCTGGATGATCTGGACCGCCCCGCGTCGGCCGCCGAGCGAGACCACGCCGACCCGGTAGGCCTCGCGGTGCTCGTGGCGCAGCCCGATCGAGGTGCGGCCCGGCTGGTCGGCGTGGGCGAGCTCGTGGTCGGACGGGCTCGGCGGCAGGTCGAGCCGGGCGGTGCCGGGCAGCACCGCGCCGTCGGGGTCGAGCGACTGGGTGGTGACCCGGATCGGGCGGACCAGGTCGGCGCTCAGGCCGCTCGGGCCGGCGAAGTCGCCCGGGAAGAGGACCTCCCGCTGGACCTGGCGGCCGACCGAGTCGACGGCGGCCCCGAAGTCGGCGGTCTCGTCGTCCCGGATCAGCCGCGCGGCGGCGTCGTAGCCGAGTGCGCCGATCAGCACCGCGACCAGCGCGGCGATCGCGGCGAAGGCCAGCGCGAAGGTGGTTGGCAGGCCGGGGCGCGGCAGCCCGGGGAGACGGGGGAGCCGGCCGGTCGGGCGCGGCGGCCGGGGCGCGCGGCGGGCCGGGCGCGGGAACCGGGGGAGGCGGCGGGCCGGGCCGGTCACGGCTCGCGCAGCGTGTAGCCGACGCCGCGGACGGTGTGGATCAGCGGCGCCAGGCCGGGGCGGTCGAGCTTGCGGCGCAGGTAGCCGATGAACACCGCGAGGTTCTTCGAGCCGGGGCCGAAGTCGTAGCCCCAGATCCGCTCGTACAGGGTGGCCTGGTCGAGGACGGCGCCGGCGTGCCGGGCGAGCAGCTCCAGCAGGTCGAACTCGGTGCGGGACAGTTCGAGCTCCTGGGCGGCGCGCCAGGCCCGGCGGGCGGGCGGCTCGATCCGCAGGTCGGCGACGGTCAGCACCTCGGTGGCGGACTCCGGTGGACGGCGGCGAAGCATGGCGCGCAGGCGGGCGAACAGCTCGTCCACGTCGAAGGGCTTGACCAGGTAGTCGTCCGCGCCCGCGTCCAGGCCGGCGATCCGGTCCGGCACCTCGACCCGGGCGGTGAGCATCAGCACCGGGGTGCGGTCGCCGGCCGCGCGCAGCCGGCGGCAGACCTCCAGGCCGTCCGGCTCGGGCATCATCACGTCGAGCACCAGGACGTCCGGGCGCTGCTCCGCGAGGACGGCCAGGGTCTGGGTGCCGTCGGCGGCGACCCGCACCCGGTAGCCCTGCAGCATCAGCGCGCGGGCGAGCGAGTCGCGGATGGCCCGGTCGTCCTCGGCGATCAGCACGGTGTGGGTCATGGCGGAGATTCTCCCTGGCGTGCTCACGGCGGTGCCGGGCGGGGGCGGGGTGTCCGGGCCCGCTCCGCGGCCGCTCCGGGGCGGTCCGTGACGGCCGGGGCTGTCGCGCGGTGCTTCGCGGGCGTACGGTGGCCGTACGGTGGCGCGCCGCCGGGTGGGCCGCCTGATCCGAGTCGGCACGCCCTGCCGGAGGCCGCGATGGCAGACCGGATGGCCTTCTTCACCACCCCGCGCGAGGAGCGGGTGCGGCGTGATGCGCGGGAGCGGCTGGGGGACTGGCGGGAGGTGTACCGGCCCGGCCCGCTGCTGCCGGTGGTGGGCGGGCAGGCGGGGCGGTGCATGGACTGCGGGCTGCCGTTCTGCCACAGCGCCTGTCCGCTCGGGAACCTGGTGCCGGAGTGGAACCGGCTGGTGGCGGAGTCGGGGACGGGGTCCGGGGAGGGGGCCGGAGCGGGCGCGGAGGTCGGCGCGGAGGCCGGCGCGGACTGGCGGGCGGCCGCGGCACGGCTGCTGGCGACCAACAACTTCCCGGAGTTCACCGGGCGGCTCTGCCCGGCGCCCTGCGAGAGCGCCTGCGTGCTGGCCATCGACGGCGCGGCGGTGACGATCAAGAACGTGGAACTGGCGATCGCCGACCGGGCCCTGGACGCGGGCTGGGACGGGCCCCGGCCGCCCGACCGCGCCGAGCGCTCCGGTGGGCGGCGGGTCGCGGTGATCGGCTCGGGCCCGGCCGGGCTGGCCGCCGCCCAGCAGCTGACCAGGGCCGGGCACGCCACCACCGTGTACGAGCGGGCCGACCGCGCGGGCGGGCTGCTGCGGTACGGCATCCCGCCGTTCCGGCTGGAGAAGCACCGGCTGGAGCGCCGGCTGGACCAGCTGCGGGCCGAGGGCACCGACTTCCGCACCGGGGTGTGGGTCGGCCGGGACGTCCCGGGCGAGGAACTGCGGGCCGGGTACGACGCGGTGGTGGTCGCGGTGGGCGCGACCGCCTGCCGGGAGCTGCCGGTGCCGGGGCGGGAGCTGACCGGGGTGCACCAGGCGATCGAGTACCTGACCTGGGCGAACCGGGTGGACGAGGGCGACTGCCCGGTCTCGCCGCTGTCCGCCGAGGGGCGGCACGTGGTGATCGTCGGCGGCGGCGACACGGCGGCGGACTGCCTGGGGACGGCGCTGCGCCAGCGCGCCGCCTCCGTCACCCAGCTGGACATCAACCCGCGGCCGCCGCGGGACCGGGCCGACGGGCAGCCCTGGCCGGTGTACCCCAAGGTGTACCGGGAGACCACCTCGCACGAGGAGTCCGGTGCGGCGGAGGCCGGGCCCCGGGTGTTCGCGGCCACCACCGTCGGATTCGAGCCCGGCCCGGACGGCCGGCTGGCCGCCGTCCGCTTCGCCGAGGCCGAGCCCGCCGACCGCAGCCCGCGGGCGGGCACCGAGCGGAGGCTGCCGGCGCAGCTGGTGCTGCTCGCGCTGGGCTTCACCGGGCCGGACCCGGACCGGCCGCTGTTCGCCCAACTCGGCCTCGCCACCGGGCCGGAGGGCACCCTGGCCCGGGACGACGGCTTCGCCACGGCGGCGGAGGGCGTGTTCGTCGCGGGGGACGCCGGGCGCGGGCAGTCGCTGATCGTCTGGGCGATCGCCGAGGGGCGGGCGGTGGCCGCGGCGGTCGACCGGTACCTGCGGGGGTGGACGGAACTGCCGGCGCCGATCCGGGCCTCGGCGCGGGCGCTCACGGTGTGAGACCGGGAGCACCCGCGCCGGTCGGGGTGGTGAGGGTGGTCGGGGCGGGTGTCAGAACAGCGGGAGGCGGCGGAGGAACACGTCCTCGGCGTTGTTGGTGTCCCCCGGGACGAGGGTGCTGTCGGACGAGGTGAACACCACCGCGGTGCCGAAGGCGTCGGGGAACGGGGCGTACGAGGAGCCGGTGGTCTGGGAACCGTCGCCCGCCACGCTGACCCGCTCGGTGCGGCCGGTCCACAGGTCGCGCCGGAACACGTCCTCGGCGTTGTTGGTGTCGCCGGGGACGAGGTTCTCCGCCGCCGAGCTGAAGTAGACCCACCGGCCGTCCGCCGTCAGCCGGCCGCCGAAGGAGTCGAGGGTGGTCTTCGTCCCGGGCAGGCCGACGCTCACCAGTGTCTCGGTGCCCTGCCGGAGGTCGCGGACGTACAGCTCGAAGTGGCGGTCCCAGGAGGTGTCGCCGTGGACGACCCAGGAGGAGTAGACGGCGTAGCGGCCGTCCGGGCTGATCGACGGGTCGGCCGCGCCCTTGTAGCCGCCGTCGGGGGCCGAGGAGGCCAGGCTGGTCCGCCCGGCGCGCAGGTCGCGGGCGTACAGCGGGTACAGGCGCGGCTTGAGGAGCTCTGCGCGGGCGTCTGAGCGGGTGTCCGGGCGGGCGTTCGGGCGGGAGTCTGAGCGGGCTTCCGGGCGGAGGGAGTCGGCGGCGAACTCCTCGTCGGAGCCGGCCCTGAGCTCGGCGACGGCGGCCGGGGAGAGGGTGTCGGGCCGGCCCGGGCCGATGAGGTTGGTCGCCTTGGAGATGAAGACGACCGTGCTGCCGTCGCCGCTGATCTCCGGCGAGGCGGAGGAGGCGTCGGCCTCCTTGCCGTCCGCGCCGACGCTGACCAGGCGGGTGTCGCCGGTCCAGAGGTCGGTGACGTAGATGTTGCCGCCGAACCAGGTGACCGTGCCGGGGGCGAGGTCGCTGCGGTTGGACTGGTAGGCGACGTAGCGGCCGTCCCAGCTGATCGAGGGGACGTCGGACACCCGGTCGGTCTGCGGGGCTCCCGGCGCCTTGCCGACGCTGACCAGCCGGGTCTCGCCGGTCCAGCGGTCGTGGACGTAGACGTCCTGGTAGCCGCGGTTGGCGCCGGGGGCGAGGTTCGTGGCGCTGGAACCGAACGCCACGTAACGGCCGTCGCCGCTGATCGCGGCGTGGTGGGCGGCGCCGTCGGCCTGGACGCCGCCCGGACCGGTGTCGACCCGTTCGGTGCGGCCGGTCCACAGGTCGCGGACGAAGACGTCGACGGCGCCGTTGGTGTCGCCGGGCACCAGGTCGGCCGCCTCCGAGGTGAAGACGGCGTAGCGCCCGTCGGCGCTCAGGCCGTGGGCCTGCGAGGCGCCGGTGGCCTGCGCCTGGCCGGGGCCGACGGAGACGCGTTCGGTGCCCGTGCCGCCCGGCCAGGTGGACGGTCGTGTGGCGGACGGTTGTGTGGTGGACGGGGCCGCCTGGGCGGGGGCGGCGACGGCGATGGTGACGGCGGCGGCCAGTGCGGCGGCCGCGAGGGTGCGGGCCGCGCGCAGTGGGCGGCGGATGCGGGTCATCGGGTTCCCTCCCCTGGGATCGGGCCGTGCCGCGTCGGCGGTGGACGCCGAACTCCCCGGCGGCCGGCTCGGGGTGAGCCAACCGCCGGGCGGGGTGGTCGGTCAACGGGTGGGTGCCGGGAGCGGCGCATTCACGCCGGAGGGCCGGGAGGCCGTGGACGCGGTCGCATCGGGTACGTACGGTCTTTGCTACGATCCGGCGAAGCTGGTGTCAGGAGTTGTGCGTACATGGGTCGGAGGGTGTGGGACGTGGGTTCCGACGAGCGGGCGGTGACGTCGGTCGAGGTCCGCTACACCCCGACGGCCGAGGACTTCCGGGAGGCCTTCGCGGCGTGGGAGCGGTGCACGGCGGCCGGACGCCGGTCGCGGCGGGCCGTGTGCACGGTGGCCGTCGGCGGGACGGCGGTCGTCGGGCTGCTCGCCGTCCTCGGCGGGACGGTGTTGCGGTTGGTCGCCCTGCTGGTGGCGGTCGTGCTGCTCGTGGTTCTCGCGGGGCCCGCGACGCGGGTGCGGCGGGTGACGAGGGCGGCGACGGAGAAGGGCGAGTTCAGGGTCCTGCTGGACGACCACGGGGTGGTCGTGAGCACCGAGGCCGCGGTCACCGAGTTCGCCTGGTCGGAGCAGCGGTACTACCTGGAGACGCCCCGGCTGTTCCTGCTGCTGAGCGGTGACGAGGAGACCGGTGTGCTGACCATGCTGCCCAAGCGCGGGGTCGACGACCTCCGGGGGCTGGCTGAGCTGATCGACCGGCACGCGACGGCGCTCGTCCGGGACTGAGCAGTCGTGGGGTGGGTGCGGCGGGCGCGTCACGGGGTGGGCTCCGGCGCGGCCGTCCCGGTGCGGTGCGTCCGCTGGTCGTAGCGCCAGAGCGCGGGGAGCGCGGCGGACACTGCGGCCGAGCTGCCGAGGCAGAGCAGGCCCCCCGTGCGCAGCGCGGCCCGGATGCCCTGGCGGGCGGCGAGCCCGCCCGCCCGCAGGTCGCCCAGGGCCGGCCCGGCGGAGCCGATCAGCATCTCCAACCCGGCTGCTCGGCCCCGGAGTTCGTCCGGAATGGACTGGTTCCAGATGGCGCTGCGGAAGGTGTCGCCGACCCAGTGCGCGCCGCCCGCGACGGTCAGGCAGAGCAGGACGGCCCACAGGCCCGGGGCGAAGGCGGCCGCCGCCGTCGCCGCGCCGACCAGGGCGGCGGAGAGCAGGACCAGCCGGCCGTGCCGGTGCACCCGCTCCGCCCACCCGCCGGTCGCGGCGGCGATCAGGCTGCCGGCCGCACCGGCCGAGTAGAGCAGGCCGAGCGCCCAGGTGGCGTCCAACTCCGCGGCCAGGAACGGGAAGAGCGCGGTGGGCAGGGCGAAGACGGTGGCCGCGAGGTCGGCCAGGTAGGTGCCGACCAGATCGGGCCGCCGGGCCGCGTACCGGGCGCCGTCGAGGAACTCGGTGAGCTGCGGCGCCTCGGCGTCCCGTTCCGAGGGGATCGGCCGGACCCGGGCGAGCAGGGCGATCGAGAGCAGGAAGGTGCCGAGGTCGACCAGGTAGGCCGCCGGGACGCCGGCGGTCGCGATCAGCAGGCCGGCCGCCGCCGGGGCGGCCACGCCGCCGATGCTCCAGCGCAGGGACAGCAGGGCACCCGCCGCCACCAGCTGGTCCTGGGGCACCAGGCGGGGGACCATCGCCTCGACCGAGGGCTGCTGGATGCCCTGGATCGCCGCCGCCACCCCGGCGGCGACGTAGAGCGGCCAGACGGCGGGGGCGCCGAGCAGCGCGTTGGCCAGCAGTAAGGCGCTGAGCGCGGCCAGGGCGACCTCGGTGGCCAGGGCGACGGTGCGGCGGTCGGCGCGGTCGGCGAGGACGCCGCCGTAGAGGCCGAACAGGATGACGGGCACGAGCTCGACCGCGCCGACCGCGCCCACGGCCAGCGGCGAGCCGGTGAGGTCGGCGATCTGGAGCGGGATCGCGGTCATGGTGAAGATCGAGCCGAGCAGGGTGACGGTGCCGGAGGTCCAGGTCAGCCGGAAGTCCCGGGAGGAGCGCCAGGGGGCGGTGTTCGGCAGCAGGCGGGACCAGGGGCGGTCGGGGCTGGAGGTGGGGTTCGGGTTGGAGGTCACGAGGGGTGGGATCCCTTCGGGGTCGTCGGCGTCGCGACGGCCGTCCTTATCGCTGATAAATTCCAGCTCGGGAACTTATCGGCGATAAGGTGGGTCTGGCAAGCGGATAACCCAGGAGGGCGATCGGATGGCGCTGCAACGCGACGAGGTGGTGCGCACGGCGCTGCGCCTGCTCGACGAGGAGGGCATCGACGGGCTGACCACCCGCCGGCTCGCCCGTGAACTCGGCGTCCAGTCACCGGCGTTGTACTGGCACTTCAAGAACAAGCGGGAACTGCTCGACCTGATGGCCGAGGCGATGCTCGCCGAGGCCCTCCCGCCCGACCGCGAGCCGGACCCGGCGCACTGGCCCGAGTGGATCGCCGCCGACGCCCGCGCCAAGCGCGGCGCCCTGCTCGCCTACCGCGACGGCGCCCGGGTGCACGCCGGCACCCTGCCCAGCGAGGATGAACTCCCGGCGGTCGAGGCCCAGTTGGCCGCCCTGTGCGGGGCCGGGCTGCGCCCGCGTACGGCGCTGCGGCTGCTGCTGACCGTCGACCGGTACATCATGGGCTGGGTCACCGAGGAGCAGGCCTGGCGGCAGGACACCGCGGACCGCGACCGGCCGCCGTTCCCGGACGAGGCGCTGCGCGAACTGCCGCTGCTGCGCGAGGCGGTGGACGTGCTGCGGATGACCGACCACGACGCGGACTTCGAGTACGGGCTGCGGGTGCTGATCGAGGGGTTCCGGGCGGAGATCGCGCGGGAGGCGGGGGCGGAGGGCGCTCCGGTGACGGCGGAGGGCGCTCCGGCGTCGGAGGTCCGGGCCTCGGAGGGTCGGGCCCAGGAGGGGCGGTCGTAGGATGGGCCGGTTGTCGGACGGGCCGGCGTGACTGGACTAGCGTGACGTCCATGACCACCCTTGATCCCCGCAGTACGGCCCTGGTCCTGATCGACCTGATGGACCGGATCGTCGCCAACCCGCTCGCGCCGCGCACCGGTTCGGAGGTAGTGGAGGCCGCGCTGGAGCCGGCCCGGGAGTTCCGGGCGGCGGGCGCGCCCGTGGTCGCGGTGCGGGTCGAGCGGCCGAACGTCGCCGAGCAGCCGCCCGGGAGCGGGCTGGTCGCGGAGGTCGCGGCGGTGGCCGACGAGGTCGTGGTGAAGCGCACCATCGGCGCCTTCCAGGGCACCGGCCTGGACGGGCTGCTGCGGGCGCGGGGCGTGGAGACCCTGGTGTTCACCGGGATCGCCACCAACCTCGGCGTGGAGTCCAGCGCCCGGGCTGCCGGCGACCACGGGTACCGGCTGCTGTTCGTCGAGGACGCGATGGCCGCGCTCACGGCGGAGGAGCACCGGGCGTCGGTGGACCTGGACTTCCCGCGCCTCGGCGAGGTCGTCGTGGCGGCGGACGTGCGGTTGGGGTGAGTCGGCGGGGGCGGGGCTACGGCCGGGCGGGGTTTTGGCCGGGCGCGGTGCAGGGCTGCTACGGCCGGGCGAGGCGGAGGGCTTCGCGCAGCCGTCCCTCCGAGGCCGTGAGCAGGCGCGCTGCGGTGGGGGCGTCCACGTCCGCGAGCAGGGAGAGGATGGCGTCCTTGACCCGGCCGCCGGTCGCGCTCAGGGCGCGGTCGACCGCGGTCCCGTCGGCGCCGGTCGCCTCGGCGACGATCCGTCGGGCGCGGTCGCGCAGCTTGTCGTTGGTGGCGCGGAGGTCGACCATCAGATTTCCGTACGTCCGGCCGAGCCGGACCATCACCGCCGTGGACAGCAGGTTGAGCACCAGCTTCTGCGCCGTGCCCGCCTTGAGCCGGGTCGATCCGGCCAGCACTTCCGGGCCGACCTCCACCTCGATGCCCAGCTCGGCCGTGGCCGCGAGCGCCGAGCCGCGGTTGCACGCCAGTCCGACGGTCAGCGCCCCGGCCGCGCGCGCGGCGTGGACGGCGGCCAGCGGGTAGGGCGTACGGCCGGAGGCGGAGACGCCCACCAGGGTGTCGGCGGAGGTGAGGGCGAGTGCGGCCACATCGGCCTCGGCGAGGTCGGTGCGGTCCTCGGCGCCCTCGGCCGCCGCCGTGACGGCCGGGCGCCCGCCCGCGATCAGGCCGACGACCAGCGCCGGATCGGTGCCGAAGGTCGGCGGGCACTCGACGGCGTCCAGCACGCCGAGCCGCCCGGCCGTCCCGGCGCCCGCGTAGACCAGTCGGCCACCACGCGCCATCCGGGCGGCCACGGCGTCGACCACGGCGGCGATCCGCTCCAACTCCCCGGCGACGGCCTCGGGCACCGTGCGGTCCTCGGCGTTCATCAGCCGGAGCAGCTCGACCGTGGGCAACTCGTCGATCGCGGCCCACTCGGGGCGGATGGTCTCGGTCGCGGGAACGGTGTCACGACTCATGCGCCCGCCTCGCTTCGTGCGGCCGTGGCATTCGCCTGGGCATGTCGTCCGATGATTCGCTCGTTCATGCGGCCAGCCTCCCCGGGCGCGGGGCGCCCGAATCCGGGCAAGCGTGGACGGAGGGCATGGGGGAGGCCGGAGGGAGGCGATGGCGGTCTGGCCCTCGCTGCGGCCGTACTTCGACGAGCGGGTGCTGGCGGAGGCCCGGACGCTCGGGCTGCCGGGTGAACCGGCCGCACTGGCGGCGCTGGTCGGGCCGGCGGACCAGGCCCGGTTGGCGGCGGCGCTGACCAGGGCGAGTCTGGCGCACGTGGGCGTCGGCTGAGGGGTGGGTCGTCCGGAGAGTGGGTGGGGGTCAGGCCATCCAGAAGAAGACCGCCGTCATCCGCCGCTCGGCCAGGTCGGTGCCGTAGTAGCCGGTGGCGCTGTGGATCAGGTTGGCGTGGTAGAGGAGCAGCTGGTTGTAGCGGTTGGGGACGCGGACGTCCTCGGTGAAGTGGTCGCCGGGAACGTGGCGGGTGCCGAGTGCCTCGACCAGGTTGTTGTGCGGGGCGTTGACCAGGTTGCCGCCGAGGCGGCCGCCGGGGAACTGCTGGCGGTAGAAGCTGGTGCCGGCGTCCTTCGGGGCGCCGGGGCTGAGGTAGAGGACGGCGGCGTAGCGGCAGAGCGCGCGGGAGTCGGTGTGGGGGCGGGACTCGGACTCCCCGGCACCGACGACCTGGACGCAGTTGTGGTTGAGCGTGCCGCCGCCCGGGGTGCTCTGCACCCAGAGCCGGGAGGCGCCGGTGGCCTTGCGGACCAGCGACTCGACCCGGGCCAGTTCCCCGGGTTCCAGGCCCGGCATGGTGCGCAGCCCTGGCCAGGTCTCGGGGCGGTGCGGGTAGCCCTCGGTCCAGTCCCCGCGGGCCAGACAGCGCTCCCGGACGGCGTCCGGGTCGGGCAGCACGTTGTCCAGGACCCAGTAGTCCCGGCCCCGGGTGGGCTTGCGGTAGGGCAGGACCGGCAGGGTGGTGGGCCTGATGGGCTGTGAGGGCATGGGCCGACGATAGAGGCGGCCATCGCCAACCTTCTGCCGTGAGCAGGTCAACCTTTCGTCAAGGGTGCTCCGGCCCGGACACGTGGTTCAGCCCCTGGTCGGAGGCCGGGCCCGCGGCCTAGGCCCCCCGTACGGCGAAGCTCCCGAGGGCGCCCTCCAGACGGTCGTAGGCCCGGACCGCCGAGGGGCGGACGGCGGTGGCGATCGCCGCCTGCTCCTCGCCCGCCAGGGTGCGGCGGAACACCTCGGCGAACACCGCGCGGTCGACGGCGGCGAGCAGCGCGGCGGCGACGCGGCACTCGAAGCCGACGGGTCTCTCGTGCACCGCCTCGGCCAGCGCCTCGGCGAGCGCCGTCTCGCCCTGCTCGTGCAGCTCGCGCAGCCGGGCGCCCAGGGCGGGGCTGTCGAAGACGGTGCGGGCGAACTCCGGGCCGGAGAAGCCGAGCCGGGCGTCGTGCCGGTCGAGCCCGGCGAGGCAGTCGCGGCGCAGCGCGGCGAGCGCGGACTCGCCCGGCGCGCGCCCCGCGACGGTCGCGGCGAGCCGGACGACGAGCTCCTCGTGCAGGTCGAAGAAGAGGTCCTCCTTGCGCGGGAAGTGGTTGGTGACGGTCATCTTGGCGACGCCCGCGGCGGCCGCGACCTCGGCGATGGTCGTGCGGTCGAAGCCCTGCTCGATGAAGAGCCTGGTCGCGGCGTGCGAGATCGCCTCGCGGGTGCGGCGCTTGTTGAGCTCGCGCAGGCTCGGCGTGGTCGCGTTCTCGGTCATGCCGGGAGCGTAGCGCAGATTGCTGGGTCGGGTACAGGAATTAGGCTTGACCTAATCAGTGGGTCCGGCCTAAGTTCTTCTCGGGCGGCCGGAGCGGCTGCCCGGGTGAGCGTCCGAGAGTGTGCCGAGCGAGCGTCGGGGTGCCGTACGCGGGTTCGGGGGGCGCTGGCCCGACTGCGACTAGGGGAGGGGCGCATGACGACATCCGTCGCCGCGAAGGACCAGCCGGGAGGAGTTCGGGAGGGGGCGCCGGAGCCGATTCCGGCGGGCCTGTGGAAGATGGCCTCGGTGCTCGCGCTGGGGCCGGTGCTCGCGCTGTTGGACAGCACGATCGTCAACGTCGGCATCGACTCCGTCGGCCGCGATCTGCACGGCTCGATCGCGGAGATGCAGTGGGTGGCCACGGGGTACCTGCTGGCGATCTCGCTGACCATGCCGCTCTCGGGTTGGGCCGCCGGCCGCTTCGGGGGGCGGCGGGCGTGGCTCGCCTCGGTCGTCCTGTTCGTGCTCGGATCGGCACTGTGCGGCCTGGCCTGGTCGACGGGCAGTCTGATCGCCTTCCGGGTGCTGCAGGGGATCGGCGGCGGGATGATTCAACCGCTCGGCCAGGCGATCATCATACAAGCGGCCGGGCCGTCCAGGGTCGGGCGGGTGATGGGCACGCTGATGCTCCCGATCAGCCTGGCCCCGGTCCTGGGGCCGATCCTCGGCGGGCTGGTGCTGGAGCACTTCGACTGGCGTTGGATGTTCCTGCTGAACGTGCCGGTCGGGCTGGTGATCCTGCTGCTCGCCGCCCGCTGGCTGCCGACTGACGAGGCGTCGGACATACCGAAGCCCCGGCTGGACGTGACGGGGCTGGTGCTGCTCTCGCCCGGTCTGACCGGGCTGGTCTACGGGCTCTCGACGATCGGTGACGGCGCGACGGCCGGTTGGGTCGCGCTGGTGGTGGGCACGGTGCTGGTGGCGGTCTACGGCTGGCACGCGCTGCGGGTGGGCCGCAAGGCCGGCCGGGCGCCGCTGATCGACCTGCGGCTGTTCGCCCGGCGCGGGTTCTCCGTGGCGACGGCGAACAGCTTCCTCCAGGGCGCCGCGCTCTACAGCTCGATGTTCCTGGTGCCGCTGTACTACCAGCAGGTGAAGCACGCCGGGGCGGTGGAGGCCGGTCTGCTGCTGGCGCCGCAGGCCCTCGGTACGGCGGTCACCGCCATGCTGGCCGCCCGGATCACCGACCGCTTCGCGCCGCGTCCGCTGATCATGATCGGCATCGCCTGCTCCCTGGTCGGCACGCTCGCGTTCACCCGGCTGGGCAGCGGCTCCGAACCGGCGGCCTGGCTGATCGCCGGCTCGCTGGCGCTGCGCGGCGCGGGCATGGGGCTGATCGCGATCCCCGGCCTGGCGGCGGTGTACGGGAGCGTCGAGAAGGCCCAGGTGCCGGCGGCGGCGGGCGCGGTCAACGTGCTCAACCGGCTCGGCGGGGCGCTCGGCACGGCGGTGCTGACGCTGGCGCTCCAGCAGGCGCAGGGCGGGCACCCCGACCAGCCGGGTGCGGCCTTCGGCGAGACCTTCTGGTGGGTGCTGGCCCTGTCGGCACTCGCCATCGCCCCGGCACTGCTCTACCCGAACACCCGTCCGTCCCGCTGACCGCCGAGCGGATCCCGACCACCCAAGCATGGAGGTACCCGTGTCCACCCGTCACCCCGGCGCTCTCCGCCTGCTCAGCGTGCACGCGCACCCCGACGACGAGTCCAGCAAGGGCGCGGCCACCCTCGCCCGGTACGCGGCCGAGGGCGTGGACGTCCTGGTCGCCACCTGCACCGGCGGCGAGCGCGGCTCGGTGCTCAACCCGGCCATGGACCGGCCCGAGGTCCGGGCCGACATCGCCCGCGTCCGCCGCGAGGAGATGGCGGCCGCCCGGGAGATCCTCGGTGTGCGCCAGCGGTTCCTCGGCTTCGTCGACTCCGGGATGCCCGGGCCGGGCGAACCGCTCCCGGAGGGCTGCTTCGCGGCCCGGCCGGTGGAGCTCGCGGCGGCGCCGCTGGCCGCGCTGATCCGGGAGTTCCGCCCCCAGGTGGTCGTCACCTACGACGAGACCGGCGGGTACCCGCACCCGGACCACGTGATGACCAACCGGGTCACCGTGGCGGCCGTAGAAGCCGCCGCCGACCCGCAGCGCCACCCCGGGCAGGGCGAGCCCTGGCAGGTGTCCAAGCTCTACTACCACCTGGCGCTCTCCCGGGCCTGGTTCCAGGCCCTGCACACGGCCATGACGGAACGCGGAGTCCCCTCGGAGATGGGCGAGCTGCTGGCCGGCTGGCCCGACACCCCGCCCGCCCTGGCCACCACGACCCGGATCGCGTGCGCCGAGCAGTTCGCCGTACGGGACGCGGCGATGCTGGCGCACGCCACCCAGGTGCAGCCGGGTGTGGCCTTCATGGCCCACCCGCGGGACATCGAGCGCGAGGTCTGGCCGACGGAGGACTACCACCTCGCCCGGAGTCTGCTGCCGGAGGCCGGTGCGGCGGCCGCGGCGGGCGGGATCGAGACCGACCTGTTCGCCGGGCTCCGGGCGGAGGTGGAGGTGGGGGCGGGATGAGCCTCACGGTCGGCGTGGCGGCGCGGGCCGTCGTGGTGCGGGCCGTCGCGCTGCGGGCCGTTGTGGGGCGGGTGGTCGTGGTGCTGCTCGGTGACGGGCGGGCTGCCGTCCGTTCAGCACTGGCCGTCGGCGAGCACGTAGAAGCCCGGGCCGGTCTGCTTCAGGGTGTGGGTGACGAAGGTGTTCCAGAGCCCCATGCTCTGGCCCGAGCCCAGCGCGAAGGTCAGGCCGCCGCTCTGGGTGGCACGGCCGGCCAGGACCTGGTCGTAGTTGCTGGCGGTGAAGCACTGGGGCGCGCCCCCGCCAGGGGTGGTCGCCGTCACCGCCGCCGAGCGGGCGCCGACCGTGCCCGAGCCGTCGACCGCCGCCACGGTGTAGCCGTACGTGGTGCCGGCCGCGAGTCCGGTGTCGGTGAAGGCCGTGCCGGTCGTGGTGCCGACCTGACCGCCGTTGCGGAAGACCTGGTAGGAGGCCGCGCCGCTGACGGCCTGCCAGCCGAGGGCGATCGAACCGGCGGTCGCGCTCGCCGTCAGGCCGGTCGGGGCCGGCAGCCCGGGGTCGGTGGGGCCGGAACCGCCGTCCAGCCCCCAGAACTGCGCGGTGTAGTAGCCGGAGCAGATCGTGTCGAGGAAGTAGGCGCCGGTCGCTCCGCACTGGTCGGCCCCGGAGCCCGGGTGGACGGCCAGGCCGTGGCCCATCCCGCTGATCGTGAACACTGCCACGGCGGGCTTTCCGCTCGCGTCGGCGTAGAGCTCCTGGGTGGTGCCGCCGGGGAGGCTCAGGGTGCCGGTCGGCTGGCGGCCGACGCCCTGGACGTTCGTCCACTGGTCCCGCAGCTCGGTCGCGTTCACCGGCCTGACCACGGTGTCGGCCGTGCCCTGCCAGATCGCCACCCTGGGCCACGGTCCGGTGTAACCCGGGTACGCGGCCCGGACCTTGTCGCCCCACTGGGCCGGGGTGAGCCCCTGGTCGGAGTTCTGGCAGCCGGAGGCGGCGGCCTGGGTGGCGGCGCAGTGGGCGGGCAGCCCGGAGTCGATCGCCCCGCCGGCGAACACGTCGGGGTAGTCGGCCAGCAGGTCGGCGGCCATCCCGCCGCCGGCCGAGAGCCCGGTGACGAACACCCGATGGGCGTCCGAGCCGTACAGGGACTCGGCCTTGGTGACCATCTCGACCACCGACCTGGCCTCGCCGACGCCCCGGGCGGCCTTGCCCGCGTCGAACCAACTGAAGCAGGAGAGGCTGTTGTTGACGCTGCTGGTCTGCGGGAACACCACCGCGAAGCCGTACTGGTCGGCGAACTTGGTCCAGCCCGAGCTGCGGTAGTAGTCGGTGGCGCTCTGGACGCAGCCGTGCAGCGCGACCACCAGAGGAGCGCCGCTGGGCAGCCCGGCGGGGGTGTAGGTGTACATCGCGAGATTGCCCGGATTGGTGCCGAACCCGGTGACCTGCTGGAAGCTGCCGCTCGCGGCTGCGGCTACGGCTGCGGCTGCGGACGGCAGGGTGGAAACCGTGTCGGAGGCCGCGGCCGCGCCGGGTGCGGCGGTACCGAGCGCGAGGACGGCGGCGGTGAACAGCGCCGCGGCGGTGGGGCGCAGTGGCATGGGGACTCCTGGGCGGGGGAGGAGTGGGGGCCGGTCCCGTGCAGCGTGGCGCGCCAGGAGCCCCGGTGCCATGTGGCGGTCATCCGGGGTCCGCCGCCCGGGCATGGCACGGGCCGCCATGGTCCGGCGGCCGCGGCCCCGTACCCACCGTGCGCCGTAAGGCACTTGAGGCAGGCGGCCGGACCAGGCAGGTTGATCCCATGACCACCGATAAGATTGCCGCCGAGGGCCCCCAGCCCACGAACGGCCCGGAGCAGCGCACCCGGACCCACACCTGGACGCCCGGCCCGCCGATCGCCGAGTTCACCCACCTGAGCGGAGAGGAGATCCTGCTGGAGTGGATCGCCGGGCGGATCCCGGAGCCCTCGATCTGTAGCACCATGGGCTTCCACCTGACCGAGGTGAAGCCGGGGACGGCGGTGTTCCGGGGCGAACCCGGAGAGCACCTGCACAACCCGATGAACACCGTGCACGGCGGCTACCTGGCGGCTCTGCTCGACTCGGCCCTCGGCTGCGCCGTGCTGAGCAGGCTGCCGACCGGGGTGGGCTACACCACCACCCAGCTCAACGTCCACATGCTGCGCCCGCTCTTCGCCGACTCCGGGACGCTGCGCTGTGAGGGCGTGGTGCTGCACCTGGGCCGGACGATGGCGACGGCGGAGGCCAGGGTGGTGGGCGCGGAGAACGGCAAGCTCTACGCGCACGCCACCACCACCTGCGCGATCCTGGCCCCCCGCCCGGCGGCCTGACCGCCCGGAGGCCTGACCGAGCGGGTGGCCCGGCCGGGCGGTCGCCGTACCCGCCCCGGAAAGGGCCGGGCCCCGGCCGCTGTGGCGACCGGGGCCCGAACCTGGCAGTCGGAGCAGCCGGAGAGGTCAGAGCGGCAGGAGCCGCTCAGAGTGCCCCGAGCAGGCCGCAGAGGGCGATGAGGCCGCAGATGCCGAAGTTGACCAGCTTGTGGGACAGGAAGATCGCGGCGAACTCGCGGATGGTCGCGCTCGGCCAGTAGTAGCGGGCGGTGGGGGAGCCGAAGACGTGGCCGTTGACGCCGGTCTCGCGGGCGAGCAGGGCGGCCCGGAAGGCGTGGAAGTTGTTGGTGACCACGACGCAGCGGTAGTCGGGCTTGGCCTGTTCCATGATGGCCTTGCTGAACCGCAGGTTCTCCTCGGTGGTGCGCGAGCGGTCCTCCCGCTCGATGTGCTCGGCGGGGAAGCCGTGTTCGACCAGGTAGTCGGCCATCGCGTGGGACTCCGGCAGCTTCTCGTCCGGCCCCTGGCCGCCGGAGGTGATGAGGACCGGCGGGTTGCCGCGGGCGGCCTGCTTCTCGTAGACCTCGCGGCCCCGGTTCAGCCGGCTGGCGAGCAGCGGCGGGACGCGCTCGCCGCCGATCAGTCCGGAGCCGAGCACGACCACGAAGTCCACGTCCTGGCGGGGCCGGTGGCGGCCGTAGAGGAAGGCGTAGCCGATGAAGCAGGTGAAGAGGAAGGAGACGTAGCCGATCACCAGGAGCAGGGTGCCGACCACGATGCCCAGTCGGGCCGAGCGGAGGGCGAGGGCCACGAACAGCATCAGGATGACGGCGACGATGCCCAGACCGGCGAGCAGCGAGAGCAGGTTGGCCGGCCGTCTGCCCTCCTTGCGGATCATGGTCAGGCCGTTGGCGATGAGGAACCAGATCAGGGCCACGGTCCCGACGGTCGGCAGGAGGAAGATCGCCACCATCGCGATCTCCACCACCAGGGTGGGGGCTCTGCGCAGTTCGGCGAGCACGGCGAGGGAGAGCAGTGAGACGGCGATGCCGAGCAGGATGGCGTTGCTGAACTGGCGACGGTCGCGTAGTACCCCGAGTCCGAACAGGACGAAGAACAGGGCGGCTGGGGCATAGGCGATCATGCGCCGTATTCTACGGTCGCCGTAGGGCCGGGCCGTTGGCCGGAACGGCCCGACCCCAGGGCTGCGGAGCGCTCAGGCGAAGCGTTCGATCGCGGCCAGGACTGCCTCCCGCATCCGCGGACTCCCCGTGTGCCCGGACTCGTCGATGACCGTGAGCCGCGCGTCCGGCCAGGCCTTGGCCAGCTGCCAGGCGGTGGCGAGCGGTCCGCCGAGGTCCAGTCGGCCGTGGATCAGCTCGCCGGGGATTCCGGCCAGCCGTCCGGCGTCGCGCAGCAGTTGGCCGTCCGGCAGGAAGGCCTGGTGCGAGAAGTAGTGGGCGGTGATCCGGGTGAAGCCCATCAGCGCCTCGGAGGGGCGGTCGGTGTACGCGTTCGGCTTGCCCAGCGACTCGTGGGAGATGACCGCGTCCTCCCAGGTGGCCCAGGCGTTGGCGGCGGCCCGGCGGACGGACTCGTCGGCGCTGTTGAGCAGCCGGCTGTAGGCGGCGAGCAGTTCGACGGTGTCCCCGTCCCGGTCGGCGGGCGGAAGGAAGTCCCGGAACTCCTCCCAGGGCCCGGGCAGGAAGCGGCCCACGCCCCGGTAGAGCCAGTCGGTCTCCTCGGGGCGGGTCATGGTGACCCCGCAGATCACGATCGCGGAGACCCGTTCCGGGTGCGCCTGCGCGTACGCGAGGATCAGCGTGGAGCCCCACGAGCCGCCGTACAGCAGCCACTTGTCGATGCCGAGGTGCTCGCGCAGCCGCTCCATGTCGGCGATCAGGTGCGCCGTGGTGTTGTGTTCCAGGCTGGTCGACGGGTCGGCGGCGTGCGGCCGGCTGAGCCCGCAGCCGCGCTGGTCGAACTGGACGAGGTGGTAGCGCTCCGGGTCGAAGTACCGTCGGGCGCCCGGGCTGTGGCCGGAGCCGGGCCCGCCGTGCACCACCACGGCCGGCCTGCCGGCCGGGTCGCCGGAGGCGTTCCAGTGGATCAGCTGACCGTCGCCGACGTCCAACAGGCCTTGTGCGTAGGGTTCGTAGAGGGGGTACGGCTCGGGCATCGGTGACTCCTCCGTGGTCGTACGGGCGGGGCCCGGTGAGCCTACCCGTTGCCGGAGGCCGGGGTCCGGCCCGAGGAGGCGGCGTGGATGGAGGCCCGGGACGGGGAGGACCGGCCCCGGGCCCTGGGCTCAGCGCCGCTCCGGCGGCAGCAGGGCCGCGAGGCCGTCGAGGATCCGCTGGACGCCGAACTCGAAGCGGGCGTCCATGTTCGGCTCGGTGAGGTCGTCGGCGAGGTCGACCAGGTTGGGGAAGGTCTCGGCGGGCAGGGCGCGGAACAGGTCTCCGGCGGCGTCGGCGATGTCCCGGCGGCTGGTGCCGAGGACCTCGGAGGCCGAGATCGGCGACTGCTCCTGGAGCACGAAGCCCTGGACGAAGGCGCCGAGCAGGTAGCTGGCCATGGCGGCGTCGGCGTCGGTGAAGCCGGCCGCGCGGAGCCGGTCCAGCTGGTCCTCCATGAGTCCGAGCAGGTTGGGTCCGGGGGCGAGCCGGCCGGCGACGACCTTGGCCGCGTCCCGGGTGCCGAGCAGCAGGCGGCGGTAGCGCCAGCAGTACGCGTGGAACTGTTCGCGCCAGTCGCCCTCGCGCGGCGGGGGCTCGGCGGAGCCCATCACCGCGTCGGTGAGCAGGTCGAGGAGTTCCTGTTTGTTGCGGACGTGCCAGTACAGCGAGGCCGCCTTGACGCCGACCTCGGCGGCGACCTTGCGCATGGACAGCCCGGCCAGGCCGTCCCGTTCCAGGACGCGCAGTGCGGCCTGGGCGAGGGCCTCCCTGGTCAGGGCGGGTGTCGCGTCGTCGGTTCCGGGTGTGTCGGTGTGGTTCTGCGGCATGGCTGTGCGGACGCCTCCGGTGGTGCGGTCGATTCCCGCTTGCAATCTAACACCGTTAGGTGCACTCTGTGGCTGTCACGCCGACCCCTAACACTGTTAGGGGCTCATGATCGGAAGGGAACCCATGGAGAAGTCGAGCGCCCGCCGCAAACGGCTCGCGCTGCTCACGCTCTGCATCGCCATGTTCATGGCCATGCTGGACAACGTCGTCGTCAATGTCGCCCTGCCCCGCATCGGGCAGGAGCTGGACGCCGGGATCAGCGGTCTCCAGTGGGTCGCGGAGGGCTACAGCCTGATCTACGCCGCACTCGTCCTGACCGGCGGCGCGCTGGGCGACCGCCACGGCCGTACCCGGATGTTCGTACTGGGGCTCGGCCTGTTCACGCTCGGCTCCGCCGTGGCCGCGCTCGCCGGAACGATCGGCGTGCTGGTCGCGGGCCGGATGGTCCAGGGGGTCGGGGCCGCGCTGCTCACCCCCGGCAGCCTGACCCTGCTGGGGCACGTGTTCACCGACGAGCGCGAGCGGGCCAAGGCGATCGGCGTGTGGTCCGGGGTGTCCGCGATCGGCCTCTCGATCGGCCCGGTGATCGGCGGCCCGCTGGTCGAACACTTCGGTTGGGCCAGCGTGTTCTGGATCAATGTGCCGATCGGCGTGGCCGGCGTCCTGCTCGCCGCCAAGGTCCTCCCGGAGATCCCGCCGCGCGCCCGGCGGATCGACTTCGGCGGGTTCGCGCTCTCGGCGGCGGGCCTCGGCCTGCTCGTCTACGCCTTGATCGAGGGCCCCACGCGAGGCTGGACCGACCCCCGGGTGACCGGCTGCGGCGCTGCCGCCGCCGTCCTGCTGGCCGCCTTCCTGCTGCTCGAACTGCGCCTGGCCGAGCCGATGCTGGAGCTGCGGCTGTTCCGGGACGGCGCGTTGAGCGGTGCGCTGCTCAGCGGGTTCATGGTGAGCTTCGGGATGTTCGGGGCGCTGTTCTTCCTGCCGCTGATGATGCAGGGCGTGCTCGGCTGGTCCCCGTCCGGCGCGGGGTACGCCGGGCTGGCGATGACCGCGATGCTGGTGGTCGCCGGGCCGCTGTCCGGCCGGTTCGCCGCCCGCTACGGCCCCCGGCCGCCGATGGTGCTGGGCCTCGCGCTGTGCGCGCTCGGTCTCGGCGGGCTGTCGCTGTACGGCGACCACGCCCGCTACCCGGAGTACCTGTGGACGCTGTTCACGATGGGCTTCGGCATGGGGCTGACCTTCACCCCGGTCTCGGTCGCGGTGCTCCAGCGGGTCGCCCCGGCGCAGACCGGGATGGCCTCGGCGACCGTCAACACCCTGCGCGAACTCGGCGGCGTGCTCGGGATCGCGGTGCTCGGCGCCGTCCTGACCAACCGGATGACCGACGGGCTGACCTCGGCCCTGCACCGGCTCGGCGTCCCGCCGGAGGCCGTCGGCCCGATCGCGGACGCGCCGACCAGCGCGGCCCACGGCGGTGGCGGCGCGGCCGGCGCACTGCCCGAGCCGGTGCGCCAGGCGGTGGACGGGGCCTTCGTCGACGGCATCCACCTCGCGCTGCGCTGCGGCTCGGCCGCGCTCGCCGTCACCGCGGTCCTGGTCGCCGTCCTGGTCGGCCGGGCCCGCCCGCTCGCCCCAGCGGCCTCCGAAGAGCCGCAGCCGGAGGACCTGGCCGGGGCGGGCGTCGCCTGAGCCGCCGGGACCGACCGGTGAGGTGCTGTCAGGAGGTCGCGGGAGGTTGCGCGAGGTCACAGGAGGTCGCGCGAGGTCACAGGAGGTCGCGCGAGGTCAGCGGATCCCTTCCACCGCCGCCTGCGCCGTGCGGGCCAGTTCGCGCCGGGCGCCCGCCCGCCCGGGCCGGGGCCCGGGCGGTGGTATCGGCGGCAGGAAGGTCACGTCGGCGACCAGCCCGCGGGCCGCGACCACCCGGGCGAGCGAGGTGAGCAGCCCGTCGTCCCCGATGAAGGCGGGCACGCTGGTCGGCCGTCCGTCCGCCAGCCGGTAGCGGATCGTCACCGGCTGGACGTCGGCACCCGCCTCCACCGCCGCCTGGAACAGCGCGGGCCGGAACCGGCCGCTCTCCCGCCCGCACCAGGTCGACCCCTCCGGGAAGACGATCACCGGGTGGCCGGAGCGCAGCACCTCGGCCACCGTCGCGACGGTGTCCGGCAGCGTCCGCAGCCGGTCGCGGTCCAGGAAGACGGTGCCGCCCAAGGCGATCAGCGGTCCGAGCACCGGCCACTTCCGGACCTCGGTCTTGGCCAGCGACCGGCCCGGCCGCCCGGCGGCGAGCAGCGGTATGTCCAGCCAGGACACGTGGTTGGCCACCACCAGCACCCCGCCGTCCGCGCCGGGCCCCCAGCCGTCGGGCCCGGCGAGGTGGACCGTCACCCCGAGGGTGCGCAGCACGACCCGGGCCCAGAGCCGGGCCAGCCGGTTCCGGGCGCGGTCCGGGAGCAGCCGGACCGGCGGGAGGAGCACGACCCCGGCCAGCACCGCCGCCAGACAGGCCGTCAGCCGCAGCGCCCGCCGGGGGTGGGAGACCCTCGGCGGGACGTCGGCCAGGCAGGTCTCGGGCCGGCAGGTCGCGGTGGGCAGCCAGACGCTCACGACGAGGCGCCCGAGGCGGGTCCGCCGGACAGGAAGTGCCGCAGGTAGCGCGGGTCGGTGCGCTCCAGCGACAGCAGCACGTACAGGTCGGCGCAGTCGAAGTCCGGGTCGTACGCGGGCGCGCCGCAGACCCAGGCGCCGAGCCGCAGGTAGCCGCGGAGCAGGGCCGGCAGCGCGCCCCGCTCGGCGCGCGCCACCCCGGTGGCGTCCCAGGGACGGTGCGGGGTGACCCGGTACTCTTCGGGCGCCAGGTGCTTGGCGCTGACGGTGTCCCAGACCCGGGCCGCGGTGGCGCCGCCGTCCGCCAGCTCGATCGAGCAGCAGCCGCCGACCCAGGTGTTGCCGGTGTCGGCCAGGTAGCGCGCGATGCCGCCCCACATCAGGTTGATGACGGCGCCGTTGCCCCGGTGGTCCGGGTGGATGCAGGAGCGCCCGAGCTCGACCAGGCCGGGGCGGACCGGCGCGAGCGCGGAGAGGTCGAACTCGCCGTCGGAGTACAGCCGTCCGGCCCGGCGCGCGGCCTCGGGGCGCAGCAGCCGGTAGGTGCCGACGACGGCGCCCTGCTCGCCCTCGCGGACCAGCAGGTGGTCGCAGAACTCGTCGAAGGGGTCGACGTCCAGGCCCGCGACCGGGCTGTGCAGTTCGGCGCCCAGCTCGGTGCCGAAGACCTGGTGGCGCAGCCGCTGGGCGGCGCGCACGTCGTCCTCGTCGCGGGCGAGGGAGACGGTGTACGAGGCCGGGGCGGCGGGCCGGTGGGGGCGGGGCGCGGGGACCGCCGGGGCGTCGTGGGTGGTGGTGACTGCGGACGGAGCGTACGTGGGGACGGTGGTCATGGCGGACCCTCCAGGGCAGCACGATCGGCGGTGCCGTGGATCACCAGGGCACCGTCCCGGTCCGCAGGCGGTTGGGCATGGACGCGAACCGGTCCCCGTGTTTCTCTCCGAATCGGTTGGCATTCATGTTGCGGCCCGGAGGACCGCAGATGTGCACCTGTTGAATGGCACCACCCGTGGCCCGGCGGTCATCTGCCCGGCACCGGGCGCTCGTTCGCGGGGGGTGGACAACACGCACCACGGGGGCGTACGGCCGCACCGCACGCCCCCGTTGTCGCGACCCCGCGGTCGTCACGCGGCTGCTGTCACGCCGCTGTCGTCACGATCGCGCCGTCACGCCGCTCGCGTCACGTCGTCGTCGTGACGATCCGACGTGCCGCTGTCGTGAGGAGAGCGGCGCGCCGCTCAGAACGCCCGCCAGCCCTCCGGGTCGACCCCGC
Source organism: Kitasatospora sp. NPDC001119 (assembly GCF_053598475.1). Lineage (NCBI taxonomy): Bacteria > Bacillati > Actinomycetota > Actinomycetes > Kitasatosporales > Streptomycetaceae > Kitasatospora > Kitasatospora sp. NPDC001119. The sequence goes on from NZ_JBSFKI010000037.1 coordinate 54,487, forward strand.
CCGGGACGGCGCCGGCCGGGCCGTACGGCTCGCGGGTGTAGACGAAGGAGCCGACGTCGAGGTGGCTGACCGTGCCGTCGGGGTGGCGGACCACCCGCAGGGTCTCGCCCGCGTAGTAGTTCTCCACACCGGTCCAGGTGCCGTCCGCCTCGGGCCGGAAGCGCGAGCCCCGGCCGCGGCCGGTGAGCGGGGTGAGCTCCAGCACCCGCCCGGGCCGCAGCCGCAGGGCGGCCGGCGCGGCGCCCCAGTACCAGGGGCCGGTGAGCTCCAGCAGCTCCGCGTCCACCTCGGCGAGCGGGCGCCACGGTTCGGGCAGCCGGGGCTCCAGGTCGGCGGTGAGCGCGATCAACTCGGCGGCCAGCGACGCGGCGCTGGCGCCGCTGGTGGCATTGGAGAGGGCGTACGCGGCCAGGCCGTCAGCCTCGCTGATCCACAGGCCCGCGGTGAAGCCGGGCATCGAGCCGGTGTGCCCGTACAGCAGCCGGCCCTCGTCGCGGCGCAGTTGCAGGCCGAGGCCGTAGCCGCTGGTCCACTCGGCGTCGTCCGGGGCGACGGCCGGGCGGCGCATCTCGGCGACGGTGTCGGCGGACAGCACCTTGTCGTCGCCGGCCGTCAGGAAGGCCGCCCAGCGGGCCAGGTCGGCGATGGTGGACCAGAGTTGGCCGGCCGGCGCCATCAGCCCGGTGTCGGTGAGCGGCTCGGGCAGCATGACGTCGGCCCAGGGGTGGACGGCGAAGCCCCCGGCGTGCGGGTGCTCGGGCAGCAGCGTGGTGCGGTCCATGCCGAGCGGGGCCAGCACCTCGCGGCGCAGTACCTCGCCCCAGGGCTCGCCGCGCAGCTTCGCGACCAGGGCGCCGAGCAGCGCGTAGCCGGGGTTGGAGTAGTGGTGCACCCGCCCGGCGGGGTGCTTCAGCGGCCGGTCGGCCTCCAGGACGTCGTCGAGGCCGGGCCGCAGCGAGCCCTCGGTCCGCTCCCACCACGGGCCGGGGGTCTCGGCGGTCAGGCCGGAGGAGTGCGCGAGCAGTTGGGCGACGGTCGCGTCGTCGGCGGGGGTGCCGGGCAGGTGGCGGGAGAGCGGGTCGGCGAGGTCGAGCAGGCCCTCGTCGCGCAGCCGCATCACCAGCACGGCGACGAAGGTCTTGGTGAGCGAGCCGATCCGGTACTGGACGTCCGGGGTCGGCGCGTGCCCGTCGACCATGCTGCGGGCGCCGCTCCACACCGGCCGCCCGTCGCGCAGCACCCCGGCGACCATCGAGGGCGTGCGCCCCTCGGCCTGGGCGACGGCGAGCCGGTGCAGCAGGGCGCGGCGGGTGGCGGGCAGCAGCTCGGAGGGGAGGTCGGTCATGTGGGCTTCTGGACTCATCGACATGTGCACGGACAGTAGTCCAGCCCGGCCGCGACGCCGACCCAATAACCCCGCGCCCGGGCCCGGTGACCACCCGCGCCCGGGCCCGGTGACCGGATCAGGCCGGGCCCGGGCGCCGGATCAGCCCGGCAGCGGCGGCAGTTCCGGCCGCTCCAGCCAGGCCTCGAAGAGCGGGCCGAGCGGCGCGGCGGTGTACCGGGCGGCGTGCGCGCGCAGGTCGGCGGTGGCGACCACGCCGTGCCGGTTGGCGCCCGTCCAGTCCCGCAGCATCGCGAAGAACGCGTCGTCGCCGAGCGCCCGCCGCAGCGCGTGCACCACCAGCCCGCCGCGCTGGTACAGCCGGTCGTCGAACATCAGCCTGCGGCCCGGGTCGCCGAGCGTCAGGTCCTGCGGCAGCCCGGCCAGCAGCCGGTGCGCGGCGGCGGCGTGCACGGCCGCGCCCGGGCCGCCGGCGTGCTCGGACCAGAGCCACTCCGCGTACTTGGCGAAGCCCTCGTTGAGCCAGATGTGCCGCCAGTCGGCGATGGTGACGCTGTTGCCGAACCACTGGTGGGCCAGCTCGTGGGCGATCAGCCGCTCGCGCTCCCAGCCGCCGCCGAGGTGGTTGGTGCCGAAGGTGGCGACGCCCTGCGCCTCCACCGGGACGTCCAGCTCCTCGTCCGCGACGACCACCGCGTACTCGCCGAACGGGTACGGGCCGAAGACCTCGCCGAAGTACGCCGCCATCTCCGGCTGCCGGGCGAAGTCCCGGGCGAAGGCGGCGGCCAGCCGCTCCGGCACGTAGCCGGTCTGCGGCACCGCCGGGCGCACCGCCAGCGGCACCGGCCGGTAGTGCCCGATCGACACCGTCACCAGGTACGTCGGGGTCGGCGCGCTCTGCTCGTACACCCAGGTGGTGCTGGACGCCCGGGTGGTGCGGGTCAGCAGCCGGCCGCTCGCCACCACCGTGAACGGGGACGGCGTGGTGACCGCCAGCTGGTAGGTCGCCTTGTCGGCGGGGCGGTCGTTGCACGGGAACCAGGACGGCGCGCCGACCGGCTGGCTCGCCACCAGCGCGCCCTCGGTCAGCTCCTCCCAGCCCAGGCCGCCCCACGGGCTGCGCACCGGGCGCGGGTTGCCCGCGTAGTGCACCTCGACGGTGAACGCCGCGCCCGGCGCGAGCGCCCTGGCGGGGCGGATCCGCAGCTTGCCGCCGCGGTGGGTGTAGCGGGCGGCCTTGCCGTCGACCAGCACCCGGCCGATCCGGAACTCGGCCAGGTCGAGCGCGAACTCGGCCAGCGCCGCGTCCGCGACCGCGCTCAGCCGGGCCGAGCCGGCCAGCCGGTTGGGCCCGGGCCGGTAGTCCAGCGCCAGCTCGTAGCGGTGCACCCGGTAGCGGTGGTCGCCGCTGTTCGGGAAGTACGGGTCCGGGGCGCCGGCGGCCGCCGGGACGTGCTTGGGCTTCACGGGGACGTGCGCTTCCTGCGGGCCGGGACGGGGGGACGGGGAGGTGGTCACGGCGTGCTCTGCCACGCCTCGATCGGGTTGCCCAGCCACCGCGTGTCGGCGGGGACGGACTCGGCGCGCATCACCAGCGAGGCCGGGCCCAGCGTGCTGCGCGCGCCCACCGTGCTGCCGGGCAGCACGATGCCGCCCGGGCCCAGGGTGGCGCCCTCGCGGAGGACCACAGTATCCATCCGCATGATCCGGTCGTGGAAGAGGTGCGTCTGCACCACGCAGCCCCGGTTGATGGTGACCCCGTCGCCGAGGGTGACCAGGTCCGCCTCCGGCAGCCAGTAGCTCTCGCACCAGACCCCGTGCCCGACGTGCGCGCCGATCGAGCGCAGCCACAGGTTCAGCACCGGGGTGCCCGGCACCGCGCCGACCAGCCACGGCACCGCCAGCATCTCCACGAAGGTGTCCGCCAGCTCGTTGCGCCACACGAAGCCGCTCCACAGCGGGTGCTCCACCGCCCGGAACCGCCCGACCAGCAGCCACTTGGCGGCGGCCGAGACCAGGCAGGCCAGCGCGCCGGCCGCCAGCAGCACCAGGCCCGACAGCAGCGCGGCGGTCAGCGGCGAGCCGGCCGCCAGCCAGGACAGCGCCGCCGCGGTCAGCAGGCCCAGCGCCGCCGAGGCCAGCACCGGCACCAGCCGGGCCACCTCGACCAGGCCGCGCGCCCACAGCAGCCGGGCCGGCGGCTCGTAGGTCAGGCTCTGGTCGGCCAGGTCCGCCGAGCGCGGCAGCCGCATCGGCGGCATGCCCAGGTACGAGCCGCCCTTCTTCGCCTTCGCCGGCGTCGCCGACAGTACGCCCACCAGGCCGCGCTTGGGCACCGAGCGGCCCGGCGCGGTCATCCCCGAGTTGCCGAGGAACGCCCGCTCGCCGACCTTCGCCTCGCCGAGCCGCACCCAGCCGCCGCCCAGTTCGTACGGGGCGATCAGGGTGTCGTCGGCCAGGAACGCGCCGTCGCCGACCGTGGTCAGGCTGGGCAGCGCCAGCACCGTGGACACCTCCGCGCCCCGGCCGACCCGCATCCCGAGGGTGCGCAGCCACAGCGGCGTGACCAGCCCGGCGTAGAGCGGGAACAGCACCTCGCGGGCCCGGTCCATCAGCTGGGTGACGGTCCACGCCTGCCAGCCCACCCGGCCGTGCAGCGGGTGCGTCCCGGGCACCAGGCCGGTGCTCAGCAGCCGGACCAGCACCACCAGCTGCGTCGCGTACACCGCGCCGAACGCCAGCGTGGCGGGCAGCAGGCCGAGCAGCGCGCCGCCGAGCGCCGGGCCGAGCGCCGCGCCCTGGTCGACGAACCGGGACAGCACGGCCAGCGCGGCGAGCGCCGGCAGCGCCGGGAGCAGGCCGAGCACGGCACCGCTGGCGCCGTACAGCGAGGCCCAGCGGGCCCGGCGGGCGGGGCGCTCCTTGGGCCAGGCGCGTTCGGTGCGGCCCAGCTTGACGGCGGGCGCGCCGCCCCAGCGCTGGCCGGTCGGCACCTGCCCGGTGACGCTGGAGCCGGCCGCCACCTGGGCGCGCTTGCCGACCCGGGCGCCGGGCAGCAGCGTCGACCGGGTGCCGACCACGGCACCGGAGCCGATCTTGACCTGGCCGATCAGCAGCCGGTCGCCGTCCAGCCAGTAGCCGCACAGGTCCACCTCGGCCTCGACCGCGCAGCCGCGGCCCAGCTTCAGCATCCCGGTGACCGGCGGCAGCGAGTGCAGGTCCACCTCGGGCCCGACCTTGGCGCCCAGCGCCCGGGCGTAGCGCGTCAGCCAGGCGCCGGACAGCGAGTCCGCGCCGCTCAGCTCGGCGAGCCGCTCGGCGGTCCACAGCCGCAGGTGGACGGAGCCGCCGCGCGGGTGGCTGCCCGGGCGCACCCCGCGCAGCAGCAGCCGGGCGCCGCCCGCCGCGACGGCCAGCCGGCCCGCCGGGGTGTACAGCGCGAGCGCGCCCGCGCCGACCCACCACCAGGAGGCGGTGGGCGCCCACGGGTAGTCGCCGAGGTGGGTCAGCAGGTTCCCGGCGGCCAGCAGGGCGACCGTCCAGCGCAGGCCGACGACGGTGAACAGCGGGACCAGCAGGAGCAGCTGGAGCAGCTTGGCCCTGGTCGGCACCAGGGCGACGGTACGGGCCTCGGCGCTCTCGCCGGCGGAGCGCTCCAGGTGCCGGGCGAGCTTGCGCAGCGTCGGGTGCTGGTAGATGTCCAGCACGGCCGCGCTCGGGTAGCGGGTGCGCAGCAGGGTGGTCAGCCGGGCGGCGGCCAGGCTGCCGCCGCCGATCGCGAAGAAGTCGTCGCGCGGGCCGCCGACCCGCACGCCGAGGATCTCCGACCACTGCTCGGCCAGCCAGGCCTCGGTGCCGTACAGCTCCTCGCCGGGGCCCGCGTTCTCCAGCTCGGGCAGCGGCCAGGGCAGGGCGGCCCGGTCGACCTTGCCGGAGGTCCGGGTGGGCAGGGCCTCGACGGTCGCCAGCAGCGGCACGAGGGCGGCGGGCAGCTCGGCGCGCAGCCGCTCGACGGCCTGCTCGCGGTCGAAGCCGTCCTGGACCACCAGGTAGCCGACCAGCAGCTGGTTGCCGCCGCGCGCGGTCCGGACGGCGGCCGCCGCGCCCGCCACGCCGGGCAGGGCCTGCAGGGCCGCGTCGACCTCGCCGAGCTCGATCCGGCGGCCGCCCAGCTTGATCTGCTCGTCGGTGCGGCCGAGGAACAGCAGGCCGGCCGGGTCCGCCTGGACCAGGTCGCCGCTGCGGTAGGCGCGCTCCCAGCCCAGCGAGGGCAGCGGCGCGTACTTCTCGGCGTCCTTCTCCGGGTCGAGGTAGCGGGCCAGGCCCACCCCGCCGATCACCAGCTGCCCGGTGCCGCCGGGGGCGACCGGCAGGCCGGCCTCGTCCACCACGGCGAGGTCCCAGCCGTCCAGCGGCAGGCCGATCCGCACCGGGCCCTCGCCGGTCAGCAGGGCGGCGCAGGCGACCACGGTGGCCTCGGTGGGGCCGTAGGTGTTCCACAGCTCGCGGCCCTCGGTGACCAGGCGCTGCACCAGCTCGGGCGGGCAGGCCTCGCCGCCGAAGATCAGCAGCCGCACCTCGTTGAGGGCCTCGGCCGGCCACAGCGCGGCCAGGGTCGGGACGGTGGAGACCACGGTGATCTCCTGCTCGGCCAGCCACGGGCCGAGGTCGGCGCCGCTGCGCACCTGGGAGCGGGGGACCGGCACCAGGCAGGCGCCGTGCCGCCAGGCCAGCCACATCTCCTCGCAGGAGGCGTCGAAGGCCACCGAGAGGCCGGCCATCACCCGGTCGCCGGGGCCGATCGGCTCCTCCTGGAGGAAGAGCGCGGCCTCGGCGTCCACGAAGGCGGCGGCGTTGTGGTGGGTGACGGCCACGCCCTTCGGCTTGCCGGTCGACCCGGAGGTGAAGATGATCCAGGCGTCGTCGGCGGGGGTGGGGCGGCGCTCCAGGGCGGGAGCGCGCTCGCCGGTGGTCGCCAGGCCGCGTCCGGCGCCGAGCACGGCGGCGACGGCGGCCTCGCCGAAGACCAGCTCGGCGCGCTCGTCCGGGTCCTCGGCGTCCACCGGGACGTAGGCGGCCCCGGCGGCGAGCACCGCGAGGATCGAGACGTACAGGTCGTTGGTGCCGGAGGGCACGCGCACGCCGACCCGGTCGCCCGGGCCGATCCCGGCGGCGGCCAACCGGCGGCGCAGCTGCTCGACCTCGGCGGCCAGCGCGCGGTAGCTGAGCACGGTGCGCCCGTCGTCCAGGGCGGGCTCGTCGGGGTGGGCGGACACGGTGGCGTCCAGCACGTCGACCAGGGTGCGCGGGGCGGCGGCCGGGCGGCCGGGGAACAGGGCGAGGGCCGGTTCGGCCTGCGGCACCGGCGCCTGGGCGGGCTCGGCGTGGGGCGTGGACCCCTGGACGGGTTCGGCGCGGGGCGTCGGATCCTGCGGTGGCGTGGGGTACTGCTCCGGGTGGCTCGGTTCAGCTGTCATGGCAGCCGTGCGCTCCTCGTCCTCGCCCCGTTCCGACCGATGCCCGGCCCCTGGGGCGGTGGGGGCACCGCCTGATCGGGTGACCCCACTCCGGGGCCGGAGCGGACAACCCGACCGATGGTAGCCCCGGCGCGGCGACCCGGCAGGAGCGGACGCACGGCCCAACTGGCGCCGGAGTGGCCGAATCTGACGCTTCATCAGTCAATAACTGAGCCCCGTTGGAACCCATGTGACGAGGTGTCAGTGAAATTGACGGATCGTCAGGTCGATTCTTCGACCGTGATCCACGCCACAGCGAATGCTGCTCCCTTCGGGTGGCGGGCCGTCGGCGGGCCGGGTTTCGAGCTCGGCCCCTTCGGTCCGGTCCCGGCCCGCCGTACGGCCCGGCGGTCAGCGGAACCGGTGCAGGTTCTCGCCGAGGAAGGCCTCCAGGGTGCGCGGAGCGCGTCCGGCGAGGCGGAGGAAGGTGTCGTCCGGCGTCTCCTTGCGGACCACCGCGAGCTGCTGGATCTCCACCACGTGGGTGGCCAGCCAGTCCGGCATCCCGGCCCGCCCGACCAGGTGGGCGTGCAGCTCGGACGGGCCCAGGTCGAGGTAGCGGACCGGCCGGCCGAGCAGCTCGCCCAGCAGCGCGGTGAGCTCCGGGTAGCTGTAGGCCCGCCCGCCGGTGAGCGGATAGGTGCCACCGGCGAGCTCGGGGCGGGTGAGCACCTCGGCCGCCGCGTCCCCGATGTCCCGGGCGTCCACGTAGTTGCAGCGCGCCTGTCCCAGTGCGCCGTGCACCATCCCGGCGGCGGCGATGCCGGGCGCCAGGAGCAGCAGCTTCTGCATGAACGCGTACGGCCGCAGGACGGTGGTGGTGATGCCGGAGGAGCGCAGCCGCTCCTCGATCAGGTGGTGGCCGCGGGAGACGGCGACGGGGGAGTCCGGCTCGGCGGCGGGCGCGGAGACCTTGACGATGTGCTCCACGCCGCAGTCGACCGCCGCCTCGATCGCGTTCAGCTCGTACCGGACCTGCTGCGGGCCGTTGGCCATGGTGAGGAAGAGCTGGTGCGCGCCGTGGAAGGCCGCGCGCAGGGAGGCCGGGTCGGCGGCGTCCGCCGGGAGGGTGGCCGTGCGGGCGAGGGTGCGCTCGTCGAGTGCGGCGGCCAGTCGGGCGGGCTCGCGGCTGAGGGCGCGGCTCGGTGCGCCGAGGGCGGCGAGGCTGCGCAGGGTGGCGCCGCCGGTGGCGCCACCGGCGCCCATGATGACGATCATGACGTCTGCCTTTCGGGGAGGGGTGCGGTGGGGAGTCGGTGCTGTGCCGTGCGGGCCGGGCGGCTGCCGCGCCAGTGCCAGGTGGTGATGGTGGCGGCGATCGCCGAGGAGACCGGCAGGTCGATGGGGAGCCGGTGCGGCCACGGGCTGTCGGCCAGCCGGGGGACCTGCGGCAGCCAGTGGGCGGCGGCGAGGCCGACGGCCAGGCCGAGCGCGGCTCCGGCCAGGCCGAGGGCGGCGGCCGCGAGGGCGCGCGGGGTCCGGGCGGGCCGGGTGCGGACGGGGCGGCGGCGCAGTGCGGCGCCGAGGGCGGCGGCCACCAGGGCGGAGGTGCCGCCGATGGTGGTGAGCGCGGCGGCCACCAGCTGGGGTTGGCCGGTGATGGCTCCGCCGGCCCCGGCCATGGCGGCGGGCATGGCGTAGGCGAGCAGGACCTCGCGCCACAGGACGAAGGGCGGGGGAGCGCCGGGGGCCTTCTTGCTCATCGGAGCGGATGTCCTTTCGTTAGTAGTTAGGTACCTAAGTATTTGTGCTTAGGTACCTAACTATTGGGGCTGAGGGGGGCGGGCCGCCGAACGGCGGCCCGCCTGGGTGCGGATCAGTCCTCGGTGAGCGCGTCCATGCCCGCGACCACCCGGCCCAGCAGGTCCAGGAAGGTGGCGCGCTCCTCGGTGGAGAGCCCCCCGACCAGCGCCTGCATCCGGGCGAAGTGCTCGGGCGCCAGCTCCCGCAGGCGGTCGGCGCCCCGCGCGGTGAGGATCACCACGTTGCCGCGGCCGTCCTCGGTGGACGGTCGGCGGGCCACCAGGCCCTCCCGCTCCAGGCCGTCGACCAGGCCGGTCACCGTCGCCCGGGAGACGCCGAGACTCGCCGCGAGCTGGGAGGGCGACTTCTCGCCGCCGTGGTCCTCCAGGTCCGCCAGCAGTCGGTAGCGGCCGGTGGAGAGGCCGAAGCGGCCGAAGTGCACCTCGCCGGCCTGGTTGATTCGGGCGCCCGCCGCCATCAGCCGGGTCGCGACCAGAATCGCCTGCGGATCGGCCGAGAGGCCGTAGCGGGCGATCTGGCGGCGCGCCTGGTCGAGGCTGGGGGCGGTGGGACCGCCCTCGGAGTACTGGGTCACGAGAAGTAATATGGCGCCTAACTTGATTCCGCGTCAAGCGGGACCATGGGCTTGTGCCTAGGCGGCACGCGGAGCGATCCGCGGCGGCGTCCAGTCGGCGTGCCGCAGGACGGTCCGGACCATCGCGCCGGGCGGGGTGAGCCGGATCGCGGCGTTGCGCAGGCCGACCGCCAGGGGGTGGGCGAGCTGCTGGCCCATCCGGCCGGCCCGGCGGGCGTCCCGGGCCACGGTCTGGCTGCGCGGACGGCGGGCCGCGTCGTACCGGGCGAGCGCGCCCTCGACCGTCCGGGCCTCGGCGAGCGCCGCCGCCAGGGTCACCGCGTCCTCCAGGGCCTGGCAGGCGCCCTGGCCGAGGTGGGGCGTCATGGCGTGCGCCGCGTCGCCGAGCAGTGCGACCCGCCCCGAGACGTAGGAGGGCAGCGGGGTGGTCAGCTCGTTGATGTCGTGGTGCAGCACGGCCTCCGGCCGGGTCGTGGCCAGCAGCGAGGGGATCGGCTCGTGCCAGGGCGCGAAGCGGCGGCGGACCTCGGCCAGCGGGTCCCGGTAGCGGACCCCGGCCGGGGCGTTCAGGACCGCGTGCCACTCGGCGGTGCCGTCCGGGAAGGCGATGTGGCCGAACTCGGCGCCGTGTCCCCAGGTGATCTCGAAGTCGGCCCTCAGTCCGTCGACCGGGCGCTCGGTGATCGCCCGGAGCACCGTCGAGCCGCTGTAGACCGGCCCGGGGTGGTCGGGGAAGAGGCGGCGCCGGAGCCGGCTGTTGAGGCCGTCGGCCGCGACCAGGAGGTCGGCCTCCAGGAAGTCGGCCTTCGGGCGGTCGGAGTGCTGGGGGTCGGCGTGCCGGGGGTCGGTCTGCCGGGGGTTGGCCTGCTGGGTGTCGGTCGCCGGGGTGGTGCCGCCGAACCCGACCCGGACCCGGAATGGCCGGGTGGTGTCCAGCTCGGTCACCTCGGCGCCGACGATCAGGGACTCGGCGGGCAGCGCCTCGCGCAGGATGCGGTGCAGAGCAGCGCGGGGGATCCCGACGATCGGGGCGCCCAGCTCGCGTTCCAGTGCCGCACCGTCCATCGCGGCGAGCCGGCGGCCATCCGGCGTCCGGGTGCCGCCGGTGTACTGGCGGCGGGCGGCCGCCTCGACCGCCTCGCCGACCCCCAGGGCGGCGAGCGCGCGCATCCCGTTGGCGGCCAGCGAGATGCCGGCGCCCGCATCGTCCAGGACGGCCGCCCGCTCGACCACGGTCACGTCCCACCCCGCCAGTCGGAGCCCGATCGCGGCCGCCAGTCCGCCGATGCCGCCCCCGACCACCACCGCGCTGCTGCTGCTCATGCCCGGTCCTTCCCGTGTTGCCGCGCTGCTTTCTACATCTGTAGAAGGAGCGTACTACGGGGCTGTCGGCAGGTGGACGGGGGTGGGGGCGGGGCCGCCGGGGTCCGCCAGGGCGGTTCGGGGTGGTGGGGTGGCGGTCGGCGGTCGGCTCGGACCGAGGTGGTGCGCGCCGGGTGCCGCGGCCCCGGTAGAAAGGAGGGATGCGGCGACACGAGGACCAGAAGCGGGACGATGCGGGGCGGCCGGACCGCCGGACGGTGTTGGCGGACGCCGCGATCGGGGTGCTGGCCGACCTCGGGGTGCGCGGACTGACCCACCGGGCGGTCGACGCGGCGGCCGGGCTGCCGGTCGGAACCACCTCGGCCTACCTGCGGACCAGGCAGGCCCTGCTCACCGCACTGGTGCGGCGGCTGGTGGAGCTGGACCAGGGCGAGCTGCACGCCATGGGGGAGCGGGTGCCGGTCCGTTCGTCGGAGGAACTGGCCGACGGCATCGCCGAGTTGATGCGGCAACGACTGTCCGGCGACGGGCGGCGGCGCTCGCTGGCCCGGTACGCCTGCGCGGTGGAGAGTGTGCGCGATCCCGAACTGCGCGAGATCCTCGTCCCGCGGGAGAACGCCGGGCGCGCCGCCGTCCGCGCGTTCCTCGCCGACCAGGGCGTGACCGATCCCGACGGGCGGACCGCCACACTGCTGGCCTGCGTCGACGGTCTGGTCTTCGAGCACCTGGTGGGCGGCGGCGAGCCCGGTGCCGACGCGATCCAGGGACTGGTGGCGGCCGCCCTGCGGGGAGCGGCCGCGAGTTGAGGCGTGCCGCTCTTCGCAGGGTCGCGCGGGGTCGCGCCGGCGAGGAGCGGGACGATCTTCCCTCCACGGGCCGCCGAGCACCGGCGGGGAGCGCCGCGCCCTCGATGCCGAACGCGCAATAGCGGGAGCCCCTGGGTGTTCGGCCGCGCGGGAAATCCGCGCCCTCGGTCGACTGCGTAGGCCCCCCGCCGGACGCCGCCCGCCCCCACCGAACCCGGACGACCGACGGTCGATCGGCAACGCGGGATGACGAAATCTCAGGTCAATCAACCGTCAAGTTGGTTCATTCACAGAATATTTCGCGATGTGTCACATGACGGGTGGATGATTTACGCCGCTCCCAGGTCTTCCCACGGAGATCTCCGACTGACAGGCTGGGGCCGCCCTTTCAGTACGGAGGAGGTTCCTTGTCCCGCATATCCACGCTGGCCGGAGCGGTCACCTGCGCTCTCGCACTTGTCACCGGCACCGCCGCCGCCGCTTCGGCAGCGCCTATTGACCAGACCCCGAGCCTGGCCGAGGCGAAGGTCGATCCCGTCGCCTGGACGCCGTGCAACCCCGACCCGACCAAGCCGGACCCCGGCATCTACGACTGTGCCGTCTACCCCGTGCCGCTGGACTACGACAAGCCGTCGGGCGAGAAGGTCGGCATCGCGATGATGCGGCGGCGGGCGAGCGACCCGTCGAAGCGGATCGGCTCGCTGTTCCTCAACCCGGGCGGCCCGGGCGGCAGTGGCTACCTGTGGGCGACCACCGCCCGCTTCGGCACCGAGGTGCAGTCGAAGTTCGACCTGGTCGGCTTCGACCCGCGCGGCGTGGCCCGGAGCAACCCGCTCAAGTGCTTCAAGACCCAGGAGGACGCCGACGCGGTCACCAACCGCATGGTCGGCGTGCCGGTCACCAAGGCCGAGATCAACGAGACGCTGGACGCGGACCAGGACTACACCGACGCGTGCAGCAAGAACGCCGGCCCGCTGATCGAGCACATGTCGACCATTAACGTGGTGCGCGACCTCGACCGGATGCGCCGCGCCGTCGGTGACGCCCAGCTCACCTTCGCCGGGTTCTCCTACGGCACCCTGATCGGTTCGACGTACGCCAACATGTACCCGAACAAGGTCCGCGCGATCATCGTCGACGGCAACGTCGACCCGAACCTGCGCCTGCACAACGGCCTGGAGTACGACCGCCAGCGGGCGAACGGCTTCGAGCTGGCCCTGGACGAGTTCCTCAAGCGCTGCCAGACCGCCGGCGCCCCGCGCTGCGCCTTCGGCGAGGGCGACACCCGGGCCAAGTTCGACCAGCTCCGCGACCACCTGCGGACCAGCCCGATCACGCTGCCGAACGGCTCCAAGGTGACGCTGAGCAGCTTCACTGGCGAGGTGGCCAGCGCCCTGTACTCGCAGGCCAAGCTGGCCCCGCTGGCCAAGTCCCTCCAGGCGACCTACCAGGTGTTCCAGAAGCCGGCCGCGGCCGCCCTGCTGGCCCCGCAGGCGAACGTCTCGGACGAGGACGCCAACCTGCTCTCGGTGGACGTCCCGCGGACGGCGCTGCGGGAGGCCCCGGTTGACTCCGAGTACACCGCGGACGACTCCTACATGGCTGTCAACTGCCAGGACAAGCCGTACCCCTCCAACGACCGGGTGTTCGCGAACGCGGCCAAGGCCTGGGAGAAGGAGATGCCGACCTTCGGCCGCTACCAGGCCTTCGACGCGCCCGCGTGCGCGAGCTGGCCGGCCCCGGCCCGGGACGCCGAGCGCTTCTCCGGCCCGTGGAACAAGAAGACCTCCAACACCGTGATGGTGATCGGCAACCTCTACGACCCGGCCACCCAGTACAAGTTCGCCCAGCGGATGCAGCAGGAGCTGGGCAACGCGGTGCTGGTCAGTGTCGACTCGATCGAGCACTGCGCGGTCGGCCGCAGCCAGGCGCTGAACAAGATGGTCACCCGCTACCTGGTCGACGGCACCGCGCCGGCGGCCGGCCAGCTGCTGAAGCCGGACGCGGAGATCTTCCCGGCGGTCTGACGGAACGGCCCCCGGTGATCCGGGGGAGGGTTTGACGGTCGTGGTGGTCGGCGGTGCAGCCGGCCACCACGACCGTGTTTTCCGGGCGAGTTCCCGGAGGGCCGGGAGGGCCCGGAGAACACGGAGACGGATCGTCATCGAACCTCCCGTGGAGCGGATTCCTGCGATTCGTCGGCGACCATAGCCCATGCCACTGACAATGGGATTCCGGCGTCAAGGTGACGGTCAAGACCAGGCTGGACCAGCAGGAATGACGTACTGTCACACTTTCCATTAACCGATTCCCGTGGCCGGATATCCGTGTTAGCGTGCGGGCCGCCGGCTTCTCTCGGACTCGGGAAAGTGGGGACGGAACATGCGGTACGAATTCTCCCGGCGGGGATTCCTGGGCGGTGTCGGCGCGGCGGCCGCCGGGATCACCGCCGCTTCCACGGGCGCGGCGGCGGCCGAGGGCGCGCGCCGGGAGCTGCCGAAGGGGCGGTCGGTGCTCCCCGGTGACCCCCGCTACCAGACCCTCGCCCAGGGCTTCAACCAGCGGTGGAGCAGCAGTCCCGCCTACATCCGGCTGGTGGGCGACGAGGCCGACGCGGTCGCCGAGGTGAACCGCGCGCTCGACGCCGGGCTACGGCCGACGGTCCGCGGCGGCGGGCACTGCTACGAGGGTTTCGTCGACAACGACCAGGGCGTCATCCTCGACCTCGGCATGATGCGCGGCACCGCCGCCTCGACCGACAAGTTCGGCCGGCCCACCTACGGCGTCGACGGCGGCGCGACCAACTGGGACGTCTACACCACGCTGTTCCGCGAGTACGCCGTCACCCTGCCCGCCGGGTCCTGCTACTCGGTCGGCGCGGGCGGGCACGTCTGCGGCGGCGGGTACGGCCTGCTCTCCCGGCGGCACGGGCTCACCGTCGACCACCTCGTCCAGGTCGACGTGGTCACCGTCCGGGGCGGCCGGGCGGTGGTGACGAAGGCGCACCGCGAGGACGCGCCGGGCTCGCCCGAGCAGGACCTCTTCTGGGCCCACACCGGCGGCGGGGGCGGGAACTTCGGGGTGGTGCTGCGGTACCACTTCGCGTCGGACGTGCCCCAGCCGCCGCCCCGGGTCTGGCTGAGCAGCGTGGCCTGGCCCTGGGCCGAACTGCTCCGGCGGCCGGCCGACTTCGAGACCCTGGTGGCGAACTTCGGCGCTTTCATGGCCGAGCACAGCGGCCCGCGGGAGGCGGTGTACCAGGGGCTGTTCGCCATCCTCAAGCTCACCCACCACTCCAACGGGAACGTCGTCCTGTTCAGCCAGTGGGACGGAGCGGACCCGGCCCCGCTCGACGCCTTCGTGGCCGCCGTCGAACAGGGGATGACGACGCGCGCGGTGGTGCAGACCCGCTCGGCCGGCGGGCTGTTCCTGCCCTACCCGGACAAGCGGCGCCGGATGCCCTGGTTCCAGGCGACCATGACGCTCAACCCCTCGGGAGACAACGAGCGGGGCAAGCACAAGTCGGCCTACCACCGGGAGCCGTTCGCCCCGGCGCAGATCGCCGCCTTCTGGGACTGGCTGACGCGGGACGTCGAGGGGGCGGACCTCTCGAACACGGTGGTCCAGATCGACTCCTACGGCTGCCGGATCAACGCCCGCCGCCCCGAGGAGACGGCCGTCCCGCAGCGCGACTCGATCATGAAGCTGCAGTACCAGACGCACTGGACGGACCCGGCCGAGGACGAGGAGCACCTCGCCTACCTGAGCGGGCTGTACCGCGACGTCTACCGGGAGACGGGCGGTGTCCCGGAGGTCGACACCGCGACGGACGGTGCCTACGTCAACTACCCGGACACCGACCTGGGCACCGCCGACCAGCCCGACCCGGACTACCCGCGCCTCTACTACAAGGGCAACTACCCACGGCTGCAACGCACCAAGGCCTACTGGGACGGGGAGGAGGTGTTCCACCACGCCCAATCGATCATCCCGGCCGGGCCCTGAGTCCGAGCGCCGGCGCCCCACGGGGGCGGGGAGGCACCCCGCATCCCCACCCCCGTAGAGCAGTCCGGTCACGCGCACCCGTAGCGCACACCGGGATCAGCCCCGGGGCCCGGGCCCGTTCCGCTAGGCGGCCTGCTCCGCCTCCTCCTCGACGATCCGTCCGTCCCGGACCTCGATCACCCGGTCGGCGAGCCCCATCAGCGTCGGGTCGTGGGTGGCGACCAGCACGGTGACGCCCTCGCTGCGCACCACCGCGCGCAGCAGCTCCATGATCGAACGGCCGGTCTCGGAGTCCAGCTGACCGGTCGGCTCGTCGGCGATGATCAGGCTGGGCTGGTTGGCCAGCGCACGGGCGATGGCGACGCGCTGCTGCTGGCCGCCGGAGAGCTCGCCGGGGCGCTGGTTGGCGTGGTCGGCGAGGCCGACCAGGGCGAGGAGGGTGTGGGCGCGCTCCTCGCGCTCGGCGGCCGGGGCCTTGCGCAGCCGCAGGGGCACGCCGACGTTCTCGGCGGCGGTGAGCATCGGGATCAGCCCGAAGGACTGGAAGACGAAGCCGATCCGCTCCCGCCGCAGGGCGAGCCGGCCGTCCTCGTCCAGCGAGGCGAGGTCGATGCCGTCCAGCGCGATGCTGCCGCCGGTCGGTGCGTCCAGGCCGCCGACCAGGTTCAGCAGGGTGGTCTTGCCGGAGCCGGACCGGCCCTTGAGCGCGGTGAGTTCACCACGGCCGACGGTGAACGAGACGCCGCGCAGGGCGTGCACGGTCCGCTCACCGGTGCCGAAGCTCCGGCGGAGGTCGGTGACGGCCACCATCGGCTGGGTGGTGGTGTCGGCGGTGGCGGCCTGAGGCTGCGTCATGCGGCGTCCCCCTGTGGGCGTGGCGGCCCGGTTCCATCCGGGTCCCGTCCGGTTCTACGGATATGAGTGCTCCGGCGGTTCACGTTCCCGGGCGGGAATCCGAGAAGTCGGTGTCCCGGGCCAAAGGAGTGCGCCGAAGCCGGATTTGTGAGGTGTTCATGGCATTTCAAGTAGGGCATCCCCGGCCGGGATGCTACCAATGAAAGGAATTTGCTCACTGCTTACTTGATTCGCGCAAGTCCCTTCCGTTCCTGGATCGAATCTGACAGCATCGTCCGCTATCCGGCGACCGATAGCCGGTGATCAATGCGCCGGTGTGCCCGCGGTGTGTCCATCTGTGACCGATCTGCACGCGGATCGGCACTCGGATCGGACCGACGAGCGGGGCCCGGGGATGCAACCGGGGACGTAAGTCCGGGGGAGGAACCTGATGCTCGGCTTCGTCGTGCGCCGACTGCGCGGACGAGTGCCGCTGGCTGCCGCCGTCCTGCTCGCGGTGCTGATCACCACATCCGTGCTGACCGCCTTGGTCGCCTTCAACAGCAGTGTCGGCGAGGCCGGCCTGCGACAGGCGCTCCAAGGGCCCGGTCACGCACGGACCACGGTGACGGTGACCGGCGAGCACGGGCTGGACCAGCGGACGAAGGACGAGGAGGCGCTCGCCTCCTACCGGCAGAAGCTCTTCGGCGACCTGCCCGTGCACACCGACAGCGTGATGCGCAGCCGCTCCTACAGCCTGCCCGGCTCCGGGGGCGCGGCGAACGGCAGCCCAGCCAACGGCACCGCGGCGAGCGGCAGCCCGGCCAACGGCACCGCGGCGACCGGCAGCCCGGCGAGCGGCACCGGCGCAGCCGGCGCCTCCGCCGGCCAGGCCCCCGGCGCCCAGCTCGACCTGACGGTCCTCGCCGACCTCGACCGCGGCCGGGTCCAACTGGTGGCCGGCGCCTGGCCGGGCGCCGCCACCGGGCCGGCCCAGTCCGCCGCCCCGGAGGCCGCCGTCCCGCAGAGCCTGCTGCGCCGGCTCGGCCTGACCGAGCAGGCCCTGCCCGCCGAGGTCCGGCTCGTCGACCGGAACGACAGCAAGCCGCTGGCCGTCCGGATCACCGGCGTCTACCGGGCCACCGACCCGGCCGCCCCGTACTGGCGGATCGACCCGGTCGGCGGCCACGAGATCGAGGTCGCCGGCTTCACCACCTTCGGCCCGATGATGGTCGACCAGAGCGCCTTCACCACGGCCGGCCTGGTCCAGAGCAGCCGCGGCTGGTCGCTGGACGCCGACTTCTCCGGCGTCGACCGGGCCGCCGCGCAGGCCGTCGGCGACCGCGCCCAGCGCCTCTCCGATGAGCTGCGGACCTCCGGTTCGCTCGCCGCGAAGACCGAACTGCCCGACATCATGCGCGAGTTGTCCGACAGCATGGTGGTCGCCCGGTCCACCCTGTTGATCGGCGCCCTCCAGCTGGCGGTGCTCGCCGCGGCGGCCCTGCTGCTGGTCGTGCACCTGATCGCCGCGCGGCAGGAGTCCGAGAACGAGATGCTCGCCGCGCGCGGCGCCTCGGCCGTCCGGCTCGGCTCCTTCACCGCCCTGGAGTCGCTGCTGCTGGCCCTGCCCGCGGCGGTGTTCGCGCCGCTGCTGACCCCGTTCCTGGTCCGCGCGCTGGCCGGCCTCGGCAGCGCCCACCAGGTCGCCCTGGACACCGGCATCAGGTGGTCGCTCTGGCCGGTGGCCGTGGTCTGCGCGTTCGCCTGCATCCTGCTGGCCACCGTGCCCAGCGTGGTGCGCGGCGTCGGTGCCGCCCTGCGCCGCCGGGCCGGTCGCCGCCAGGCGGTGGTCTCCGGCGTCGCCCGCAACGGCGGCGACATCGCCGTGCTCGCCCTGGCCGCGCTCGCCTACCAGCAGCTCGACCAGTACGGCGGCGGGCTGTCCCCCGACTCCACCGGCCGGCTGGACGTGGACCTGCTGCTGGTCGCCACCCCGACCCTCGCCCTGTGCGCCGGCACCCTGGTGGTGCTGCGGCTGCTGCCGGTCGTCGCCCGGCTCGGCGCCCGCGCGGCGGCCCGGGGCAGCGGCCTCGGCCCCGCCATGGTCGGCTGGCAGCTGGCCCGCCGGCCCGGCCGCGCCACCGGCCCCGTCCTGCTCCTCGTCATGGCCGTGGCCACCGGCGTCCTGGCGCTCGGTCAGCACGCCACCTGGACCGCCTCCCAGCGCGACCAGGCGGCCTTCGCCACGGCCGGCGGCCTGCGCATCTCCGGCTCGCACAACGCGCCGATGGGTCAGGGCGGCCGCTACGGCAGCCTGCCCGGCGGCGACCGGCTGGTCGCGGTGGTGCGCGACGAGCAGCCGCTGCAGGGCGGCTCCGGCCAGCTGATGGCCGTGGACGCCGCCGCCTTCGCCGAACGCGTCCCGGTCCGCTCCGACCTGCTCGACGGCCGCACCGGCACGGAGGTCTTCGGCTCGCTCGCCTCCCCCGCCCCCGCCGGCATCCCGCTGCCCGGCAGCCCGCTGCGGATCGACGCGGACATCGCGGTGAGCCAGCAGGAGCCGAAGAACTCGCGGTTCACCAGCGTCCCGATCCAGCCCGAGGTCCGGTTGCTGCTGCGCGACCGCTTCGGCCTGGTCCACAAGGTCCCGTTCGGCGAGCTCCCGATGAACGGCCAGGTCCACTCCTCGATCCGGCTCGGCGCGCTGGTCGACGCCCCGGTGGGCTCGGTCGCCGCCCCGCTGACCGTGGTCGGCGCGAACGTCGCCTTCGGCGACCGCAGCGAGGGCGAGGTCACCCTGCGGAACCTGGCCGTCTCGGACACCGCCGACGGACCGTCCACCGCCGTCCCGGTGCCCTCCGGTGCCGGCTGGACCATCAAGCCGCCGGAGTCCCGCAACGGCGCGGGCGGCTCGCCGGTGGCCGCGCTCGCCTCCGAAGCGGCCGCCGCCGACAGCCTGTTCACGGTCCGCTACCACCCCGCGGGCGGCATCGGAGACCCGATCCGCGCGGTGCTGAGCCCGACCGGGGCGCCCCTGCCGGCCGCCGTCAACGGCGTCGCCACCCACGACTACCTGAAGTCCGTCGGAGCCTCCGTCGGCGACACCCTCCAGGTGCCGTTCAGCGGGGTCGTCGTCCCGGTCAAGGTGACCGGCGCGGTCGAGGCCCTCCCGGTGGCCGGCCAGCGGGCGCTGCTGCTGGACCTCGGCTCGGTCGCCCGGATGCTGTCCGTCCAGGACCGCAACCTGCCGTCCCGCACCGAGTGGTGGCTGCCCGCCACGGGGCCGGGCGACCGCATCCCGGCCGAGGCCGCCGCCGCCCTGCGCGGCGCGCCCGGCAGCCAGGACCTCGCGCTCTACGAGGAGGTCTCCGAGGGCCTCCTCGGCGACCCGGTCGGCGCCGCCCCGCAGAGCGCGCTGATGGCCATCGCGATCGTCACCGCCGTGCTCGCCGCGATCGGCTTCGCCGCCGCGGTGGCCGGTTCGGCGCACGAGCGCTCCCGGGACTCCGCGCTGCTGCTCGCCCTGGGCGCCCCGCGCAAGCAGGTCACCCGGACCGTCGCCGCCGAGAACGCGGTGCTGGTCGGCCTGGGCGGGATCGTCGGCCTCGCCCTCGGAGCCCTGCTCGTCCGGCTGATCGTGCCCTTCGTGGTGCTGACCCCGGCGGCCCGCCGCCCGGTGCCGGAGGCCCTGGTCGAGCTGCCGTTCGGTCAGGCGCTGCTGTTCGCGGGCGCGATCGCCGTCGTCCCGCTGCTGTCGGCCTTCCTGATCGGCCGCCGGCGCCGAGACGTGGCCGCGCGGCTGCGCCACGTGGAGGAGATGTGACCACCAAGGCCGGCACCACCGTGCCCACCCCCGCGCCGCCGCCGGCGCCCGAACCGGCGCGGGCCCACCGGCCCGCGCCCTGGGTCCGCACCCGGCTGCGCGCGATGCCGCTGGCCGCGCTGCTCACGGCGGCCCTCGCGCTCGTCACCGTCTTCCTGGCGGCGGCCTTCCCGCGCATCGCGGACCGGAACGCGGACAGCGCGCTCCAGGAGTTCACGCGCGGCCTGGGCACCAACGTCACCAACCTGGAGGTCACCTCCGGGCTGGCCCCCGGCGACGACGGCGCCGCCCTCGAAGCCCTGCAGCGGAAGTTCGACGCGCAGATCGGACGGCAGCTGCCGCTGAGCGCGTCCGCCCAGGTCCACGGCACCCGGATCAAGACCGAGCGGAAGATGTTCAACCCGGGGTTCACCCGGCTCTCCGACCGGGCCATCCCGGGGCTCGGCCTGTTCTACCTGCACGGCCTCGCCGACCGGGCGACGCTGACCGCGGGCACCTGGCCGGGCCCCGCCCCGGTCGACGGCCCGCTGCCGATCGCGCTGAGCCAGCAGGCCGCCGAGGCCATCAACATCAAGGTCGGCGACGTCATCGAGAGCGGCACCGACGGACCGGTCGCGCTGCGCACCACCGTGACCGGCCTCTACCGGGTCAACGACCCCCAGGACCCGTTCTGGGAGGGACTCGGCTGCCCGTCCAGGGCCTGCCTGGGCGTCAAGGGCGAGGACGCGTGGTACTGGACCAGCGGCTTCGTCGACGGCGGCAGCCTGACCGCGCTGGCCCGCTGGGGTTCGAGCGGCCAGAACTTCTGGCGGCTGCCCGTCGACCCCGGCTCGCTGCGCGCCGACGAGCTAGACCACACCCGCGAGGTCCTCGGCTCGTACACGGCCGGCCCCGGCATGACCGCCCTGATCGACGCCACCCTCCGGGCCGACCTGCACGCCACCTCGCTGATGCCGGACGTCCTCGCCCGGGCCACCGCCCGCTACCAGGCCGCGGCCCCGCTCGGCGCCATCGGGCCGGCCGGTGTCGCCGGCGTCGCGGTCGTGGTGCTCTGCCTGGCCGCGGCGCTCAGCACGGACCGGCGCACGGCCGAGATCCGGCTGCTCCAGGCCCGCGGCGGCTCGCGCACCGGGGTGCTGCTGCGGCTGCTCGGGGAGGGCGCGGTGACCGTGCTGCCCGCCGCCGTGCTCGGCACGGCCCTCGCGCTGGTGCTGCTGCCCACCCCGCGCTGGGGCACCCCGGTGCTGCTGGCGCTCGCCGTGACCCTGCTCGCGATCCTGGTCTTCCCGGTCCGGGCCGCGCTGCTCTGGGCGCGCCCGCGGGCGGCCGGCGGCTGGCGCCGGATGGTCGGCGAACTCGCCGTGCTGGCCGTCACCGCCGCGGCCGTGGCCGAGGTCCGACGTCGCGGCGTCGGCCACCCCGGTAGCGGCGTCGACCCGCTGCTGGTGGCCGCCCCGCTGCTGCTCGCCGTCTCCGGCGGCCTGCTGCTGGCGAGGATCGAGCCGGTCGTGGTCGGCTGGCTGGCCGCACTCGCCGGCCGCGGCCGCGGCCTGGTCGGCTTCCTCGGCCTGGTCCGGGCCGCCCGCGACAACTCGGGCCGGCGGCGGCCCTCCGCGCTGCCGCTGCTCGCCCTGCTGATCGCCGTCACCGCCACCGGCTTCGGGGCCACCGTGCTCGACACGGTGGACCACTCCCGGGCGCGTGCCGCCCGGCTCTCCACCGGCGGCGACGTGTCCGTCTCCGTCCCGCTCTACGCCAACCTGCCGGAGGCCTTCACCAAGGCGGCCGGCGAACTGCCCGGCGTCCGGGCGGCGACCGGCGCGTGGATCGAGGAGCGGGCCACCTTCGTCGGCGCCGACCGGGAGACCGCCGAGGCCGTCCTGGTGGTGGTCGAGCCCGAGGCCTACGCGGAGATCTCCCGCACCGTCGGGGTCGGCGGGTACGACCCGGCCAAGCTGACCGCCGCCCCGGGCGGCAAGGACGGCCCGGTCCCCGCGCTGTTCAGCCGGGACCTGGCCGCGCACCTGGACTCGGGCGCACCGCAGGTGCGCACGCCCTCCGGCAGCCAGATGGCCACCAGCGTCGCGGGGATCGTCACCGCCACGCCCGCCTTCCCGGACCCCGGCAAGCCCTTCGTCGTGGTGCCGGCCGGCCCCGCCGCGGAGCACCTGCCGGAGCTCAAGCGGTCGAACCGGGTGAACAAGTGGTTCGCCGTCGGCGACGTCGACCCGGACCGGGTCCGCGCCCTGCTGCGGGAGCGCGCCATCGGCAGCGGCGAGCTCCTGGGGCGCGTCGCCAAGCTGATCGACGCGGAGGCCACGGCGGCCGGGAAGACCACCGCCGGCCTGCCCCCCGGCTACGTGGTGCACAGCAGCCGCGAGAAGATCGCCGAGCTGGCCGGCGACCTGGTGCAGCACGCCGCCGGGCGGCTGTTCTGGTACTCGGGCTTCGCCGCCGCCGGCTTCGCCCTGCTGGCCGTGCTGCTGACGCTGCTGCGGGCCGCGCCGGACCGTACGGCGGTGCTCGCCCGGCTGCGCACCATGGGCCTGCGGCCCCGGCAGGGCCTGGTGCTGATCATCGCCGAGGCGCTGCCGCAGACCCTGGCGGCGGCCGTCGGCGGCGGGCTGGTCGCGCTGGCCGCGGTCGCCCTGCTCGGGGGCGCCTTCGACCTCTCGGCGCTGGTCGGTGCCACCGTCGGCGAGACCCTGGCCCCGGCGGTGCTGCCGGTGCTGCTGCCCACCGCCGGTCTGGCCCTGGTGGTCGGCCTCGGGGTGGTGCTGGAGACCCTGGTCGCCGGCCGGCGCCAGATCGCCACCGAACTGCGAGCGGGGGAACGGCAATGAGGCCGGTACGGACGGCGGCGGACCCGCCGGGAGCGGCGGGCGGGGGCAGTGCACGGGCCGTGACAGCGGCCCGGTCCGCCGGGACAGTGGAGAGCGGTGCGATGAAGCAGACAGTCGAGACAGGAGACCACCGGTGAAGAGCACTCCCCAGGAGCGGACGGTCGCCGAGGCCCCCAGCCTCCAGGAGCTCCAGCAGCGGGCCCTCGCCGCCGCCTCGCCCAAGGCGTACGGCGAGGGAGCGGCCATCGTCTGCGACCGGCTGGTCCGGATCTTCAGCGCGGAGGGGGTCGAGGTCCAGGCGCTCCAGGGCCTGGAGCTGACCATCCGCCAGGGCGACCTGGTCGCCCTGGTCGGCGCCTCGGGCAGCGGCAAGTCCACGCTGCTCACCATCCTCGCCGGGCTGGACGTGCCGACCGCCGGCACCGCCACCGTGGCCGGCTGCGACCTGCTGGAGATGTCGGTCAAGGAGCGGCTGCGCTACCGGCGCGAGGTGGTCGGCTTCATCTGGCAGCAGACCGCCCGCAACCTGCTGCCCTTCCTCACCGCCGCCGAGAACATCGCCCTGCCGATGCAGCTGCGCGGCCGTCGTTCGGGCGCCGGCGGGGCCCGGCAGCAGGCGGCCCGGGTGGCGGAGCTGATGGAGGCGCTGGAGATCGGCGAGCTCGCCCACCGCAAGCCCAACGAGCTCTCCGGCGGCCAGCAGCAGCGGGTGGCGATCGCGGTGGCGATGGCCAACAACCCGCCGGTGCTGCTCGCCGACGAGCCCACCGGCGAGCTGGACTCGGAGACCGCCGGGATCATCTTCGAGTCCTTCCGCACCGTCAACCGCGAACTGGGCGCCACCGTCGTGATCGTCACCCACGACCCGATGGTCGCGGGCGAGGTCCGTCGCACGGTCGCGATCCGGGACGGGCGGACCGCCAGCGAGGTGCTGCGCCGCACCGTGACGGACGAGCACGGCGAGGAGTCGGTGAACGAGCGCGAGTACGTGATGCTGGACCGCAGCGGCCGGGTGCAGCTGCCGGTCAAGTTCCTGGAGTCGCTCGGCATGGAGCACCGGGTGGCGGTCGATCTCGCCGCCGACCACATCGAGGTCCGGCCGGACGACATCGCCGGGCACTGACCGGCGGTGGGCGGCGCGGCGTCAGCTGTCGCCGCCCATCCGCTGGAAGAGGCCGCTGCCCTCGGCGTCCGCCCGGAGGTCGGGCGGCGCCTCCTCCGCGGCGCGCTCGCCGCGCGAGGTGGCGGTGCAGAGGGCGAAGACGATCAGGGCACTGGCCGCCACGGCGAGGATGCCCAGTGCGGTCAGGACGCGTAGCCAGGTCAAGGGAGTGCCTCCTGGGGGGACGGTGCGGCCCACAGCGACGTGCACGGCGCTGCCGGGGATGTATCGGCAGGTCGGGCCGCACGATCGAGTGCCCACGGACGGTTCTTCCCGCCGGGTGGCGCACGAGAGGTCGCCCGCGTAGGCGCTCGATGCACTCGTCGGGCGCGTCATACCCCGTCGCGCGCCCCCGCGGTGGCGGCCGCCCGTCCGCTCCCGGCGTCCACCTGGGCCCGCAGGGCGGCGAGGTCCGGCTTCCCGAGGCCGTTCAGCGGGATCGCGGGCAGCAGCAGGAGCGAGTCCGGGGCGCACCGGCCGAGGCCGTGCGCCCGGGCCCAGCGGTGCAGCTGCCCGGCCGTCAGCCGCGAGCCGGGGACGAGGGCGACGGCGGCGTGCACCCGCTCCAGGCGGTCCGGGTCGGTGGTCGTGAACATCACCGCCTCGCGGACCTCCGGGTGGGTGCGCAGTGGCTCCTCGATCTCGCGGGGGAACACATTGTGCCCCTCGACGACCGCCATCGGGTCCCGCCGCCCGGCCACCGTCAGATAGCCGGCCGCGTCCAGGCTGCCCAGGTCGCCGGTGTGCAGCCAGCCGTCCCGGAGCACCTGCCCGGTCAGCTCCGGGTCGCGCCAGTAGCCGGCCATCGCGGTCGGCGTCCGGACGCAGATCTCCCCGGTCCGGTCCGGCGGCAGCTCGGCGCCGTCCTCGTCCAGGACGCGCAGCCCGGTGTCCGGGTACGGGCGGCCCGCGGTGGTCAGCAGCCGCGGTGCCAGGTGCTCGTCCGGGCCCAGCCGGGCGACCGGCCCGCACTCCGTCAGGCTGTAGGTCTGGTGCAGCACCCGGCCCAGCCGCCGGGTCGCCTCGGCGAGCCGCCGCGGCGAGGGCGCGCAGCCGGTGTACCCGACCCGGCGCAGGCTGCCGGTGTCGGTCGTCGGCAGCAGCGGGTGGTCCAGCAGCCGGTACAGCAGGTGCGGCGGCAGGTACATCCGGGACACCCGGTGCCGCTCGACCGCCGCCAGCACGGCCCCGGCGTCGAACCCGTCCTGCATCACCACCATGCCCCCCGCCGCCAGCGCCAGGTCCGCCGTGGTGCCGCCGCCGTGGCAGAGCGGGGTGCACAGCAGGAAGACCGAGCCGGCCAGCAGCGGCGGGCGCGGCGGACGGGCGAAGCGGCGCAGCACGCCCTTCGGGCGCCCGGTCGTGCCGCCGGTGAACCGCACCGCCATCACGTCCTCGGGCAGGTAACGGGGCGCCAGCGGGGCGGGGGAGCGGGCCGCGGCGAGGTCCAGCAGGTCCGTGCCGAGCCCGAGCGGCGACGGGCCCAGCGAGAGCAGGACGGCCGAGGGCACCGCCCGCGCGACCCCGTCGGCCGCCGCCGCGCACCGGACCGGGTCGAAGACCAGCGCGGACGTCCCGGCGAACTCCGCCAGCGCCACCTGCTCGGCGACCGGCCCGTCCGGGAACGGCATCGCCACCCGGCAGCCCAGCAGATTCGCGGCCAGCCGCACCAGCAGCGCCTCCGGCCGGTTCCCGGCCAGCACCGTCACCCCGTCCCCGCGCCCGAGCCCGGCCCGCTCCAGCGCGCGGGCGGCGCGGTGCACCAGGTCCAGGCAGTGCTGCCCGGTCCACTCCTCGTCCCCGTACCGGAGCGCCACCCGGGCGGGATCGCGGGCGAGCCCGTCCAGCACCAGCGCGGTGTACGTCGGAGCCGCCTCCGCCATGGCCCGTCCTCCTGTCTGACGGCTCGTCAGCCTAGTGGACGGCGGGCCCACGGGTGCACTGCGGTCGCCGGGGGCCCAGGGGCACCGACGGGTGCGGGTAGGCGCCGACGGACCGGTGCGGGCCTGCGGGGTCCCCTCGGCCCCCGGCCGGAGGGCGCCCCCGCTTCCTCTCCGCGAGGCGCGCACGCCCGACGCCGAGGCCCGGTCCGGCCGGATCCGCCGAGCGGCCGGCCGGGCGTTGTTGTTAGGGTTCCCGGTCGGACGTGAACGGGGGCTCGGACTGGTGGGCGGCGGGGTGGATGCGGTCGTGGCGCCGCGCGGCGTGGTCGATCTGCGGGGCGAGGCCGGGGCGGGGTTCGTCACCGCCTACCCGGCCGACGCCGTCGTGGTGGTGTCCGGGCTGCCGGGGGCCGGGAAGAGCACGCTGCTGCGGCGCTGGTCCGGGGCGGCGGTCCGGGCCGTGGACCCGCGGACGGTGCACGAGGCCTGCGAGGCCGTGATGCCCGCCGCCCTGCCGTACGCGGTGTACCGGCCGTGGGCCCGGCTGGAGCACTTCCGGCTGCTGCGCTCCTCGGTGCGCGGTGGCGGCCCGCTGCTGGTGCACGACTGCGGCAGCCGCGCCTGGATGCGGCGCTGGCTCGCCCGGGAGGCGGCCCGCCGGGGCCGCGAACTGCACCTGGTGCTGCTGGACGTCGGCGCCGCCACCGCGTTGGACGGTCAGCGGGCCCGCGGCCGGCACGCCTCCAGTCGGGTCTTCGCCCGCCACCGCCGCGGCCTGGAGCGGCTGTTGGCCGCCTTCACCCGGCACGTGCGCGCCGGCGGCCCGATGCCGACCCCGGAGGCCTCGTCCGTCCTGCTGCTGGACGGGGCCTCCCGCTCCCGCGCCGAGACGGTCCGCTTCGGCGCGGCGGGCTGAGCCGGGCCGGCGGCCGCCGTCACCGACGGGCCCGGCGCTCGGCCTCGGCGTGCCACCAGCCGGGCGGGGAAGATCCGTTGACGACCGCGGACGCCTGCTCGGGGTGCAGCCCGAGCGTCCGCAGGGCGTCGGCGTGGACCCGGACGTCGAACCAGCCGTGCCAACGGCCGTCCGGTCCGACCCCGCAGAGCAGGTCACTGCGCACCGCTTCCGCGGCGATGGGCATCCAGTCGATGCCCCGGTCGCGCAGTCAAGCGCGGAGGGCGGCCGGAGGGGTCGGGCGGCCGGGCAGATTCTCGTACGCCGCGATGGTGATCCAGTCGTCGGGCTCGCTCATCCGGCCATGCTGACACGGATCGGATCAGGTCGACAGCGGAAAGGGGGGACGGCGGAACCCGCCTTCACCGAGCGGGCGTTGGCGGCCGGGAGCGCCGGTAAACCGGTCGCCTCCCACCCGGGCCCGCGCCTACCCTCGGCGGCGTGCCGGACGATCGAGCGCAGGGGGGCGGATGAGTCGGGCCGAAGCCGTGAGGGCGGTCAACGCGCTGGGCGCGCGCTGGGTCGGGCAGGTCGACCCGGCGGGTGGGACGGTCCTGATGCCGGCCGGTGTCTGGCCGCTGCTCGGCCTGCTGGCGCCGGCCGGAAGCCCCGCCGTCCAGGGCGAGTCGACGCAGGCCCTGGGTCTGCCGCCGGAGGCTGCCGCCGAGCGGGCCCGGGAACTCCTCGGTCTGCTGGAGGGCATCCCGGCGGTCGGCTCGGCCCTCGGGCTCTGGACGGGTGAGCGGCTGCGGCTGCGCCCGGAGTGGTCGGCCGGGCTGCCGGCGGGCGTACACGGGCGGCTCACCGGTGACGTCCGACAGGACCAGGCGCGGCTGGACGCCTGGGCCGCCCGGGCCACCGGTGGTCTGATCGACGCCATGCCGGTGCGGTTGGACCGGGAGACCCGCCTGGTGCTGGCCGCGGCGCTCACCGTCCGGACCGACTGGATCCGGCCGTTCGACGAGATCGACGGTCCGCCGGAGGGTCCGGCGGACGCCTGGGGCAGGCCCGTCCGGTACCTGTCGCGGTACACCTGCCTGCTGGACCGGGCCGCCGTGCTGGAGTCACCGACCGGGCTCGTCACCGAAGTGCGGGTGCACGGGTACCGGGACATCAGTGTCCATCTGCTGCTCGGCGAGCCCGGCGCGTCGCCCGGCCGGGTGCTGGCCACCGGCGTCGAGGCGTTGAGCGGGCGCCACCGCCGGACCACCGCCGACCGCCTGCCCGTCGGCGCCCCCGGCCCCGGCCTGACGATCGACCTGATCCGGCGGTACGAGCCGGAGGACCTGTTGGCCGTGGACGTCCCGCGGTTCACCGTCGGGGCCGACCACGATCTGCTCGCCCGCCCCGACCTCTTCGGCCTGGCCACACTGGGGACTCGCTCGGAGACCGAGCACCGCCTGCCCGGGCTCGGGGGAGCGGAACCGCTGTTCATCGACGGCGCCCGGCAGCGCGCCACCGCGACCTTCGGCCCGGACGGCTTCCGGGCCGCCTCGGTGACCGCTCTCGGAGTCGCCGGGGGCGCCGCCGCCCACCCGCGCCCGTCGTACCTGCGGCGGATCGCCCGGGTCGGCTTCGGACGGCCGTTCGGCTTCCTCGCCGTCCACCGCACCTCCGGTCTGCTCCTGGCCGCGGGCTGGGTCACCGATCCGGACCCCGCGAGCGGTGTCCGGGCCTGAACCTCCTGACAGGCAGGCCCGGGCGGCCGGCGGGGCACCGGCGAGAACCGGCCTGCCGGAGGGTCATGATCGTCACTTCGCCCCCGCGGCGGGGCCCGGCACTGCCAGACTGGGGCCTGCAGAGTCCGTCACGGAGAGAGGTCGCACCCCGCATGTCCAGCAGCGCCGTCGTCGAGAATCCGTGGTTCCGCAGGTTCAACCCGTCTGACTCCGCGCCCGCCCGGATCGTGATCTTCCCGCACGCCGGCGGCTCGGCCAGCTACTACCTGGAGTACGCCAACGCGCTGGCGCCGCACGCCGATGTGCTCGCCGTCCAGTACCCGGGCCGGCAGAACCGCATCGGCGAGCCGACGATCGGCTCGGTGACCGGCCTCGCCGAGCAGCTCGCCCGGGAGCTGCGGGAGTGGGCGGACCGGCCGCTCACCTTCTTCGGGCACAGCATGGGCGCGGCCGTCGCCTTCGAGACGGTCCGCTGCTTCGAGCGCGACGGCGTACGGGGACCGGACCGGCTGGTCGTCTCGGCCGGCCGCGCGCCCTCGCTGCCCCGGACGACCAGGGTCCACCAGCTGCCGGACGACGAACTGCTCGCCGAGATCTCCGCGCTCGGCGGCACGGACGACCGGATCTTCGCCGTGCCCGGCCTGCGCGAGCTGGTCCTGCCGAGCCTGCGGGCCGACTACATGGCCGTCGAGACCTACTGCAGCACCCCGGACGCGACCGTGTCGCTGCCGATCACCGCCCTGGCGGGGGAGTCCGACGCGCACGCCACCGTCGACCAGGTCGGTCAGTGGGAGCGGCACACCACCGGCCCCTTCGACCTGCGGGTCTTCCAGGGCGGGCACTTCTACCTGGCCGACCGGACCCAGGACGTGGTGGAGGTGCTCACCGCGCACCTGCGCGGCTGAGCCGGCCCGGGGCACCCCGGGCGACCGGGGCGGCGGCGCGGTCCGCACGCCGCCGCCTCCTTCGAACGGATGCGCCCGCCACCGGTGACCGGAGCGCGCCCGCTCGACTACTGTGCCTGCTTGACGGACCGTCAACAGACCACCAGGAGGCAGCGTGCGCCGGATCGCCGTCGTCGGAGCGGGCCAGGCCGGCCTCCAACTCGCGCTCGGGCTGGTGGCGGACGGGTACCGGGTGACGCTGGTCGCCGAGCGCACCCCGGAGCAGCTGCGCGGCGGCCGGGTGCTGTCCACCCAGGCGATGTTCGGCCCCGCCCTGCGGATCGAGGCGGCGGCCGGGCTGGACCTCTGGGCGGAGCGGGCACCGGCCGTCTCCTCGGTGGAGGCGGTGCTGGCGGCGCCCCCCGGCGTGCGGGCGCTGGAGTACACCATGACGCTGGACGAGCCCGCCCAGTCGGTGGACCAGCGGCTCAAGCTGGCCGGCTGGCTGGAACTGCTGGCCGAGCGCGGCGGCGTGGTCGAGTACCGCACGCTGGACCGCGGCGGGCTGCACGAGCTGGCCCGTCGGCACGAGCTGACCGTGGTCGCGGCCGGCCGCGGCGCCCTGTCCGGGATCTTCGAACGCGACGCCGTCCGCTCACCGTTCGACGGGCCGCAGCGGGCCCTGTCCTGCCTGTACGCGCACGGCGTCGGCTCGCCGGACCCGGCCGCCGGGCCGAGGGCCCGGATGAACGCCCTGCCCGGCCTCGGCGAGCTGTACCTGCAGCCGGCGCTCACCCTCTCCGGCCCCTGCGACATCCTGCTCTGGGAGGCGCTGCCCGGCGGCCCGCTGGACGCGTTCGGCGACGCCCCGCCGCCGGACGTCCAACTGGCCCGGATCCGCGAGCTGTTGGCCGAGTACCTGCCCTGGGAGGCGGAGCTCTGGACGGAGGCCGAGCCGACCGACGCCGGGGCCGGGCTGTTCGGCGCGGTCACCCCGGTGGTCCGGCGCGCGGTGGCGGAGCTCGGCTCGGGCGTGGACGCCGTCCACGTGCTGGGCCTCGGCGACGCGGTGGTGGTGACCGACCCGATCGCCGGGCAGGGCGCCAACAACGCCGCCCGGGCCGCCGAGGCCTACCGCCGGGCCGTCGTGGAGCACGGCGACGCCCCGTACACGGCCGACTGGATGTGCCGCACCGCCGAGCGGTTCTGGCAGCAACAGGCCCGCCACAGCGTCGAGTTCACCGCCGCGATGCTGACCGTGCCGGACCACCTCCAGGGGGTGTTCGCGGCCGCCGCCGAACACCCGGAGGTCGGCCGCCGGCTCGCCAACACCTACGCCGAAGCGCGCGACTACGCCGCCTGGCTGGCCACCCCCGAGCTGACCGCCGCCTACCTGGCCTCGGTGGGCAACTCCTCAGCGGGGAGCCAGGTTCGGCTCGGCGACGAGGACGGGTCCGGCGGCTCCTGTCGGTAGGAACCGCCGGACCCGGGGGCCTAACGACAGCACGACCGGACACCGGCCTTCCGGGCCCGAGGCGGTCGGGCGCGGGTGCGGCCGGCTCAGCGTGGTCCGGTGCCCGTGGCGCGCAGTCTGTCGAGGGTGTGGTCCAGGTTGGCCTGGGTCGCCGCGACGGCGGCGTCCGGGTCACCCGCGGCGATCGCCTCGATCAGGGTGCGGTGCGCATGGGTGATGCCCTCCGCTTCGATGCCGTCGTGGAGCCGGTTGTCGGCCACCACGTGGCCGGCCGCTTCGCGCAGCGCGTCGACGAAGGAGTCGAAGAGGCGGATGAGCACCGGGTTGTGCGCCGCCCGGACGACCTGGCGGTGCAGTTCCAGGTCGGTCTCGACGAGCTCGGCCGGGTCGGCGGCCGCGTCGCGGGCGGCCAGCGCCGCCCGGAGCGCGGAGACGTCCGCCTCGGTGCGCCGCTGCGCGGCCAGCCGGCCCGCCTCCACCTCCAGCGCCGCCCGGACCTCGTACACGTCGAAGACCTCCGAGCGCCGCAGCTCCCGGTCGAACTCCGAGACCGGGGCGGCGGCGGCCACGTACGTGCCCGAGCCCTGACGGGCGCGCAGCTGGCCGTCGGCGATCAGCACCCGGACGGCCTCGCGCGAGGTGGTCCGGCCGACTCCGAGGAGTCGGCTCAGCTCCACCTCACCGGGCAGTTTGCTGCCGACCGGCCACTCGCCCGTGCCGATCAGTCGGCGCAGCTCGGCCGTGGCTTCCTCCACCAGTGAGCGATGGCGTACCGGGCGAACAGTCATGAGGACGACCCTATCGTCCTCCGGGTGCCGCACCCGTGGCGGCCTGCTCGTTCACCCGTTCCGGGGCCGGTTCCGGCTGCTCCTCCGGTCCCTCCTCCGGCAGTACGCGGTCGCGCAGCCGCAGCGCGGAGCCGAGTCCGAGCGCCAGCACGCCGAGGACCAGGGCGAGGACGGTCCGCAGGCCGTGGGCGTCGGCCAGGCCGCCGAGCGCCGGTGCGGCGAGGCCGCCCACGGACATGGCGAGTCCGAGGGTCAGCCCGCTGGCGGTGCCGGGCCGGGTGGGCAGGTAGTCCTGGGCGAGTGTCACCTGCGGGGCGAAGGGCAGGAACATGGCCAGCCCGAACGCCACCGCGCCGGCCATGGCGACCGCGACGGAGGGTGCGAAGGCCACGGCGGCCAGGGCGGGGACGGCCAGCAGGTAGCCGGTGCGGATCGGGGTCATCCGTCCGTGCCGGTCGCCGAGCCAGCCGCCGAGCAGGGTGCCGGCCGCCCCGGCCAGGGTGAGCAGGGTCAGCGCCGCGGCGCCGGTTCCCGTCGAGCCGTGGAGGTCGCGCTGGATGTGGAGGGCGAGCATCGAGGTGACGGTCACGTAGGGGATCGACCAGGCGACGGTGGTCGCGGCGAGGCGTCCGAACGCCCGCCAGTCGTCGCGGTGGGCGCTCGTCGCCGCGCCCCGG
This sequence comes from Kitasatospora sp. NPDC001119, assembly GCF_053598475.1. NCBI lineage: Bacteria > Bacillati > Actinomycetota > Actinomycetes > Kitasatosporales > Streptomycetaceae > Kitasatospora > Kitasatospora sp. NPDC001119. The sequence goes on from NZ_JBSFKI010000037.1 coordinate 86,822, forward strand.
GCGGCGGCCGGGGTCGCCGGGGTGTGGCCGCGGTACCGCAGCCAGCGGCCCTGCGCGGCCCACAGCAGGGCCGTCACCAGCGCCGGGACGGCCAGCAGCCAGCTGCCGCCCAGGCCGTACGCGCCGACCACGAGGGTGACCAGGGCCGGTGCCAGCGAGGCGCCGAGGGTGCCCCCGACGGAGAACAGGCTCATCGCCCGCTGGGACTGTCCGCCGGCGACCCGGGCCTGGTTGGTGGCGGCCGGGTGGTAGGCGGCGATGCCGATGCCGGCCAGCGCGGCGAAGAGCCAGGTCAGCGGGTAGCTGTCGGCGAGGGCCGCACCGGTGATCCCGGCCGCGGCGGTGAGGAAGCCGGCCGGGATGAGCCAGCCGCGGGGGCGGCGGTCGACCAGCAGGCCGAACAGCGGCTGGACCACGCTGGACAGGCCGCTCGCGGCCAGGGCGATGCCGGAGACGGCGGTGTAGCTGTAGTGCCGCTGGGACATCAGGAAGGGCAGCAGCGCCGGGACGGCGCCCTGGTAGAGGTCGTTGACGATGTGGGTGCCGGTCAGGAAGGCCAGCTGTCCGCGCTTCACCGCGTCCCCCGCTCGGGCCGCGCCGTGTTCTGCCCGGTCGCCCGCTCCAGGACGGCCGCCTGCCGGGCGGCGTGGTGGTGCCAGGGCCGGGCCCGTTCCAGCTGGGCGCCGAGGGAGAGCAGGAGGCCCTCCTGGCGGAGCCGGGCGGTCAGCATCATGCCGATCGGCAGTCCGTCCGGGGTCCAGTGCAGCGGCAGGCTGATCGACGGCCGGCCGGTGAGGTTCGCCACCGGCGTGCGCGGGGTGACGGCGAGCATCCGGGCGTAGGTCCGCTCCGGGTCGTCCGGGTCGGCCAACGACCCGACCGGCAGCGGCGGTTGGTCCGTCGTGGGGCTCAGCACCGCGTCGAATCGGTCGTACCGGTGGCAGATCGTCCGGGCGGTGGCGGTCAGCGAGGCCATCGCCGAGGCCAGCCGGACCGCGCTGTGCTCGTTGCCCCGGGCGCGCAGCCAGCGGGTCAGCGGCAGCAGCCGGTCCTCCCGCTCCGGCCGGACGGGCACGGCGGCGGCCAGCACGCTCCACAGCACGGTGAAGTCCGGCACGTACTCGGCCGGGTCGAACGGCGGGGCCTCCTCCACCCGGTGGCCGAGGTCGGCGAGCAGGTCGGCGGTGCGGCGGGAGGCCAGCGCGGCCTCCGGGTGCCACCCGTCCGTCCGGGGCAGGACGCCGATCCGCAGCGGGCCGGGCTCACGTTCGACGCAGGCCCTAAAGTGGCCGGCGGGGGAGGCGGGCAGGGTGCTGCCGTCGCCCGGGACGCTGCCGGCCATGACGTCCAGCAGGAGGGCCGCGTCCAGCACCGTCCGGGCCAGCGGGCCGGCGGTGGCCAGCCCGAAGGCGTCCGTGCCGGGGGCGGTCGTCACCCGGCCCCGACTGGGCTTGAGGCCGACCACGCCGCAGGCGGCGGCCGGGATCCGGACCGAGCCGCCGCCGTCGCTGCCCAGGGCCCCGGCGGCCAGTCCGGCGGAGACCGAGGCGGCCGCCCCGCCGCTGGAACCCCCGGCGCCGCGGCCGGGGTCGTACGGGCTGCGCGCGGTGGCGTGGACCGTCTCCGTGTAGGCGGAGCAGCCGAACTCGGCGGCCGTGGTGGTGCCCAGCAGTACGCCGCCCGCGGCCCGGAGGGCGCCGACCACGGCGGCGTCCTGCGGAGCGACGCGGTCGTCGAAGGCGGCGGAGCCCGCGGTGAACGGGAGCCCGCCGACCGGCCAGGTGTCCTTCACCGACAGCGGCACGCCGAGCAGCGGCGGCAGCCCGGCGCCGTTCCCGGTCCCGGTCCCGGCGCCGTCCCCGGCGGCGGCCAGCCGGGCCTCGGCCGCACGGGCGGCCCGGCGGGCGCCGGGCGCGTCGACCGTGCGGTAGGCGCCGAGCACGCCGTCGAGCTCCTCGATCCGGCGCAGGTGGTGGTCGACGAGTTCGGTCGGCGAGACGGTGCGCCCGCGGATCGCCGCCGCCTGTTCGGCCAGCGTCAGGGCATGGAGGTCTGACATGATCACTCTCCCCAAGTAGTCCTCAGGTCCCCAGGTCTTCAGGTCCTCTGAGGACTTCACCATAGAGGCGGGCCCGACTCGATGGCAAGGCAAGCCTTACCGGCTACCCGGGTGCGCGTTGGTCCTGGCGGATGGGCGGTGCGCGCCCCTTCCTCGCCTTCGATCGCACCCGCTCTTCCAGATACTACGGTGACCGTACTATGGTGATCGGCGTGACGAAGAAACGCTCCATGCAGGAGCCCACCTTCCTGCTGCTCACCGCCCTCGCCGACCAGCCCCGGCACGGCTACGCGCTCGGCGACGAGGTCGCCGCGATCTCCGACGGCCGGGTCCGGCTCGGCGCCGGAAGCCTGTACGGCACGCTCGACCGACTGCTCGCCGAAGGCCTCATCCGGGTCGAACGGGAGGAGACGGTCGACGGGCGACCCCGCCGCGTCTTCGCCCTCACCCCGACCGGCACCCAGGCCCTCACCGACGAGAGCCGGCGGCTGCGGGCCGCCCTCCGCGAGGCCGACCGCCGCCTCGCCATCACCCGGAACAGGCTCGCGGGAGGCCCGGCATGACCGCGCACCAGGACCACCAGGACCACCAGGAGCAGAGCAGGGAGGGCCGCCTGGCGGCCCACCTGCTGCGCCGCGCCCTCGCCCTCTACCCGGCCTCCTACGGCACCCACGCGCTGGCGGAGGTCGCCGATCACGCCGAGCGCCGCGTCCGAACCGCGAGTCCGCTCGCTGCTCTGCGCGAGGTGGCCGATGTGGCGGGGCACGGGGTCCGGGTCCGGCTCGGCCTGGTCTCCCACCGGCCGGCGGGCCGGGCCCTGGCCACCGCGGCCCCGCTCGCCGCCGCACTGGCCGGCGGCTACGCGGCCGTGCACCTCTATTGGGCGGTCCGGGCCGCCACCGACCCGGACGGCGGGATGCGCGTCGGGTCGCTCGGCGCCACGATGGCGCTGCTCGTCCCGGCGGTGCTGATGGCCGTCGCGGCGCTGACCGGCCGTTGGACGGCGGCCCGCGCCCTGGCGGCGGCCACCGTCGTGGCCCCGCTGCTCGTCCTGCTCGCCGGCCCCGAACTGCCCGGTGCGCACGCGCGGGGCCCGCTGACCTACGGTCTGGTCGGCCCGGACACGGTGCTGTTCGCCCTCAACGCCCTGGTGCTGCTGGCCGCCCCGCCGGACCGCACCACGCGACCGCGCTCCGCCGTGCCGTGGGCGGTCGTGCTCACCACCACGGCCTCGGACGTCGCCCTCGTCCTGGTCTCCGGCCCGGGGGAGGGAGTGTTCTTCCGGACCGGATTCCCCCTCGTCGCCCCGGTGGTCGTCGGCGCGGCCGTCGCCTGCACCACCCGTACGGTCCGCTCGGCGGCCCTGACGGCCGTCGTCCTGGGGGTGCCGCCCGTGGTCGCCCCCACGCTGACGGGCTACTACGTCATGAACGCGACCGCTGTCCTGTTCCTGGTGGTGCTGTTCACCGTCGGGTACGCGGTCGCCCTCGCGGCGGTCCGGCTGACGGGCCGGTTCGGCCCGCGGACCGACCCGCGGACCGACCCGCAGCAGCCCTGATCCCCGGGCACGGCCCCGGCCCCGCGTCGTGAACCCGCGCGTACGCCCGCGGGTCCGCGCGGCGTCGGACGAATGGTGGCATCCGGCCTGGTCGGGTCGGATGCCACCATGGCCGGCCACCCACGCGGGTGGCAGCCGGGGCCGGTGGGTCAGGGCGCCCTACGCCCCGGCGAGGAGCATCCCGCCCATCGCCAGCATGGTCGCCGCGACCAGTCCGTCCAGCACCCGCCAGGCCCTCGGCCGGGACAGGACGCCGCTCAGCAGCCGGGCGCCGAAGCCCAGGGCGGCGAACCAGCACAGGCTGGCCAGCGCCGCGCCCGCGCCGAAGGCCCAGCGCAGGTCGCCGCGGTCGGAGGCCAGCGAGCCCAGCAGGAGCACGGTGTCGAGGTACACATGCGGGTTCAGCCAGGTCATCGCCAGGCAGGTGAGGACCGCTCGCCGGACGGACCCGGTCTCCGGTCCGCCGCCGGTGAGCGCGGCCGCCGGATCCGGGCGCAGCACCCGTCGGGCCGCCAGGAAGCCGTAGCAGAGCAGGAACGCCCCGCCGACCAGGCCCACCGCGGTCAGCGCCGCGGGCCAGGCCGTGACCACCGTGCCCACCCCCGTCACGCCGAGCGCGATCAGCGCCGCGTCCGAGACGGCGCAGATGGCGACGACCGCGAGGACGGCGTGCCTGCGGGCGCCCTGGCGCAGGACGAACGCGTTCTGGGCCCCGATGGCCACGATGAGGGAGAGTCCGGTACCGAATCCGGCGAGTGCGGCGGCGATGGTGCTGCTGGTCATGGGTCCGACCGTATGGACCGCGTATAGATGAGTACAGCTAAAGATTCTAAAGTAACCTTAGCCGTACTTATGGACGAGCTTCCCCTGGACCAGGTCCGGACCCTGCTCGCGGTGGTCGACGAGGGCACCTTCGACGCCGCGGCCGCCGCCCTGCACGTGACCCCCTCCGCCGTCAGCCAGCGCGTCAAGGCCCTGGAACAGCGCACCGGTCGGGTCCTGCTGATGCGCACCAAGCCGGTGCGGCCCACCGAGTCCGGCGAGGTGGTGGTCCGGTTCGCCCGCCAGCTCGCCCGGCTGGAACGCGACGCCCGCGCCGAACTGGGCCTGGCGGCCGAGCAGGGCCCGGCCCGGGTCCCGATCGCGGTCAACGCCGACTCCCTCGCGACCTGGTTCCTGCCCGCGCTCACCCGGGTGCCGCAGGACCCGCCGATCTGCTTCGAGCTCCACCGGGAGGACGAGGCCCACACCACCGCCCTGCTGCGCGAGGGCCAGGTGATGGCCGCCGTCACCTCCTCGCCCGACCCGGTGGCCGGCTGCACCGTGCGGCGGCTCGGGCTGGCCCGCTACCTGGCCGTGGCCACACCGGAGTTCGCGGCCCGTCATCTCACCGGGGACCTGGCCGAGGATCTGGGCCGGGCCCCCACCGTGGCCTTCGACCGGCGCGACGAGCTCCAGGAGGAGTTCGTCCGGTCCCTCACCCTGGGGCGGTCGGGCGCCGGGCGGATCCGCCACCTGGTGCCCGCCTCGGACGGGTTCCGGGACGCGGTGGCCGCAGGTCTCGGCTGGGGCCTGGTGCCCGAACCCCAGGCCGAGCCGCTGCTGCGGTCCGGGCGGCTGGTGGAGCTGGCACCCGCTCGGCCGATGGACGTCCCCCTGTACTGGCAGCAGTGGAAGCTGGACTCGCCCGCGCTGTCCACGGTCGCCGAGGCCGTCGCGGCGGCCGCCGCCGAGGCCCTGCGGCCCGGGCCCACCCGCCGCCGGCCGTAGACCGCTTGGGGCTCGGCCCGCCCTCGCTATCCCTCGAGTCCTTGGTCCTGCCCGTTCCGCAGGGCGGCGCCGTGGGCGAGCAGGACGCTCAGCGCCACGTAGTCCGATCCGGGGCGGCGGACGGGCACGAACACCTCCAGCCGGTCCCCTTCGGTGCGGTAGCCCGCCTTCGTCGCGCGCCCCGACAGGGCCCGGCTGCCGACGTGCGAGGCCAGTCCCCGGACGTCGAGCCGGACACCGTCCGCCGGGCGCGCGGAGACGAGGGCGATCCGGGACCAGGCGATCGGGGCGGGGAAGGGGGAGAGGGTCATCCCCTCGGCGGTGAAGGTCAGGGCGCCCCAGCGGAACGACCCGCCCGCGCCGAGCTCGTCCAGGAGGCGTTGCGCACGGGCCACGGCGACGGACTGCGTCGCGTCCGAGACGAAGCGCGCGCCGGTGGTGGGGTGCGCCTTCGTGATCATCCGCCAGAAGCCGCACTCCTCCTGGACCCTGATGTAGTCCAGGCCCCGGAGGCGGATCCGGCCGCCCGCGTAGGGGCGGATCACGGTCTTGAGCACGTCGTGCGAGTGCGCCGAGTTGAAGTGGACGGACACCCGGGTCGACTCGACGGAGGCGATCTCCTGCCACGCGTACCGCAGCGTGCGGCGCCCCGGCCGGCGCAGCTCGAAGCCGTGCTCGTACTCCCGGATCCGGATCCGGGCGTGCCGCACGCACAGGGCGAGGCACCCCAGGGCCGCCACGGGCAGGGCCCAGAACGCGAGGCGGAACGAGGAGTCCTCGTCGTAGTACTTGCCGACGAGGGAGCACAGCACGCCGAACAGGATGAGGAGCACGACCAGCGCGGTCGTCGGCCTGCGTACGTAGGCCCCCTGGTAGGTCCACACCCGCTGCCCCAGCAGCCGCCCGCTCCGCTCCGACCCCGCCGCCGTGCCTGCTGTCACCACACACCTCGCATAGCCGTCCGATACCGCGTCGTCGAGTCTCGGGCGGGTGCGTGCGGGGGACAACGGGAGAACTACTCAATTCCCGCACGCTTTCCGTGCCGGTACCGTCAGCGCGCGTCCGTAGGATGACCACCCATGGGAACGGGGGCAGCCGCGGGGACGTTCGCTGGCCTCGGCGGCTTCGACGCCGAACTGACGCCGCTGATCGGGCGGCGGGCGGACACGGCCCGGATCGCCCGGCTGCTGTCCGGCGCGCGCCTGGTGACGCTCAGCGGCACCGGAGGCGTGGGCAAGACCCGGCTGGCGCTGCGCGTGGCGGCGGACGCGGCGCGCTCCGCCTTCCCCGACGGCGTGTACGTCGCCGAACTCGCCGACCTCCGGGACCCGGAGCTGCTCGCGTCGAGCGTCCTCGGCACCCTCGACATGGCGAATCCGGGGCACCCCGGCGCCGACGCGGCGGCCGTCCTCGCCGCCCGGCTGCGCGAGCGGCGCGCCCTGCTGGTCCTGGACAACTGCGAGCACCTGGTCGACGCGTGCGCCCGCCTCACCGACGCGCTGCTGCGGGCCGCGCCCGGACTGCGCGTCCTGGCGACGAGCCGGCAGCCGCTCGGCATCGCGGGCGAACAGGTCTTTCCCGTGGAGCCGTTGCCGGTGCCGGACGCGCGCGCGGGTCACGGCCTGCGCGACCTGAACGGCAATCCGGCCGTCGCGCTGTTCGTCGACCGGGCCGCCGCCGTGCTGCCCGGCTTCACCCTGACCAGGCCGGACGCCGCCGCCGTCGCCGAGCTCGTCCGCCGCCTGGACGGGCTGCCCTTCGCGATCGAACTGGCCGCCGCCCGCATCCGGAGCCTGACGCCGCAGGAGATCCTGGAGCGGCTCACGGACCGGTTCGCGCTGCTCACCGGCGGGAGCAGCGTCGCCGCCGACCGGCAGCGCACCCTGCGCGCGTTGATCGACTGGAGCCACGAACTGTGCACGGGGCGCGAGCGGTTGCTCTGGGCGCGGGCCTCGGTGTTCCGCGGCGGCTTCGACCTGGAGAGCCTCGAACGGGTCTGCGCGGACGCCGAACTGCCGCCCGCCGCCCTGCTCGACGCCCTCGACGGCCTGGTGGCCCGGTCGATCGTCAACTGCCGCCACGTGCAGGGACGTTCGCGCTACCACATGCTGGAGACGGTACGGGAGTACGGGCACCAGCGGCTGGCCGCGTCCGGCTCGCTCGACGCCCTGCGCGGCCGTCACCGGGACCGGTACGCCGAACTGACCGCACGAGCAGGGCGGGAGTGGTTCGGGCCCCGGCAGGTCGACTGGTTCACGCGCCTTCGCCTGGACCACCCGAACCTGCGCGCCGCTCTGGGATTCTGCCTGGAGCGGCCCGGGCAGGCCCGGGCCGGTCTGGCCCTGGCCGTGTCGCCCCGGCACTACTGGATGACCGCGGGCCTGCTGTCCGAGGGGCGCCACTGGCTGTCGCAGCTGCTCGCCGCCGACCACGCGCAGGACGGCGGTGACGGCGACGGTGACGGCACAGCGGACCCGGATGCCGCCGTCCGCGTCCACGCCCGGGTCACCGACACGTACCTGCGCATCCTGCAGGGCGACCCGGATGCCGACGTACGGCAGGCGCTCGCCGCGTGCGAGGCGGCGGCCGAACAGGGCGGCCACCGGCGGGAGTCGGCGTGGGTGTGGCACCACCACGGGATCCTCGCCGTCTGGCGCGAGGACTACGCGAGCGCCGCCGAGCTGTTCGCGCGGGCGCGCACCGAGTTCCGCGCGCTGGGCTGCCCCGACGCGGCCCTCGAATGCCGGGTCAAGTTCGCCATCGCGCACGCCTGCGGAGGCGAGGCCGCCGTGGCCGAGGAGGCGTGCGGCGAGGTCGAGGCGGCCGCCCGCACGCACGGCGAGTCATGGCTGCACGGCATGGCCCTGCTCGCCCGCGCCCTGCTGGCCCTGCGCGCGGACGCGCCCGCCGACGCGACCACGCACGCCAGGGCGGCCATCGCCCGGCTGCGCCCGTTCCAGGACTGGTGGGACGTGGCCATGTGCGTGGAGGTCATCGCCTGGAGCACCCGGAACGACCCGCGGCGCACTGCCCGGCTCCTGGGCGTACTGCACCTGTTGTGGGAGTCACTGGGCGGGCGGCTCGGCGCGGCGCCGTTCATGCGCACCCAGCACCTGCGCCTGGACGCCGCGGTACGGGAGGCGCTGGGCGCGGCCGCCTTCGACCGGGAGTTCCGCCGCGGAGCGCGCGCCACCGTGGACGAGGCGATGGCCCACGTCCTCGACGACCCGGCCGGGGTACCGGGCCTGACGAAGCGCGAGAGCCAGGTCGCGGAACTGGTCGCCGAGGGCCTCACCAACAAGGACATCGCGGCGCGCCTCACCATCGCGCAGCGGACCGCGGAGAACCACGTCGAACGCATCCTGGGCAAGCTGGGGCTCGCCTCGCGCACGCAGCTGGCGGTGTGGACGTACGAGCAGCGAGGCGCTCCCGCCCGGGGCCCGCGGCGCCGGGGGCCCGCGGAGCGGTCGCCGGCGGACTGAGTCGGAGAACTGGGTTGTGCGACCCAGCCGCCGGACTTTGTCGTTCGACCCAGCCGATGGACTGGGTTGCTCGACCCAGCCGGCGGACTGAAGTAGCAGACCGAGCCGACGGTCCGAGTCGGTGGACCGAGCCGGCAGACTGAGTCGGTGGACCGAGCTGACAGACCGAGTCGGGGGACCGAGTCGACCGCCCTCAGCCGCGCACGTGCAGCCCGAACCCCGTGCGGCCCGCGGGCTCCAGCCCCTCCTTCAGGTGCAGCGAGGGGATCTCGTAGTCGCCGAAGTTCTGCCGCCGGAACGCGATCGGCTCGGTCGACTCCAGGGTGAGCAGGCGCTGCTCCCAGGCCCGGGCGACGGCCGGGTAGTCCTCGTCGGTCATCCGGTCGCTGCCGTACAGCACGAACGGCGGCAGCACCTCGATGCCCGGGTAGTAGAGGACGCCGTGCTGGAACGGGAACAGCAGGTCGTCGATGGGGCCGCTGATCCCGCGAGCGGCGTAGTGCGACTCCGGGCCGCCGACGGTCACCGACAGCAGCGCCCGCCGGCCCGCGAGGGTGCCCTCGCCGAAGCGCTCGCCGTACCTGGTGGCGCTGTGCTCGCCGACGCCGTACGCGAAGCGGTAGGTGAACACCCGGTCCACCCACCCCTTGAGGATCGCGGGCATCGTGTACCACCACAGCGGGAACTGGAAGACGATCGTGTCGGCCCACAGCAGCTTCTCCTGCTCGGCGCGGACGTCCGGGGAGAGCGTGCCGGCCTCGAAGGCCCGGCCCGAGTCCAGGGCGACCTTCAGCGGACTCGAGGCCTCGGGGCCGTAGTCCGCGGCGTCCACGACCGCCTTCCAGTTCATCGCGTACAGGTCGCTCACCCGTACCTCGTGCCCGGCGGTCTCCAGGGTGGACACCGCGAGGTCCTTCAGCGAGCTGTTGAGCGACTTCGGCTCCGGGTGGGCGTGGACGATCAGCGTCTTCACGGGGGACTCCTTCGGATTGAATGCTCCGATCCTGGACGCCGCGGCGCCCGGCGTTCAGGGGCGCCGCTTCCGTCGGACCGGACTTCCTGGTACCGGCAGGGCCACCCTCGCGGGCACCCGAGCCGGCCGTACGGGCGCCCGCCGCGGCCATACTGAGGGGCATGGACGATCTCGCGGGCTTCCTACGGACCAGGCGTTCCCGGGTCGATCCGGCCACCGTCGGCATCCCCACCGACAGCCGCCGCCGGGTCGCGGGGCTGCGCCGCGAGGAGGTCGCGCACCTGTCCGGCGTCAGCGTCGACTACTACGTACGCCTGGAGCAGGGCCGCGCGACCCAGCCCTCCGAGCAGGTCCTCGACGCGCTCGCCCGCGTCCTCGACCTCGACGAGACCGAACGCGGGCACCTCTACCGCCTCGCGCGGCAGCGCCGCCGCCGTGCGACGGCGCCGGGCAGCCGGGTCCGGCCGGAACTGCTGCGCGTCCTCGACCTGGTGGCCGGCGCACCCGCGCTGATCATGAACCACCGCCTGGACGTCCTCGCCGGGAACCGCCTCGCCGGACTCCTCCTCGGCCGCCCGATGCCGGGCCTGAACACCGCCCGGCACATCTTCCTGGAGGCGGCCGACCGCGGCCTCTACGCCGACTGGGAGAACTGCACCCTCGACGTGGTCGGGCACCTGCGGCTGGCCGCCGGCCAGTACCCCGACGACCCCCGACTGGCCTCGCTCATCGGCGAGTTGGCGATGGGCAGCGAGCGCTTCCGTCGCCTCTGGGCCCGCGCGGACGTCCGCGCCCGCACCCACGGACGCAAGGCGTACCGGCACCCCCTGGTCGGACCGCTGGAACTGCACCAGGAGAACTTCGCGCTGCCGGATGAGCCGGGCATCGAGCTGCTGGTGCTGTCCGCGGCCCCCGGCAGCCCCGCCGAGGACGGACTGCGCCTGCTCGCGGGGCTGGGCACGGACACCGGCGAGCCCCGCGGCGCGGCGGCCGTCGGTGCTGCGGGCGCCGCGGGTGACGAAGACCTGCTTCAGCGGGCGGGGAAGGCGTAGCGGCGGGGTGCCCCGTCAGCGGGTGAACTTCGCGATGGCCGCCGGGGTGACGGGCGTGAAGAAGTTGACGAGGTTGCCGTCGGGGTCGCGGAGCAGCAGGGAGCGGTTGCCCCAGGGCATCGTGGTGGGTTCGGTGACGAAGTCCGTGACGAACCCGGTCAGGTCGCGGTGGACGCGGTCCACGTCGTCGACGAGGAACTCGGTGATGACGCTCTGGTTGGCGGCCGGGCGGGCGGAGCCCGGGGCGAACAGCGGGACGGTGCGGGTGCCCGCGATCGCGAGGGTGGCGCCCGCGGTCCGGAGCTCGGCGAAGTCCTCGGTGGCCCACTCCGCCCGTACCTGCGTGGCGCGTTCGTAGAACTCGACCAGGCGTGCGACGTCGCCGGTGATGATGCGGATCGAAACGAAGTCCATGGTGTCCTCCTGGGACGGGGTCGGAGCCGCGCGCGGTCGCGCGGCTGCACGGTCGTACGGCTGAGCGGCCGTGCGCTCCGCAGACTAGGAGGGATAGTGGACAGAACCTGTCCACTATCCGCCTAGATGAGTGAGTCCGATTGCTGGGCTGGCCGCGACCATGACGAAGGGTGCCCGTTGGTTGGTTTGTGAAGACGAACCTGGACACCCTTCTGA
>NZ_JBSFKI010000038.1:0-94296 GCF_053598475.1 Kitasatospora sp. NPDC001119
GGCGTCCCCGTCGAAGTCCGCGACCATCGCCTCCAGCACCAGCCGGTACATCTCCGCCAGCCGCGCCAGGTTCCACCCGCTCAGCACCTCGGTGGTGCTGCCGATGGAGATCCGGCCGCGGGCCGCGGTGACGTTGACCGCGAACTCGTTCACGCCGTCGCCGATGTTGGCGTCGACGTCGACAGTGTCGGTGTCGACCTGGTGGAAGTCCTGGTGGTCGAAGAGCATCGTGATCAGGCGCTCGCCGGTGCCGCTGTCGCGCTGGATGGCGGGCAGCGGGTAGCGGCGGTGGGCCCAGATCTCCGACTCGCGGGCGTACACGCCCTCCACCAGTTCGCGCCAGGTGCCGGACGGACGGGTGGCCGGGAACGGCAGCGTGTTCAGGTGCATACCGAGCACCCGCTCCGCACCCGGCGCCTCCAGACGCCCGTGGTAGACCACACCGGTGTGGAAGGCCTCCTCCGAGGTCAGCGAACCCAGCACCTTCAGGTGCGCGGCCAGCAGCACACTCTTCAGCGACGTACGCGCGCGGGCGGCGAGTCGGCGCAGGTCCTCCTCCAGGTCCGCGAACGGTGCGTGGGCCCAGTGCCGCTCGACGGTGCCGGTGCTCTCGCCCCAGCCGGCGGGCACGAGCATGGGCGCGTGCCGGCCGATGACGTCCCGCCAGAAGGCGCGGTCCTGCTCGGAGGCCAGCGACTCCAGCTCGGCCGCGATGAAGTCGGCGTACCGGACGGCCGGCGCCTCCTCGTCAGTGGCCTCGCCCCGGTCGCGCAGCTGCTGGTAGGCGGCCACGATCTCGGTCATCAGGGAGTTGGCGGTCCAGCCCTCGGTCACCGCGTGGCAGTGGCTGAGGACCAGGCGCCAGGCCTCGTCCGACTCCAGGTGGACGGCGAGCCGAACCAGCGGGGCGGCGGTCACGTCGAACGGGGTGGCGCGGTCCAGCGCGGCGAACTCCGCGCGGGCGGCGTCGAGCCCGGCCGCGTCGAGCTCGCGCAGGTCGTGCAGCGAGAGCGGCAGCTCGGCGGTGGCGTGGACGAACTGGAGCGGCTGCGAGTAGCCGGTCATCTCGACCGAGGTGCGCAGGATGTCGTGCCGCTGCACGACGTGCGCGAGGGCGGCGCGCAGCGTCTCCGGCTGGAAGGGCCGGGTGTCCGGGATCAGGAAGGAGTTGAGGTTGTGGTAGACGGCGGTGCCCGGGTTCGCCATCATCTCGACGAGCATGCCGGTCTGGACCTGCGACAGCGGGTAGGCGTCCACGACGCCCTCGGGCAGCGCGGCCCGGTCCTCGTCGCCGATCAGCGCGAACGGCTCCACCGTGGTGACCAGCGATGCGCCGGCCTCCTGACCGCTCAGCTTCTGAGCCAGGCGGGCGACGGTCCGCAGCTCGAAGACGTCCTGCACCGTCACGTCGTAGCCGGTGGCGCGCAGGGCGCCGACCAGACGGACGACGCGGATGGAGTCGCCGCCGAGGTCGAAGAAGCTGTCCTCGATGCCGACCCGGGTGACGCCCAGGACGTCCGACCAGACGGCCGCCAGCCTCTCCTCCACCGGGGTACGCGGCGCCACGTACGCGGACTGCGCGAACGCGTCGGCGTCCGGGGCGGGCAGGGCCTTGTGGTCGACCTTGCCGCTGTTGGTCAGCGGGATGACGTCCAGGGCGACGAAGGCGGTCGGCACCATGTACTCGGGCAGCGAGCGGGCCAGGAACTCCCGCAGCGCGGCCGTGTCCGGAGCCGAGTCGTCAGCCGGGACCACGTAGGCGACCAGGGACTTGTCACCCTGGGCGTCCTCGTGCGCGGCCACGACGGCGTCGCGGACGGAGGTGTGCTCGCGCAGGGCGCTCTCGATCTCGCCGAGCTCGATGCGGTAGCCGCGGATCTTCACCTGGCCGTCGATGCGGCCCAGGCACTCCAGGGTGCCGTCCGGGAGGACACGGGCCAGGTCACCGGTCGCGTAGAGGCGGGAGCCGGCCGGCCCGAAGGGGTCGGGGACGAACTTCTCCGCCGTCAGGTCGGGGCGGCCCAGGTACCCGCGGGCCAGACCGTCACCACCGATGAACAGCTCGCCGGTCACACCCTGCGGCACCGGGTTCAGGTCCACGTCCAGGACGTGGAGCCGGGTGTTGGCCAGCGGGCCGCCGATCGAGACCTGCTCGACGCCGTCCGGGACCTCGCCCTGGGCGGACCAGATCGTCGTCTCGGTCGGACCGTAGACGTTGACCAGGCGGCCGACCTGCGGCAGCAGCTCCCGCGCCAGGCCGGCGGTCAGCGCCTCGCCGCCGACGAGCGCGGTGACGGCGTAGTTGTCGAAGCCGGCCTCGAGCAGCAGGCGCCAGCCCGACGGAGTCGCCTGGACGTGGGTGACCCGGTTCCGGGCCACCAGCTCGACGAGCGCGGCGGCGTCCTTGGCCTGTTCGGCCGAGGCCAGGACGATCTTCCCGCCGGTGATCAGCGGCAGGTGCAGCTCCAGACCCGAGATGTCGAACGACACCGAGGTCGAGGCCAGCCAGGTGCCCGGGCGGCCGGGGGTCACGTCGTCGCGGATCGAACCCAGAAGGTTCACCAGCGCACCGTGGCCGATCATCACACCCTTGGGACGACCGGTGGATCCGGAGGTGTAGAGCACGTACGCCAGCTCATCGGCGGCCGGGACGATGCCGTCCCAGCTCTCCTCGGAACCGCCGTCCAGCGCCAGCCACGGACCGGTGTACTCACCGAGCCGGCCGGCCGGGTCGGCGTCGGTCAGGACGAGCGCGGCACCCGAGTCGGTGAGCATGTAGCCCACCCGCTCGGCCGGAAGCGACGGGTCCACCGGAAGGTAGGCGGCACCCGCCTTCCACACACCCAGCATCGCCGCCAGGACACCGGGGCCGCGGTCCAGGTACAGGCCCACCACCGAACCGGCGCCGACCCCCTGCCCGCGCAGCCGGCCCGCGATCCGCGACGACCACGCATCCAGCTCGCCATACGACACCCGCTCCTCACCGAACACCACCGCAACCGCATCCGGCGAAGCAACCGCACGAGCGCGGAAGAGGTCGAGGGACAGCTCGCGCTGGTCTGGTTCCGTACGCATCCGAGGCACTGCGGTCTGCTCCAAGTGGGGTATGTAGGCGGCGGTGGCGTCGCCTTCGGGGTCCGAGGCCATGGCTTCGAGTACGAGCCGGTACATGGCGGAGAGCTGTTCGGCGCGATCCCGGCCGAGCTCGTCCGTGCTGGACTTGATCGCGAGGACACCGCCGGTGGCGATGACCGCGAGCGCGAACTCGTTGACGCCGACGCCCAGCCCCGCGCCGGCGTCCACGGTGCCGGTGTCGACCTGGTGGAAGTTCTGGTGGTCGAACATCACCGTGAGCAGGCGCTGGGAGGTGCCGCTGTCGCGCTGGACGGCGGGCAGCGGGTAGCGGCGGTGGGCCCAGGTCTCCGCTTCCTGCGCGAAGACCTGCTCCACCAGCTCACGCCAGGTGCCGGACGGGCGGGTGGCGGGGAACGGCAGGGTGTTCAGGTGCATGCCCAGCACCCGCTCCGCACCCGGCGCCTCCAGACGCCCGTGGTAGACCACACCGGTATGAAAGGCCCGCTCCGGGCTGAGCATGCTCAGCACCTTGAGGTGGGCGGCCAGCAGCACGCTCTTCAGCGAGGTGCTCGTGCGGCGCGCCAGCCGGCGCAGCCCGTCCTCCAGGTCGCGGTAGTCGACCTCCAGGCGGTAGGGCTCCTTCGCACCGCCCTGGGCGCGCCACCCCGACGGCAGCTCGAACGGCGTGTGGTCGGCGACGACGTTCCGCCAGTAGGCGCGGTCCTGCTCGGAGGCCAGCGACTCCAGCTCGGCAGCGATGAAGTCCGCGTACCGGACGGCCGGCGCCTCGTAGGCGGGCAGCTCACGGCCGTCGCGCAGGTGCTGGTAGGACGCCAGCAGCTCCATGAGCAGCGAGTGGTAGCTCCAGCCCTCGGCGATGGCGTGGTTGTAGGTGAAGGTCAGTCGCCAGGCCTCGTCCGACTCCAGGTGCACCGCGATCCGCAGCAGCGGAGCGGTCCCGAGGTCGAACGACTCGGCCTCCTCCCGGGCGGTGAAGGCCAGTAGTGCGGCACGCTGCTCGTCGGCCGTCAGACCCCGCAGGTCCTCGATGCGGACGGGGATCGTCGCCTCCGCATGCACCAGTTGCAGGGGCTGGCCGTACGTCTCGAAGTCCAGCGAGGTGCGCAGGGCCTCGTGGCGGCCGGTCACGACGGCGGCGGCCTTCGTGAGGGCGTCGAGGTCGAAGGGCGTGGTGTCCGGGATGCGGAAGGAGTTGATGTTCAGGTAGGCGGACTCGCCCCGGCCCTGGGCGGCCATCATCTCGACGAGCATGCCGGTCTGGATCTGCGACAGCGGGTAGGCGTCCACGACACCCTCGGGCAGCGCGGCCCGGTCCCCGTCACTGATCAGTGCGAACGGCTCCACCGCGGTGACCAGCGATGCGCCGCCGTTCCCGGCGAGAACACCGGCGAGGCCGGCGATGGTGGTGTGGGTGAAGACCGTCCGGATGGACGCCTCGTAGCCGGCGGCGCGCAGGGCGCCGACCAGGCGGACGACGCGGATGGAGTCGCCGCCGAGCTCGAAGAAGCTGTCCTCGACACCGACCCGGGTGACGCCCAGGACGTCCGACCAGATGGCGGCCAGACGCTCCTCCAGCGGGGTACGCGGGGCGACGATCTCGGCGGTGGCGAAAGCGGTCTGGTCGACGACCGGCAGGGCCTTGTGGTCGACCTTGCCGCTGTTGGTCAGCGGGATGACGTCCAGAGCGACGAAGGCGGTCGGCACCATGTACTCGGGCAGCGAGCGGGCCAGGAACTCCCGCAGCACGACCGTGTCCAGGCCGGAACCGTCGGCACTGACGACGTAGGCGACCAGGGACTTGTCCCCGTGCGCGTCCTCCTGGGCCGTCACGACGGCGTCGCGGACGGAGGTGTGCTCGCGCAGGGCGCTCTCGATCTCGCCGAGCTCGATGCGGTAGCCGCGGACCTTCACCTGGCCGTCGGCACGACCCAGGCACTCCAGGGTGCCGTCCGCGAGGACACGGGCCAGGTCACCGGTCGCGTACAGGCGTGAACCTGCGGGGCCGAAGGGGTTCGGGACGAACTTCTCCGCCGTCAGGTCCGGGCGGCCCAGGTAACCGCGGGCCAGACCGTCACCACCGATGAACAGCTCGCCGGTCACACCCTGCGGTACCAACTCCAGAGCGCCGTCCAGGACGAAGAGCTGGGTGTTGGCCAGCGGGCCGCCGATCGAGACCCGCTCCACCTCCGCCGGGACCTCGCCCTGAGCGGACCAGATCGTCGTCTCGGTCGGACCGTAGACGTTCACCAGGCGACCGACCTTCGGCAGCAGCTCCCGCGCCACACCCACGGTCAGCGCCTCACCACCCACCAGGGCGGTCACCGACACGTCCTCGAAACCCGACGCCAGCAGCAGACGCCAGCCCGACGGAGTCGCCTGGACATGCGTGACCTCGTTACGGGCCACCAGCTCCACCAGCGCGGCGGCATCCTTCGCCTGCTCGGCCGAGGCCAGGACGATGCTCCCGCCTGTGATCAGCGGCAGGTGCAGCTCCAGACCCGAGATGTCGAACGACACCGACGTCGAAGCCAGCCACGTGCCCGCGCTCTCGCCCGTCACGTCGTCACGGATCGAACCCAGCAGGTTCACCAGCGCACCGTGGCCGATCATCACACCCTTGGGACGACCGGTGGATCCGGAGGTGTAGAGCACGTAGGCGAGGTCGTCCGAAGCGGGAACGACCCCGTCCCAGGCGTCATCACCCGCACCGTCCAGCTCCAGCCACGGACCCGCGTACTCACCCAGACGACCAGCCGGATCGGCGTCGGTCAGGACGAGCGCGGCACCCGAGTCGGCGAGCATGTAGCCCACCCGCTCGGCCGGAAGCGACGGATCGACCGGAACATACGCAGCCCCCGCCTTCCACACACCCAGCATCGCCGCCACAACACCCGGACCACGGTCCACAAACAGACCCACAACCGATCCGGACCCGACCCCCCACCCACGCAGCCGGCCCGCGATCCGCGAGGACCACGCGTCCAGCTCGCCATACGACACCCGCTCCCCACCGAACACCACCGCAACCGCATCCGGCGAAGCAACCGCACGAGCCCGGAACAACTCCAGAGCCGAACCCGCACCCCACTCCACGACCGAACCACCACGCAGCAGAACAGCACGCTCCGCCTCCGGCAGCACCACACCCGACGCGTCACCGTCCGGATCCGCCGCCATCGCCTCCAGCACCAGCCGGTACAGCGCACCCAGCCGCTCGAGTGCGGCCCGGCTCACGACGTCCGACGTCGTGTTGAGGGCGATGTGCCCGTCGGAGGCGGTCACGTTGAGCGCGAACTCGTTGCCGCCGATGTCCTGCTGGACCGAGGTGCCGACGCTCGCGGTGCCGAGCTGGCCGAAGTCCTGGTACTCGAAGAGGACGGAGACGAGCCGCTCGCGGGTGCCGCTGTCGCGCTGGATGGCGGGCAGCGGGTAGCGGCGGTGGGCCCAGATCTCCGACTCCTGCGCGAAGACCCGCTCCACCAGCTCACGCCACGTGCCCGACGGGCGGGTGGCG
Organism: Kitasatospora sp. NPDC001119; assembly: GCF_053598475.1. Taxonomy (NCBI): domain Bacteria; kingdom Bacillati; phylum Actinomycetota; class Actinomycetes; order Kitasatosporales; family Streptomycetaceae; genus Kitasatospora; species Kitasatospora sp. NPDC001119. Next base: position 6,611 of record NZ_JBSFKI010000038.1, read on the forward strand.
GGGAACGGCAGCGTGTTCAGGTGCATACCCAGCACCCGCTCCGCACCCGGCGCCTCCAGACGCCCGTGGTAGACCACGCCCGCGTGAATGGCCTCCTCCGCGCTGAGCATGCCCAGCACCTTGAGGTGCGCCGCCAGCAGCACGCTCTTCACCGAGGCCTTGGCGTCGTTGGCGAGCCGGTGCAGCTCCTCCTCCAGGTCGAGGAAGGGCACCCGTACGCCGTGCCGGTCGCGCGTACCGCCCTGCGGGTCGGCCCACGACTCCGGCAGCCGCAGCGGCGCGTGCTCCGCCACCACGTCCTGCCAGAAGGCGCGGTCCTCCTCGGAGGCCAGCGACTCCAGCTCGGCCGCGACGAAGTCCGCGAACCGGACGGCCGGCGCCTCGTAGGCGGGCAGCTCACGGCCGTCGCGCAGCTCCCGGTAGCACTCCACCAGCTCCATCAGCAGCGTGTTCAGGGTCCAGCCGTCGGTGACGGCGTGGCAGTGGCTGAGGGTGAGCGACCAGGCGTCGTCCGACTCGATGTTCACGCCGACGCGCAGCAGCGGGGCGACGGTCAGGTCGAAGGCGCTGTCGCGCTCGTGGGCGAGGCCGGCGGCCTCGCGGCGTTCCTGCTCCGCGGTGTCCAGGCCGCGCAGGTCCTCGACGCGCAGCGGGAGGTCACCGGTCTCGGCGTGGACGAGCTGGAGCGGCTGGGAGTAGCCGTTGAGGTGGATGGACGTGCGCAGCACCTGGTGACGGTTCAGGACCTCCCGCAGGGCTCCACGCAGCGCGTCCTGGTCGAGCGGGCGACCGTCCGCCATCCGGAAGAGGTTGACGTTGTGGTAGACGTCCTTGCCCGCGCCGTCGTCCTGGGCGGCCAGCATCTCGGCCAGCATGCCGGTCTGGATCTGCGACAGCGGGTAGGCGTCCACGACGCCCTCGGGCAGCGCGGCGCGGTCCTCGTCGCCGATCAGCGCGAACGGCTCCACGGCGGTGACCAGCGACCCGTCGGTAGCCTGGCCGGCGAGGTGCTCGGCGAGGGACGCGACGGTGCGGTGCTGGAAGACGTCCCGGACGGTGAGGTCGTAGCCGGCGGTGCGCAGGGCGCCGACCAGGCGGACGACGCCGATGGAGTCGCCGCCGAGCTCGAAGAAGCTGTCGAGGACGCTGATGCGCTGCAGGCCGAGCACCTCGCCCCAGATCCCGGTCAGCTCCTCCTCGAGGGCGGTGGCCGGCGCGCGGTGGCCGCCGGCGGCCGCTTCGCCCGGGGCGGGCAGCGCGCGGTGGTCGACCTTGCCGTTTCCGGTCAGCGGGATGCTGTCGATGGCGACGAAGGCGGTCGGCACCATGTACTCGGGCAGCGCGGCGGCCAGGTGGGCGCGCAGCACCTCCGGGTCGAAGGTGTCGCCGTCGGCGGCGACCACGTAGGCGGTGAGCCGCTTGTTGCCGGGGCTGGGTTCGCGCACGCTGACGACGGTGTCCCCGACGGTCGGGTGCAGGCGCAGGCGGGCCTCGATCTCGCCGAGTTCGATGCGGTAGCCGCGGATCTTGACCTGGTTGTCGATGCGGCCGAGGAAGTCCAGCGAGCCGTCCGCGAGCCAGCGGGCCAGGTCGCCGGCGCGGTAGAGGCGGGACCCGGCCGGGCCGAAGGGGTTGGGGACGAACTTCTCCGCCGTCAGGTCCGGGCGGCCCAGGTACCCGCGGGCCAGACCGTCGCCGCCGATGTAGATCTCGCCCGGCACCCCGACGGGGACGGGGGCGAGGTCGTCGGTGAGGACGTACATGGTGCTGTTGGGGATGGGCTCCCCGAGCGGGATGAGTTCGGCCGCGGGCAGGTCGGTGATCGGGCTGCCGGAGTTGCCGATGGTGATCTCGGTCGGGCCGTACTCCGAGCCGACCATGGTGCCGCCGGGGCCGGCGAGCCGCTGCCAGCGGTCGGCGAGCGAGGTGGGGAAGGTGTCGCCGGCCGCGATCACCAGGCCGGCGAGGCCGTGGGCCTGCTCGGGGGTGAGCTGGTGGGTGAGCAGGTCGAGGTGGCCGGGGGTGAGCTTGATGAAGCTGAACGGGCCGGCCGCCGCGAGGGCGGGGCCGAGGGTGGCGGTGTCGAGGTCCATCGGCATGAGGTGGACCGACTGGCCGGTGATCAGCGGGGTGAAGAGGTCGGGGATGCCGAGGTCGAAGGAGATGGAGGAGAACAGCGGCGCGCCGGCGTTCCCGTGGGCGGCGTACGAACCGACGGTCCACCGCAGGTAGTTGGCGAGGCCGTGCTGGTGGATCATGACGCCCTTGGGGCGCCCGGTGGAGCCGGAGGTGTAGATGACGTAGGCCAGCGCCTGCGGGTCGAGCGGGACGAGGGGGTCGGTGTCCGGCTGCTCGTCGACGAGGTACTGGTCCTGGTCCAGCACGAGGAAGGTGCCGTAGTGGATGCCGGCCAGGGTGGGGATGTGCTGACCGGTGGTGACCACGATCGACGCCTGGGTGTCCTCCAGCATGAAGCGGAGGCGGTCGATGGGGACGCTCGGGTCCAGCGGGAGGTAGGCGGCGCCGGCCTTCCAGATGCCGACCAGGGTGGGGACGAGGTGGACGTCGCGGTTCAGGCAGACGCCGATGAGCATGTCGGGGCGGGCGCCCAGTTCGAGCACGCACCGGGCGATCCGGTTGGACTGCTCGTCCAGCTCGCGGTAGGTGAGGTGCTCCTCGCCGACGACGACGGCGACCGCGTCGGGGGTGGCGGCGGCCTGGGCGCGGATCAGGTCGACGGTGAGCTGCGGCCGCTCGGCGGCTCCGCCGTCGGCCCAGGTGCCGAGCACCAGGCGGCGCTCCTCCTCGGGGAGGATCTCCAAGGTGGACAGCGGCGCCCCGGGGTCGGCGGTGGCGCTCTCCAGCACCTGGACGTACTGGCGGGCGAAGCGCTCGGCGGTGGTCCGGTCGAACAGCGCGGTGGCGAAGTCCAGCCGGGCGTTGAGCGGGCCGTCCTGGACGTCCTCGACGTCCAGGGTGAGGTCGACCTTGGCGATGCCCTCACCGGATTCGCGCCGCACGGAGACGCCGGGCAACTCCAGGCCGGCGTCACGCTGCTCGCGCATGATGAAGTCGACCTGGTAGAGCGGGGTGCGGGAGAGGTCGCGCTCGGGCTGCAGCTCGTCCACGAGGCGGGCGAACGGCACGGCCTGGTGCTCGTACGCGTCGAGGACGGTGCCGCGGCCGGCGGTGACCAGTTCGGCGAAGGACGGGTCGCCGGTCCAGGCGGCGCGGGCCACCAGGACGTTGATGCCGTAGCCGACGAGTTCCTGCAGCTCGGGGCGGTTGCGTCCGGAGACGGTCACGCCGACCGGGATGTCGGTGCTGCGGGTGTAGCGGGAGAGCAGCACCTGGTAGGCGGTGAGCAGGACGACGAAGCGGGTGACGCCGTGCCGGCGGGCGAGTTCGCCGACGCGCCCGGCCAGGTCGGCCGGGATACTGAACGGCACCGAGGCGCCGCTCGGGTCGCGCAGGGCGGGCCGCTGACGGTCGGTGGGCAGGTCCAGTACCGGCAGACCGGCGAGCTGCTCGCGCCAGTAGGAGAGCTGGCGCTCCAGGGCGGGGCCGCTCAGTTCGCCGCGCTGCCAGGCCGCATAGTCGGCGTACTGGAGGGGCAGCGGGGCCGGCTGGTCGTCCTGGCCGGTGACGGCCGCGCGGTAGAACCGGTCCAGCTCCCGCGTGACGATGCCCACCGACCAGGCGTCGCAGGCGATGTGGTGGAGGGTGACGACGAGCAGGTGGTCGTCGTCGGCCAGGGTGAACAGCTTCGCCCGCACCGGCCACTCGCGCTCCAGGTCGAAGGGGGCGGCGGCCTCCTCCTCCGCCAGGGCGCGGGCCCGCACCTCCCGGTCGTCGGCCGGGAGGTGCGACAGGTCGACGACGGCGATGTCCAGCGGCCGGGCCGCGTCGACCCGCTGCACCGGGCGCTCGCCCACCAGCGCGTACCGGGTGCGCAGGATCTCGTGCCGTGCCACGATCCGGTCCCAGGCGGTGCGCAGGGCGCCGACGTCCAGCGCGCCGGTCAGCCGCAGTGCCAGCGGGACGAGGTACTCAGGGCTCTCGGGGTCCATCCGGTTGAGGACCCACATCTGCTCCTGACCGAACGAGAGCGGCAGCGGCTGCTCGCGGTCGGCGGCGGTGATGGCCGGCCGGTGGTTGCCGCGCTTGCCCGCCAGGCGGCGGCGCAGCAGCTCCTCCCGCAGGTTGGCCGCGTTCTGCTTGGTGGACGACTTGTCGCCGGTGTTCATGATCCCTGGTCTCCCGCCAGCGCTAGTTGTCGATGAGCTCGGAGTCGGCAAGCCGCTCGATCTCCGCCTTGATCTCGTTCTCGATCGCCTCGGCCAGTCCGCGGACCGTAGGCATGTCGAACACCGTTCGGATGGTGAGGTTGACGTCGAACTCGTCCTGGAGCTGCGCGGTCATGCGGATCGCGAGGATCGAGTGGCCGCCGATCTCGAAGAAGCTGTCCAGGACGCTGACCCGTTCCAGGCCGAGGATGTCCGCCCAGATCTCGGCGATGCGCTCCTCGGTGGGGGTGGCCGGCGCGCAGTGGTCGCCGGCCGGAGCCTCGACGGCGGGCAGGGCCCGGTGGTCCAGCTTCCCGTTCGAGGTCAGCGGGATGGCCAGCAGCTCCGCGACGGTGGCGGGGACCATGTACTCCGGCAGCGCCCCGGCCAGGTGGGCGCGGATGGCCTGCGGGTCGGCGGTGCCGCTCTCGGGGACGACGTAGGCGGCGAGGGACTTCTCCCCCCGGTCGTCCGTGCGCAGCACGACCACGGCGTCCCTGATGCCCGGGATCGCGGTCAACTGGGCCTGGATCTCGCCGAGTTCGATCCGGTAGCCGCGCAGCTTGACCTGATCGTCGATGCGGCCGAGGAACTCGATGGCGCCGTCGGGGAGCCGGCGGGTCAGGTCGCCGGTGCGGTACAGCCGGGAGCCGGCCGGGCCGAACGGGTCCGGAACGAACTTCTCCGCGGTCAGGTCCGGCCGGCCGAGGTAGCCGCGGGCCACTCCGTCGCCGCCGATGTGGAGCTCGCCGGCGACCCCGACCGGGGCGAGCCGGCCGTTGCCGTCCAGGACGTAGCCGGTGGTGTTGGGCAGGGAGCCGCCCAGCGGCACCGGCTGGTCGTAGGCGGTGACCACCGGGTGGGCGGTGGAGCCGATCGACGCCTCGGTCGGCCCGTACTCGTTGATGAGCCGGCCTGCGCCGAGGATCTCCCGCCAGTGGTTGGCGGTGCGGGCGGTCAGCGCCTCACCGGCGACCAGGATCAGCCGGGCGAGCCGCTCGCACTGTTCGGCGGTGAGCTGGTGGCTGAGCAGTTCCAGGTGGCCGGGGGTGAGCTTGACGAAGCTGAACGGGCCGGCCGCCGCGAGGGCGGGGCCGAGGCCGGACAGGTCCAGGTCGGCCGGCAGGACGTGCACCGGCTGCCCCGTGATCAGGGGGACGTAGAGATTGGTCGCCGGGAGGTCGAAGGCGACGGAGGAGAACAGCGGGGCGCCGCCCTCGCCGGTGACCAGGTCGCGGGCCGCCCAGCGCAGGTGGTTGACCAGGCCGTGCTGGGTGACCATGACGCCCTTGGGCTTGCCGGTCGAGCCCGAGGTGTAGATGACGTAGGCGAGGTGGTCCGGGTCGCCGGGACGCGCCGGGGCGTCGGCGCGGCGGGCCGCGATGGCCTGCTCGTCCCGGTCGACGAAGACCCGGGCGCCGGCGAAGGACTCGGTGAGGGCGGTGAGCGGGGACTCGGTGACCAGGACGGGGGCGCCGCAGTCGGCCAGGACGTGGCTCAGCCGCTCGGCCGGGTTGGCCGGGTCCAGCGGGACGTAGCCGGCCCCGGCCTTCCAGACGCCGAGCAGTGCGGTGACCAGCCCGGGGCCCCGCTCCAGGCAGACGCCGACCAGGGTGTCCGGGCGGGCACCGTTGGCGATGAGGTGGTGGGCCATCCGGTTGGCCTGCTCGTCGAGCTCCCGGTAGGTGAGCACCTGTCCGCCGCTGATCAGGGCGGGGGCGTCGGGGGTCTCGGCGGCACGGGCCTCGAACAGGTCGATGACCGAGCCGGGCTCCCACGTCTGCCGGGTGTCGTTCCAGCCGGTCGACAGCTCCTCGCGCTCGGCGTCGGTGAGGATGTCCAGCTCGGCGAGCGACGAACCGGGGTCGGTGACGGCGGACTCCAGCAGCCGCAGGAAGTGGTCGGCCAGCCGCTCGATCGTGGCGTGCTCGAACAGCGAACTGGCGTACTCGAAGGCGCCGGTCCAGCTGCCGTCGGCCTCCGCGCGGACGTACAGGGTCAGGTCGGTCTTGGCGACCCGGCGGGCGTCGCGCAGGAAGCCGATGTCCTCGCGGTCGGGCATGCCCGCGGCCAGCTGCTCGTCGTGCATGTTGAACGCGACCTGGTACAGCGGGGTCCGGGAGAGGTCGCGCTCGGGCCGCAGCTCCTCGACCAGGTGCTCGAACGGCAGGTCCTGGTGGGCGAAGGCGGACAGGCAGGAGGTGCGGACGTCCTGCAGGGCGGTGGCGAAGGACTGCCGGTCGTCGAGGCGGCAGCGCAGCACCAGGGAGTTGAGGAAGAAGCCGACCATGGGCTCGGTCTCGGCGCGGGTGCGGCCGGCGACCGGCGCGCCCACCACGACGTCCCACTGCCCGGTGTGCCGGGCGAGCAGGGTGCCGAAGGTGGTGAGCAGGGTCATGAACGGGGTGGCCTCGTGCCGGCGGCCGAACGCCTTGGCCGCGGCGGCCAGCGGGCCGGGGACGGTGAAGGTGACGACACCGCCGCGCCCGTCGCGCTCGGCCGGGCGGGGGTGGTCGACGGGCAGTTCCAGCGGGGCGGCCCCGGCCAGGGCGTTCCGCCAGTGGTCGAGGCTCTCGGCGAGCCTCTCCTTGCTGCGCCACTCCTGCTGCCAGGCGGCGAAGTCGGCGTACTGCAGGTGGAGTTCGGGCAGCTCGGCGCTGCGGCCCGCGCGGTGCGCCTCGACCAGCTCGCGGAACTCGCTCTCCAGGACCGCGGTGGACCAGCCGTCGCAGGCGATGTGGTGGAAGGTGATCAGGAGCAGCCGGTCGCCGTCGCCCTCACCGCAGAGCAGGGCCCGCCACAGGCGCCCGGAGGAGAGGTCGAAGCCGGTGTCGAACTGCTCCTGGCAGGCCGTGAGCAGCTCCTCGCGGGTGCCCTCGACGACCTTCAGCTCGATCGGCCGGTGGGCCTCGACGACCTGCAGCGGCTCGCCGTCCTGGCTCAGGTAGCGGGTGCGCAGGGCCTCGTGGCGCTCGCCGAGGGCGTCGAGGGCGGCCCGGACGGCCTCCGGCCCGGTGTCCGCGGCCACGCGCAGGGACAGCGAGGAGACCCATTCCGGGCTCTGCGGCTGCATCGAGTCCATGAACCACAGGCGGCGCTGGCCGTAGGACAGTGGCAGCGCGGTGTCGCGCGGCACGGCGGTGACGGCGGGCGGGGTCGCCCGGTCGGCGCCGCCGTCGGGATCGATCAGGCGGGCCTGCTCGCGCACGGTCACCGCGGTGAACAGGTCGGTAAGGGCGATCTGACGGCCGGTCGCCGCGCGCAGCTGCTCGGCGAGCTGGGTGATGACCAGCGAGTAGCCGCCGAGCTGGAAGAAGTTGTCGTCGGCGCCGACCCGCTCCACCTCCAGGAGGCGGGACCACGCCTGGGCGACGATCTGCTCGGCCTCGGTGGCGGGGGCCGTGTAGGGCGGGCGCCCCGCGGTGCGCGGTGCCTGCCGGTCGTCGCCGGCGGTGGCGGTGACCTCTCCGGTGCGGCCCAGGTACTCCAGGGCGCCGTCGGTGCGCCAGCGGGCCAGGTCGCCGGTGCGGTGGAGGCGGGAGCCGGGGGGACCGTACTGGGCGGGGACGAGGGCCGCCGCGGTCAGGGCGGGGGCGCCCAGGTAGCCGTGGGGGGCACCGAGGCCGGCGACGTGGATCTCGCCGGGGACACCCGGCGGGACCGGGCTGCCCTCCTCGTCCAGGACGAGGACGCGGACGTTGTCGATCGGACGCCCGAGGACGGCGTGGGGCCCGTCCTGCCCGGCGTCGAAGGGGTGGGCGGTGACGGCGAGGGCGCCCGGTCCGTAGACGTGCCAGAGCGCGGCCCCGGGCAGGGCCTTGAGAACCGACCGGCCGAGGTCCGCCTCCAGCGGGGTGCCCACGGCGAGCACGAGCCTGACGGCGGAGCGGTCCGCCGTCTCCTGGCCGCCCACCAGGTCGGCGAGCAGGTCGGGAGTGGCCGGCAGGACGGTCACCGCCTGTCCGGCGACGAGGTGCGCCAGCCGTCCCGCCTCGGCGGCCTCCTCCGGCGTCGCCAGCACCGCGGTCGCGCCGGCGGCCAGTGCGGTGAACACCGGCCACGGGGCGTCGACGGCGCGGTCCAGGTGGAGGATCCGGTCGGCGGCGCCGATCCCGTGCCGGCGCGCCGTCCAGCGGACCTGGTTGGCCAGGGCCGCGTGCTCGACGACCAGAGCCGTGCCGTCCGGGCCCCGGCTCACCCAGGCGCTCTCCGAGGTCGCCCCGGGGTCGGTCGCCGGGAAGAACGAGATGTCCTCCTCGTCCGCGTCCAGGAGCACCACCCGCACGCCCTCGCCCGCCACCTCGGCCGCGAACCGCTCCAGGGTGAGGACGACGCCGACGGCGCTGCCCTGCTGGATCCGGCGCAGGTGCGCGGCCGGCCCGTCGGCGTCCAGCGGCACGGCGACCGCGCCGGCCCGCCAGACGCCGAGGACGGCCGACGGCAGCTCGGCACTGTGCGGCAGATGGGTGCCGACCAGGCTCTCCGGGCGGACACCGGCATCGCGCAGGTAGTGCGCGAGCCGGTTGGCCGCCTCGTCGAGCGCCGCGTAGGTGATCTCCTGGTTGCCGTGGCGAACGGCGACCGTGTCCGGAGCCTGGGCTGCCAGGTCCGCGATGAGACGGGTGAGGGGCGTCTGACGTGCCACGAGTGCTCCGAGCGTGGTCAGGAGGGACGGGGAAAGGGGGTGGGGAGGGGGGAGGGTCAGGCGGCGTTCTCGGCCATGCGCTGACGCAGGCTCAGCGGGCGCATGTCGGTCCACACCGTGCCGATGTGGGACAGGCATTCCTCCTTGGTGCCGCGGGTACCTTCGGCGCGCCAGCCGGCGGGCAGCTCGCGCTCGGCCCGCCAGATCGAGTACTGCTCCTCGTCGTTGAGCACGACCAGGTACTCCTGCGCGTTCTGCTCGGACATTTCGCTCCCAATACGTGTCTTCGTCCGCCTGGTGACGGACGGCGGCAATGCTTGAATACCTACTCTCCGAATGGCCCTATAGGTGGTCTATATCTCACCCCGAGCGGCGCGGACGAGCCTCCAGATATGTGACATGGACACTCGGAATTTACGCATATACCCAGGTCAGAGCGATTGGATCGGCCCTATATTCAACGGATTGAATTTTGTAGACGGAATATAGAAAAGCGAAAGATCCTCTCTACTCAGTGATTCCGTGCGCTGCTCGCGGCGGAGGTGCCGCCGATGGCGGAGAAAGGGAAAAGGCTGTGATGACGGATCGCCTGGCGTGGAAGCCCCTGGAGATCGGCCCGGAGAGTCCGGGCGTGGCCGGCGACGCGGAGGGGCTCCTCGCCGAGCTCCGGCGAACGGATGTCGCCGCGCTGCTGACCGAACGGAAGGCACTGGTGTTCCGGGGCTTCGGCATCACCGAGGAGACGCTCGGCACCGTCATGGACGAACTGCTGCCGAACCGGGCGGCCTACGTCCACGGGAACTCACCGCGGACCAAGGTCGGCCGGAACGTGTACACCTCGACGGAGTACCCGGCCGAGTTCGTCATCTCGATGCACAACGAGCTCTCGTACGCCCATGCCTGGCCGGAGCGGCTGCTGTTCTTCTGCGCCGTCCAGCCCGGGACCGGCGGGGCCACCCCGGTGGTCGACGCCGCGCTGTGGCTGGAGTCGCTGGACGCCGAGGTGCGCGAGGCCTTCGCGGGCGGCGTCCGCTACACCCAGAACCTGCACGGCGGCCGCGGTCTCGGCAAGAGCTGGCAGGAGACCTTCGAGACCGACGACCCGGCGGAGGTCGAGCGGTTCCTGGCCGGCGCCGAGGCCGAGTGGCAGTGGCGTCCCGGCAACGCCCTGCGCGTGGTCCAGAACCGCCCCGCCACCGTGAGGCACCCGGTCACCGGCGCGGAGGTCTGGTTCAACCAGGCCGACCAGTGGCACCCGGCGATGCTCGGCGCGGACGCCGCCGCCCTGGCCAGGGTGATGCCCGCCGACGAGCTGCCGCAGTCGGTGAGCTTCGCCGACGGCGGCGCCATCCCGCCCGAGTACGTCACCCAGATCCGCGACCGCGGCCTGGAGGCCGCGGTCGACGTGGACTGGCGCACCGGCGACCTGCTGCTGATCGACAACCTCCTGGTCGCCCACGGCCGCCGGCCCTTCACCGGCGACCGCCGCGTCCTGGTGGCGATGTCCAGCTGAGGCCCTGACCGCCCGTACGGCCCCTAGAAGATCGGGAGAAGAGGAAACCCCATGACCACACTGCTGCCTGAACCGGTTCTGGCGCCCGCCGACAACCGGCTCACGCTGACGCTGTCCGAGCAGGAGCGGCGCGAGGTCGCGCTGCTGGCGACGCAACTGGCCTACACCGCGCCGCGGCTGATCGACGACCCCGTGTGGGTCGAGGCGGCACGGGAGCTCTCGTGCCGGCTGCCGCACCGCCTGCAGGAGGTGATCCGCGCCTACCGCCACGACCCCGGCGAGGACGGCATCCTCGCGCTGCGCAACCTGCCGGTCGTCGAGGAGGAGCTGCCGTTCACCCCGGCCGTACCGGACTCGGTCGAGCGCGAGGCAGCCGTGCCGGCCGCGATCGCCGCGCTCGTCGCGCTGAACCTCGGCGAGATCGTCGCCTACCGCGAGGAGAAGTTCGGCGCCCTCGTCCAGAACGTCGTGCCCGTCCCCGGCCGGGAGACCTCGCAGAGCAACGCCGGCTCCGTCCCGCTCGAACTCCACGTGGAGAACGCGTTCCACCCGCACCGCCCCGACTTCGTCGGACTGCTGTGCCTGCGCAACGACCGCACCCGCACCGCCGGCACGCTCGTCACCTCGGTGCGCAACACCCTGGGCCTGCTGCCCGAGCACGTCGTCGAGGTGCTGGGCCAGCCGCGCTTCCGCACGTCCCCGCCGCCGTCCTTCGGCAGCGGGGACTCCGGCCCGGTGCACCCGGTGTTCAGCGGCAGCCCGGCGGACCCCAACGTCCGCGTCGACTTCCACGCCACCGAGGCGCTGGACGAGGAGGCCGGGTCCGCCCTGACCGCGCTGCGCGACGCCTTCCTGCGGACCGCGCGCACGCTCGTCCTCCAGCAAGGCGAGATGGCCTTCGTCGACAACCGGGTCACCCTCCACGGACGCACCGCGTTCGAGCCGAGCTACGACGGCTTCGACCGCTGGCTGCACCGCACCTTCGTGAACCTGGACAACCGCCGCACCCGCGGACGGCGGCCCGGCAACGGCAGCGTCCTGGTGTGAGCGGCGGCGCGCTGGTCGCGGACCTGTTCTCCCCGCCGGTCGAGGTCGCGGAGGCGTTCGCCGACCTCGACGGGGTCCCGCTCTTCCCCGAGGAGCGGGCGGTGCTCACGCACGCCGTGCGGCGCCGGCGCCGGGAGTTCGCCACCGTCCGCGCCTGCGCCCGAACCGCGCTGGCACGGCTGGGGACGCCCCCGGCGGCTCTGGTGCCGGGGCCGTCCGGCGCCCCGTCCTGGCCGCCCGGCTTTGTCGGCTCCATGACCCACTGCCCCGGGTACCGGGCCGCCGCGGTGGCACCCGCGGCCACGGTGGCCTCCCTGGGCCTGGACGCCGAACCCGACGAACCGCTGCCCTTCAAGCTGGGGATGGTGGCGGTCGAGGAGGAGCGGTCGATGGTGGCGGTCCTCCTCGACCGCCGCCCCGACGTGCGCTGGGACCGACTGCTCTTCAGCGCCAAGGAGAGCGTCTACAAGGCCTGGTACCCGCTGACCGGCAGCTGGCTGGACTTCGACCAGGCCGTCATCACCTTCGAGGCCGACTCCCCGGTCTTCACGGCCCGTCTGCTGGTACCGGGCCCCGTCGTGTCGGGTGTGCGGCTGGCCGGCTTCGAGGGGGCCTGGTCCGCCTGCCGCGGACTCCTGGTGACGGCGGTCACCGTCCCCGCCGACCCGGCGCTCGCCGGGAGCGGTTGAACACCCACTGCTCGACACCCTGCCCGTCACGACGCCTCCGGCCGCCGCTCCCCGCGCGGACCGGGGGCGTCCGTGTGTCCCCGGGAAGGGTGGTGACGGAGCCCAGACCACCGGGGGTAATGGTCTGGGCTCCGTCCGGACCGCCACCGGCTCCGGCGGCCGCGAGAACGGCGGTCGCCGTGCTGCTCACCGGTGGCGGTGGTCTCTCAGCGGTGGATGTCGATACCGCCGCTGTTGGTCTTCACCATGACGCTGTGCTTGGAGTTCCGGTCGATCGGCAGGTCGATCTTCGGGGAGCTGTTCGCGCTCTGCGCCTGGATGTAGTAGTCCGAGGACGGCAGGGTGATGTCCACGCCACCGTCGTGGGTGGTCACGTTCGCCGTGGTCGGGGCGGCGCGGAAGGCGGCCCGGACCTCGCCGTCCTTCGACGTCGCGTCCATCGTGTCCGAGCCCGCGCCTGCCACCTTGATCTGGCCGCTGCCGCTCTTCAGGGTCAGCGGGCCGGAGGGGTTGGTGAGGTCGATGGCGCCCGAGCGGGTGGTGATGTCGAGGCTGCCGGCCAGGTCGTGCCCGGTGGTCCAGGAGTCACCGGAGGACACCTTCGCCGCGAGCTGGGCGGGCAGCGTGATGTCGAGCTTGATGTCGCAGTCGCCCGAGCACGACTGCGAGACGGTGATGGTCCCGCCGGACGTACTGGTGGTGACGGTCGGCGGGCTGTCGGTGTACTTGCCGGTCGCCGTGACGTGCACCGCGGAGTCGTTGCCGGGGCTCAGTGAGACACCCGCGTTGGCCGCGTTGACGGTCAGCAGCGTGACGGAGGCGGCGTCGGCCTGGTCGGTCTGGGAAAAGTCCTTTTGACCGGGCAGCACCTTGAGCATCGTCCAGGCGCCCGCCCCGATGACGACGAGCAGGACGAGCAGCGCGGTACCCGTGATGAGCGACTTGTTGTTCTTGCCAGAGGACATGCTTTCAAGCTCCCAAGTAGCGTAGGACAGCCAGGACCCGGCGGTTCTCGCCGTCCTCCGGGTGCAGGCCGAACTTCGTGAAGATGTTGCTGATGTGCTTTTCGACTGCAGCGGGCCCGACGACCAGCTGGGCGGCGATCCCCGAGTTGGAGCGGCCTTCCGCCATGGCGGACAGCACGTCCTTCTCCCGGGGGGACAGCGAGCTCAGCGGGTCCTTCCTGCGGCTGCGGGCCAGCATCTGCTTGACGACCTCGGGGTCCAGCACGGTGTCCCCCAACAGCACCCGCTTCAGCGCGCCGACGAACTCGTCGACGTCCGAGACGCGGTCCTTCAGGAGGTAGCCGACTCCCTGCCCGTCGTCGCCGATCAGGTCGACGGCGTAGCTCTGCTCGACGTACGCGGACAGCACGAGCACCCCGACGTCCGGCCACCGGTTGCGGATCACCAGCGCGGCGCGCAGGCCCTCGTCCACGAAGGTCGGCGGCATCCGCACGTCGACCACGCACACGTCGGGCCGGTGTGTGGCCACCGCCCGCAGCAGGGCCTCTCCGTCACCGACCGCCGCCAGGACCTCGATGCCCTGTTCCTCGAGGAGGAGCACCATGCCCTGCCGCAGCAGTGCGGAATCCTCGGCGATCACTACACGCATTGCATTTCCACCTCGATCGTGGTCGGTCCGCCCACCGGGCTCGTGACCGTCAGCTTTCCGTCCAGCCCGGCCACCCGGTCCGCCAGACCGGTGAGGCCGCTGCCCCGGGCGGGATCGGCACCGCCGATCCCGTCGTCGCCGATCGCGACCATCAGCCGGTCGCCGATCCGCCGCACCAGCACCCAGGCGCTGGTCGCCGCGGAGTGCTTGCCGACGTTGGCCAGCGCCTCGGTCACCACGAAGTACGCGGCTCCCTCGACGGTGGCGGACGGCCTCGGCTCCACCTCGACGTCGACCGTCACCGGGATCGGCGAGCGGGCGGCCACCGCGGAGAGCGCGGCGTCCAGGCCCCGGTCGGTGAGCACCGGCGGGTGCAGGCCCCGGGTCAGGTCCCGCAGCTCGACGATGGCCTGGCGGGCCTCGTCGCGAGCACTGTCGACCAGTTCCGCAGTGGCCTCCTGGCCGGAACCCTTGAGCCGGGAGCTGACCCGTCCCAGGGTCATCGCCATGGCGACCAGCCGCTGCTGCGCGCCGTCGTGCAGATCCCGCTCGATGCGCCGGCGTTCGGCCTCCGCCGCGTCCATGGCCCTGGCCCGGCTCTGCGTCAGGTACTCGACCCGGCGGGTGAGCTCCACGTCCCGACCCGGGGCGAGCAGGGACCGGGCGATGCCCGTGTCCAGGGCCAGCAGGGCGCGCACCGCGACCGGTGACACCGTAGCACCGAGGATCAGGCCCGCCGTCGCGACCGCCAGGGCGGTCAGCGGATTGTCGACGACCAGCGGGCCGATCGCCGCCTGTCCGTTCGGCAGGCCGAAGTAGTAGAAGGGCAGCAGCGCCAGCATCACCGGGCCGGCCCACAGGAGCGCCACCGCGAAGAAGTTCAGCAGCGACACCGGCATCAGCAGGGTGAAGTACGCGGCCTGCCGCCAGACCGGCTCGCTGCCGAGGACCGAGGCCGTGGACTGCAGCGGACGCATCGACAGCTCGGGGGCCTGCTGCCCGGCGATCTCCACTCCGGTGAGCATGGCGAACCTGCTGCGTTCGACCCGCGCCAACCGGTGCAGCGCCCATCCGGCGCCGACCACGAGGGGGATTCCGGTGAGGGCGACGGGCAGCAGCATGATGCCGGTCGCCAGCAGCGCCAGGACGGCGAAGCCGGCCAGCGCCATGACCCCGTCGGTGGCCAGGTGCGCGGACGCCAGCCACAGTTCGGGGGTGCGCAGTGCCCTGAGGGGGTTGTGCGACAGGCCCCGGCTCCCGGGTACGGCCGTCGGCCTCGGGTTGTCCATCATCAGTTCTCAGCCCCGTCGTCCGTCGGGGCCGGCCCATCGGCGGTTCTGCTCGTCCACGGCCGGCCCACACTCCTTGCTCATCCATCTGCTGAACTCCGGGAAACAGTAGGTGTGGGGGCCGCGTCGGCGGCACAAGGGCAACCCACGGACATGGGGTAGGGAAAACCCACCGCGGGCTCGTGGGTCTCCATGACTGCCCGCGGTGACCGCGACCGGCAGAGTTGTGGACGTACCGACCAACCAGCCGAGAACGGGAAACAGGCCGATGATGACGACCGCTCAGACGTCGCGTGGTGATCTCAACGACAAGTTCGGCGACCTGATCGACGACCGCGTCGCGGAGGCGGTCGACGCGCTGCTCGACGACAGCCTCGACGCGGCGGTCGCCGGGCGGCTCGGCCGGTACCGCCGCCGGTCCTGGCTGCTGATGGTCGTGCTGGTCGCGATCGTGTCCGGGCTGTCCGTGGCACTGGTGGACAGCCCCGGCCCGCTGGCGGCGATGTGGGTGGCGGCCTCGGTCATCTGCGCCTGCCAGGCGCACGTCTGCCGGCCGTACGGTTCGTGGCGGTAGGCGGTCATCAGGCCGCGTCGCCGAGTTCGGGGCGGCCCATCAGGATCCCCTGGTAGACCTCGCGCAGTTGGATGCCCGGGTCCACGCCGAGTTCCTCGGCCAGGAGCCGGCGTCCCTGGTGGTAGAGGGCGATGGCCTCCGACTGGCGGCCGCAGCGGTGCAGGACGAGCATCAGCTGCGCCCTCACCCGTTCTCGGAACGGGTACTTGGCCACCAGCCGGAACAGGTCGGGCACCACGTCCTCGTAGAGTCCCAGGGCCAGGTTCGCCTCGATCTGCCCCTCCATGCTCACCACCCTCGCCTCCGTCAGCGCGGCGGCCTCCTCGCTGAGCAGGTACTCGGTGGTGTCGGTGAGCACCGGTCCGCTCTGCAGGTCGAGGGCATCGGTGAAGTACCGCGAGGCCAGCCGGTACCGGCGGTTGGCAAGGGCGGACCGCCCCTGTGCGGAGAGCTGGGTGAACTGCTTCCAGTCGAACATCGCCGCGCCGATGGACATCGCGTAACCCTGGCCCTGGCGGGCGATGTTGGCGTGTCCGGCGAAGGCCTTCCGCAACCGCGATATGTACGTGTAGATCTGCGCGTCGCTGGTTCTCGGCGGCCGGTCGCGCCACAGCACGTAGCTCAGTCTGTCATCGCTGACGACCTGCTCCCCGGCCAGCAGCAGCGCGCTGAGCACGGTCTTGGGCTTGGTCCCTCCGAGATGGACCTCCTGCCCGCCGACGCGGACGCCCACTGGTCCCAGGATGCGGAATTCCACTGCCGTTGACACGCAACGTCCCCCATGCCGTAGCGACGGGTCTCGTGGACCCGTGATCCTGACCGGGCGGTCGTGCGCCCGACCCTCAAATCATAAAGAACATTCGCTATGTTTTCAGAGCCCGGAGGCGCACATCCCGCGACTTCGGGAAGTCACCGGGCCCCGGCCGCACCCGCCGGCTCACCCTGCCGCTGCCAGCGCCTGCGCGGCGACGCCCCGGCCGAGCCGCTGGTAGGCGTAGGAGGCGGACACCATCGTCATGTGGTGGTGCCAGCCCGGGAACGAGCGCCCCTCGAAGTCGGTCAGCCCGAAGTCGGCCTCCAGCCGGGCCGTCGTGCGCTGCGCCATCGCGTGATGGAGCGTCAGGTCGCAGAGGTTCTCCGGCCGGGCGTGGGTCAGGTTGGTCAGCCACAGCCGTGCCGGGCCGCGCGAGCCGGGGGTGCGGACGCTGAAGAGCCGGTACTGCCGCGGGCTCCCGGGTACGTCGGCCAGTCCGACGGTGCCGCCCAGGACGGTCACCACGCGGGCCTGCCCGGCCGGGGAGACCACGGCGCTGCGCCCCGCCGCGTCCGCCCACCCGCCGAACGGCAGGGAGCGGACCTCCGCCACGGCGGGCTGCACCGCGCCCGCGCGCTGCGACTGGACGCCACTGCGGCCGCCGACCGTGACCCGCAGGCCGGCCGGGACCGCGACCACGAAGTCCCGCTTGCGCAGCCCGAGTCCGTGCACCAGCGCCTCGGCCCCGCCCTCACCGCTGAAGTCGGCCACCACCGGCACGGGAACGACCCCGGCTGCCGCCACCGCGTCGACCAGTTCGAGCGCCTGCCGCGCCGCCGAGCAGCGGCCCACGTCGTCGGGGATCCTCGTGCGCTCCCTGCGCTCGGCGTCCTCGGTCCACGAGGACGGCAGCAGCAGTCTCCAGTCGACCGGAACGGCCTCGTCGAGCGTTGCCAGGAAGGCCCCGAGGCCGACCTGGCAGGTGACCGAGCGGCCGCTGGCGGGCACGAAGCGGCGGTGCACTCCGCAGGAGTGCTCGCCCCGCTTGCGGAGCACGGCGGTGTCGATCACCAGCGCCCGGGCGGCAAGGCCCTGCCCCGTCCACCTGGCCAGTTCCGCACGGACCGGGGCCCATTCCCAGGGGCTGCCGTTGATGAACTGGTGCAGCGACTGGAGCACCCTGGGCGCGTCCTCGGCCCCGGCCGCGAGGCGCCGCACCGACTTGCGCCCCGGGGTCTCGAGCATGCCGCGCAGGTAGACGTGCGCCCAGCGGCGCTGGTCCACGCGCGGCAGCGCGTCGAAGATCCTCTCGGCGAACCCCAGGACCGAGACACCGGAGCCCGGCAGTGCGGTTGTGAGCATGACATGACCTCCCCGTGCTCGCACTAGACTGGCGCGCACGGCAAAATAATAGCGAACACCCTCTTTTTTTTGTTGGGGGTACCTTGTCGTACTGACGCATCGTCGGGTGGAGCGCGCCTCCGCGGGCAGCAGCGGTCGGCCGAACCGGCCGGGTTTCCATCGAACCCGGCGCATCTTCGGCAACTCGCGCTTGCCGGGAGGCTCGTGCGCTGCGCAGTCTTGCTACTGGCTAACGGTCTTGGGCTCGGAGAGAGCATGGTGAAGCAGGAGAGGGCGATGCGTACCCGCAACGTCCTTGTACGGGCGGCGGCGTCGCGGTTCGCCCACAACGGTTACGAGGGCACATCCCTGGTGCAGATCAAGCAGGCGGCCGACCTGTCGATGGGAGCGCTGACGTTCCACTTCAAGACCAAGGGCGAACTGGCCGACGCGGTGGCGGAGAGAGGCAGGTTCGCGGTGCAGGGCACTCTGGAGCGGGTGACAGCGCTGCCGGCCCCGCCGCTGGACCTGCTCACCAACCTGACGGTCGAACTGTCCCGCCTCCTGGAGAAGGACGTCTTCGTCCAGGCGACGGCGCGGCTGGGACGCGAGCGGTCGGACTCGCCCAACTGGTCGACGTTCTGGCTTCCCGAGATCAAGCGGCTGGCCGAACTGGCGCACGAGAACGTGGAGTTGCTCCCCCCAGCGGCGCCCGACGACGTCACGGCCCTGGCCCGGATGCTCGTCGCGGGCGCCGAGACCCTGATCCGGGACGACGGGCCCGACGCGTCCCCCGAGGCCGTCACCGCCGAGCTGACGCGGGTGTGGCGCCTCGTCCGGCCGCGGATCTCCGACCCCGGCCGGTGAGGCGCCCTCCCGGGTACCCGGGAGGGCGGGAGGACGGGATCAGCCAGACCGGAGCGCCGCCAGGTGCGAGCGGTACCACCGCGCCGCCTCCCCGATCCGGACCAGGGGGCCCGGGCCCGGCCGGCATCCGGCCGTGGTCCACACCTCCTCGGACCGGTACCAGTGATCGCTTGCCAGCAGCGCGAACTGACGCTCGCTCACGCGCCCGGGTACCTCCTCCAGGCGCCGCACGCACTCGGCCCAGCCGAGGTCCCGCTCGACCCCCGGCAGGACCCCGTGTCCGGCCAGCACCGCCATCAGGTCCCGGTTGCGCACCGGCACCGGATGACTGGCGTGGAACACCTCGCCGGCCCCTGGGGCGGGCCGGGCGGCGAGGTCGGTGACCAGCCGGGCGAGGTCGGTCACGCCGACCATCGACAGCAGGCCCCGCCCGCCGTCCCAGCGCGCGGGCACCCGCTCGACGAGCTCGGCCAGCGCGGCCACCACCCAGCGGTCCCCCGGGCCCACGATCAGTCCCGGCCGCAGCACCGTCGCCCCGGCCGCCAACGCGGGCCGCTCGGCGGCGAGTCGGGTCCGGCTGGCCGCCGAGACCGGAGCGGGATCGAGTTCACCGATCGCGGCACCCCGGTGCGGCCCCGGCCCGTAGACCGCCGCCGTGGAGAGGTGCACGATCCGCCCCACACCGGCCCGTACGGCCTCGGCCATCAGCGCCTCGGTCCCGGCGACGTTGACCGCGGCGCACTCGGACTCGTCCGGGCTCAGCGACGCGGCCAGGTGCAGCAGCACGTCCGCCCCCTCGCAGGCCCCGCGCAGCGAGGCCGGGTCCGCCAGGTCCGCGGCGAACCACTCGCCGTCGGCCTCGGCGGCTGGGCGCCTGCCGACCGTCCGGACGACCGTCCGTGACGCGGCGGCATCCGACCGGTCCCCCGCGCGCCGGCCCTGGAGTTCGCGCAGCACCGCCGAACCGACGAAGCCGGTGGCACCGGTCAGCACGACGCGACGCGCCGTTACGCCTTGGCCCACTCGGCCTCCTCCACCCGGGCCCGAAGGCGCGCATGCGCCTCCGGGGTGGCGACCGCCGGCAGCAGGTAGCGCCACAGCGCGGCCACGCGGTGGGCGAGGTCCTCCCGCCCGGTCGCGATCTGCGAGAAGAGCTGGGTGCCGCTGTAGGAGCCCACGACCACCTGGGCGAACTCCTTCTCGTCCACGTCGGGCAGCAGCTCGCCGCGGCCTCGCGCCACCAGCAGCTGCTCGTGGAACTGGTCCACCCACTGCTCGTACGGGGTCGCGTCCTGCAGGCCGATCTCCCCCTGCTCGACGGCGAGCCGGACACCGGCCCGGAACACGACGTTGCGCCGCAGCTCCCGGGCGACGTGGAAGGTGATGTCGATGATCCGCTGCAGCCCCTCCTCCCCCGCCGGGATCTCCACGTGGTCCTGCTGGCTGTTCATCACGGCCAGGGCGAGGCCCTGCTTCGACTTGAAGTGGAAGTACATCCCGCCCTGGGTCACGCCGGCGCGATCCATGATCTTGCTGATGCTCGCACCGCTGAAGCCGCACTCGTCGAACACCTCCGCCGCCGAACGCAGGATCACCTCCCGCGTCCTCAGCGCCCGTTCCTGCTTGGGTTCCGCCATCAGTCCTCCCGCCCTCGGTCGACAAACATAACGAACACCCTTTATTTTACATCCGGCCCCGGTCATTGCCGTCCGGAGGCCTTGGTTTGCTTAGGGGGAGGCAATCATGCTGCTCGAACACGTTCGTCCGGTCACGGCCACAGGTCCGGTCCTCACGACCACGGTGGCCCGCGAGTACGTCCACCGTGCCGCGTTCTCCGAGGTGTTCCTCAGCGGCTGGCGCAGCACCGGCCAGGACACCTTCGTCGTCACCGCCCAGTGGCCGCGCAGCCACAGCTTCTACCTCTCGGAGCAGGGACTGCACGATCCGTTGATGCTCTGCGAGACGGTCCGGCAGACCCTGCTGCTCCTGACGCACACCGCCTACGGCGTCCCCTTCGGACACCAGATGAGCTGGTCGCACTTCTCCTACGAGCTCAGCCCCGGCGCCCTGGCCATGTCCGTCACGAACGCCCCCGCCGAGATCGAACTCCACGTGACGGCCTCGGAGATCAGCTACCGCCGCTCGGTCCCGGTGGCCCTGACCATGGACTTCCAGGTCCTTCGCGACGGTGTCCCGCTGGCCACGGCCAGCACCCGTTTCGGCAACCACGCGCCCGCGCTCTACCAGCGGCTGCGCACCGGCCGCGGCGACGTCGAGCGCATGTTCGCCGACGCGCCCGCCCCCACCACGCCCGTCACCCCGAGCATCGTCGGCCGCGACCGGGCCCGGGACGTCGTGCTCACCCCCACCGACCAGTCCGGCAGGTGGCAGCTCAGGGTCGACACCGCGCACCCCGTGCTGTTCGACCACCCCGTCGACCACGTCCCCGGCATGGTCCTGCTGGAGGCCGCACGCCAGGCCCTCCACTCGCTGGAGCCGGGCAGGAGCGGAACCGTACCCGTCTCGATGGACGCCGTGTTCCACCGCTACGTCGAGTTCGACAGCCCCTGCTGGATCAAGACCACCTCCAACGCCCCGCATTCCGGCGAAGGGCGCTGTGTGAACGTCACGGCCTGGCAGGACGAGCGTCTCGCGTTCTTCGCCAAGGTCGCGACCGCCCCGCTCGCCTGACAGTCCGCAGAAACGGGGCGGCGGCGGCCCCCGCCACGGGTGGCCGCCGCCCCGACGACCGCGTTTCAGGCGCTGCCAGGCACCTGGAACGCGGTCCAGAGATCAAACCGCCCACCGAGCGCCAACTCAGTGGGCCGAGCCCGTCCGGGCGCCAACCCGGACAACAACGAGGTTCTGCCGAACCGAAGCCGATGAAGGCTTCTGCCTCCCGATACGGAGACATCCACATGACACGAACACAGGGACCGTGCCACCCGACTGGAGTGATCGAACTCCCGTACGGGCCGGACATGTCACATGTACAGGCAATATAATGAAGCAAAATCCACGCGATTTCCAGCCGTCGCACGATATCGCCGCCTGGAACGGGCTGCCCCCGCGACAGCGCCGGCAACGGGTCAAAGTCCCCATCCGCATCGTGGAGTCCCCGTTCTACGCGGACGCGGCGCTCAGCGTCTACGTCAAGATCAAGGCACTCGCCCAGCGCCCCGAAGGCTGCACCGCCGGCGCCCGCACCCTCGCGTCCTACCTCGGGCTGTCGAAGTCCACCGTCGAACGCGGCATCTCCCAGCTCCGCTCCAGCGCGCCCGACGGCGTGATCGAACTGCCGGAGAACACCCGCCGCTCCATGCCCGGCGGCTGGGGCACCACCTGCCTGCGCCGGGTGCGGCCGATGACGTCCTCGGAGCGCTTCGTCTGGCTGCCCGTCGCCGCCTGCGAGGACCTCACGTCGCGCCAACTGCGCGCGTACGCCGCCATCGCCTACGCCGTGGCCCTGAAGATCGCCCTGACCGAGGCCGAGCTCGCCGGCTACCTGCGCCACCACACGGGCAGCCGCGCGGGCAGCCCGATCACCACGGAAGCCGCCGGGAAGGTGATCGACGGCCTGGAGGCCACCGGCTGGATCACCGTCGAGCGCCGCGCCGGCACCCAGGGCCGGCACCTCTTCACCCTCGCCACGGTCGAACCGGAACCCCGCCCCGGCGACCCGTTCGACCTCTTCGCCACACCCGCGTCTCCTGTTGTTGGTGACGGATCGGGTCCCCGCGTTGATGACGGATCGCTCGCGTACAGAGAAGACCCTATGACTGACCGACCCGAGGACGAACGTCCGCTTGTCCCACCCGCCGGAGGCGAGATACCGGTAGATGCGTCGGTGCCCGGCCGCCCGGCCGTGCGCACGGAACCGGTGCCCCCGGGTGAGCCGGTGGCGGCTCGACTGCCGAGCCCGCGTCTCGCGCTCCGCGCGGGGGAGCACCCCGACAGCGACGCCCCCGAACTCACCTACAGCCCCCGCGTCCACGCTGCCCTCGAACCCGTCCGCTGGCTCCTGCCCCGGGCCAACACCTTCACCCAGCGGCTCATCGGCCGCGAGGCCGGCCGCCAGCTGCGCGCGGGCACCGACGACGCGAGGCTTCGAGCCCGCCTGACGGCCCGCCTGGCCGCCACGACGCCATCGGACATCCGGGACGTCGGCCGCTGGCTGCTGGGCGTCGCACTGCCCCGCTGGGGGTGCCCTGACCCCGACTGCGAGACCGGAGTGCTGTGGTCCTCCGGTACTGCGTGCCGGACGTGCCGGGAAGTCATCACCGACCGCCGGGCCGCGTCCCGCCCACCGGTGGTGCCCTCAGCACCCGCTGGCACCGCCCCCACCGGGCCTGACCGCCTCCCGAGGCTCGGCCAGTGCTGTCCCGGCTGTGAACGCCCCCGCCCGGTGGGAACGTCAGGTCTGTGCGGCGGTTGCCGGCACACCCCGAAGGCCACCACCCCCACGGCAGTCCCGGCCGAACGCTGCACCGGCGACGGCAGCGCACGCTGCGACCGGCCCGCGGCGAACGACGGCCTGTGCTGGCGGTGCAGGGTCCGGAGGACGTCTCGGGCCGGTACCGACTCGTTCCCCTCGACTGAGGCAGGGCAGCCGGAACCGGATCCTGCGGCAAGTCGGTACCAGAGTCGCTTCGGTCGCTCGGTCGCTGCCCACGGGGCTTCACCGGTTCCGGTGCCGGCGGCTCGGCAACCCTCGGCAGCAGAACTCCTGGGCAGTCCGCCGGCTCCCCTTCGTCCTCGGCGGAGCTACTGAAGCGACCCAAGCGACCGAACCCGGCACCTTCAGCCGTGCCTGACACGCGCGACACGCCGCCGTTCTGTCCGGAGGGGCTCAGTCGCTTTCAGTCGCTGAGCTTCAGTCGCTGGACAAAACCCCAGGTCAGAACCCATATACTCACCCGATCAGCGACCGAAGCGACTCAAGCTCGGGTATATAAAGACATTCCCGTGTGCGTGTGCGCGTTATAGACCCGGGCTTGAGTCGCTTCAGTCGCTGATGGGCTTGGAAAACGGCTTCTACCTGCGGAAACGTCGGAGCACCGGAACCAGCGACCGAAGCGACTCGGTCGCTGGCCAACGGTTCGGTCGCTCAGTCTTCCCACGGGCTCCGCCGGTTCGGGCTCGTATGTCCTCGCTCGGCTAGTCTGTGTGAGCTATCTTCTGGACTTCGGTCGCTTCAGTCGCTGATCCGGCATCCGCCAGTGCTCTGACCTGGCTTTTTGCCTTCAGCGACTCAGCCGGCGACTCAAGTCCGGGCAGCTACCGAGCTACCGATCAGCTACCGAACCAAGGGGAAGGGACCAGCGTGACGGCGCCGAAGGCCGTGGGGAGCGACCGAGCGGAGCGTCAGCCGGAGGCGCTCGCCGTCGCTCGCTGGTGTGCCGCCCAGGGGTGGCCCGTCCATCCGCTGGCTCCCGGACGCAAGACCCCGCCGGCCAACTGTCAGGCCTGCCAGGACTCCCCGCACTCCCCCACCGAGTGCATCTGCCCCCGGGTGGGTCGCTGGTGCCACGGCTTCCACGCCGCCACCGTCGACCAGGACGTCATCACCGCCTGGTGGCGAGTCAACCCGGACTTCGGTACGGGCGTCGCCTGCGGCCCCGCGGGCCTGGTCGTCATCGACGTCGACAGCCACCCGGGCCCTGTCCCCTCCCGGGACCGGATCCTGCCAGGCATCCCGATCCACGAGCACGTCAACCTCGAGGGCCTGGAGAACGGCTACCACACCCTCGCCCTGCTGGCAGCTCTGCGCGGAGCTCCCGACCCGGCCGGGGACACCGCGACCCTGAGGGTGCGAACCCCCTCCGGGGGCCTGCACATCTGGTACCGCGACCAGGCCCACCACCGGTTCGCCTGCTCCGCGGGCTCCTCCGCCGGCCGGGCCCTCGCCTGGCAGGTCGACGTCCGTGCCCACGGCGGCTACATCGTCGCTCCCGTCACGGCGACCGCCAACGGTGTCTACACCCCGCTGCCCGGTGCCACGGTCCCCGCGCCGCTCCCCAGGTGGCTCGCCGAGGAACTCATCCGCACCGGCCACCTCAAGGACCAGCCCGGTACGCACAGCGTCCCCCAGCAGGCCGTCCCCCACCGGGGCCGTCAGGCCGTCGTGGCCGCCGGCGGCGGCAAGCGGGGTGCCGATCGGGTCCTCGACACCGTTCTGCAGGACGTCACCGACTGCGCGGGCACGGCCGAAGGGGTCGGGTTCACCGGCAAGCTCAACCGCGCCGCCTTCACCGCCGGAGGCCTGGTCGCCGCCGGGCACCTCACCCACGCGGCCGCCGAGCGGCTGCTCACCGATGCCGCACACACCGCCCGCCCCTCCCAGGACCGGCACAGCTCCGCCGTCATCCGCTCCGGCCTCGCCGCCGGTGCCCGGCAGCCCCTGCACATCGGGAAGGCGCGCGGATGAGCGACAGCACCCGTAAGAGGACGGTCTTCGACCCCGTGGCCGCAGCGCAGCAGATCCTGGAGTACCCGCCGGTCCCGGGTCCCTCGCAGGCCCCCTGGCACGGCACCGCCGTGCAGGAGAGCCTCTTGGAGGAACCTGCCCCCGTGGCGGCCCAGCAGACGCCTGTTCAGGCCGTCCAGGGCCCCTCGACGGCCTCACCGGTCATTCGGTCCACTCCCGCCCCCGCAGGCCCACAGGCGAGCCCGCAGGGCCTCCTGCCGGACTCCCTGTCGGACCGCGGAAACGCCAAGCTCTTCGTCCACCTCTACGGACGCGACTACCGCCACGTCCCGGGACTCGGCTGGTACCGCTGGGCCGCCCACCGCTGGCAGCTCGACGAGGACGACACCGTCCTGTGGGCCGCCGGCGAGATGGCCGAGAGCATCGCCACCCACGACCCCCGCGGCGTCTACACCAACACCGACCTGCGTCGGCACCGCCGCCGCGCCCTGTCCACCTCGGGTATGAACGCCATGCTCGCCCAGGCCAAGTCCGCCCCGGGGATGGTCCTCAACGCGGCTCTCCTGGACGCCGACGCGTACGCCCTGTGCACCCCGAGCGGCGTGGTCGACCTGCGCACCGGCGCCATCGTGCCGCCCGACCCGAAGGTCCACCACCACTCCCGCTCCACCACCCTGGCCCCCGCCCGGATGCCCACCCCGCGCTGGGACCGCTTCCTCACCGACACCTTCGGCGACGACAAGGAAGGCCGCCAGACCCGCGACTTCCTCCACCTGCTGCTCGGCTACTCCATCAGCGGCGACGTCGGCGCCCAGGTCATGCCCTTCCTCTATGGCCAGGGCAAGAACGGCAAGTCCGTCCTGCTCGACGTCATGATCCAGCTCCTCGGCGACTACGCCGACGCGGCCCCGCCCGGCTTCCTCATGGCCAAGACCTTCGACGGCCACCCCACCGACCTCGCCGAGCTCCACGGCCGCCGGATCATCGTCTGCTCCGAGCTCAAGCCCGGCGACCGCTTCGACGAGGCCCGGGTCAAGCTGCTCACCGGCGGGGACAAGATCAAGGCCCGCCGGATGCGCCAGGACTTCTTCTCCTTCGAGCCCACCCACAAGCTCTGGCTGCTCGGCAACCACCGCCCCGAGGTCGGCACCGGCGGCTTCGCCTTCTGGCGGCGCATGCGCCTGATCCCGTTCGAGCGGGTCGTGCCCGAGGAGCGCAAGATCGACAACCTGGCCCACGTCCTCGTCGCCGAGGAAGGGCCCGGGATCCTGGCCTGGCTCATCGAGGGCGCCCGCCGCTACTTCGCCGGGGAGAAGGACCTCGCCGGCCCCCAGGCCGTCCAGACCGCGACCACGGCCTACGCCGAGACCGAGGACCACGTGGGCCGCTTCCTCAAGGAGGCGTGCGTCACAGGCGAGGGCATGCGGGCCGAACAGTCCCAGCTCTTCGGCGCCTACACCCGTTGGTGCGGCTTCGAGGGGGCCAATCCCGTATCCGGGCGTGCCTTCGCCGCACGAGTTCGCGAGACACTGGGTATGACATCTCCCAAGGAGATGGTCCTGTCCAACAGCCGCAAGTACTACCCGGGCATCGGCCTGATCACCGACGACACAGAGGAGCACCACGCGTGAGCGCGCTGATCGACCCGGCCGAGCTCGCCCACGAAACCGACCTCGTCTGGCTGGAGGACACCTCCGACCTCGACTACGTCCGTCAGTCGCTGGACCGCCTCACCACCCGCCGCGGCCGCCCGGCCTACCACCGCGACGGCCGCATGGTCGGCTACGCGATCCTCGGCCCCGACGCCAAGTCCTCGCGCGCCTCCGGCACCTTCCGCCGGCGCGTCTTCTGGCTCCTGCCGCACGACCGCGACCAGGACCCCGAAGGCCTCTACACCACCGGCGCCCCCTCCGAGGCAGTGGACCCGCGCACCGTCGCCCCGGGCGTCAAGGGCTACAAGACCGAGCGCTCCGAAGGCGGCCCGGCCTCCCCCGCCATGCTCGAACTGGGGATAACGCTTCCGAAGGCCTGACAGCCCGGGGGATGCGGTTCATGGGAGAGGGGCGGATCGTTTCCGATCCGCCCCTCTCCCATGAACCGCAGTGAGACCCGGCGGATGAGACTCGACCGGATCGCGGCCGCGCGCGGTGCGGCGCGGCGGGCGGCACTCGACCTGCACCGCGCCGGCGGCTACGACTCGCTCCGGCGGGCCATCGACTACCCGGAGCTCAACGGCCTGTTCACCGCCACCAGCTGACCAGGCGCCGACGTACTCGTTGAAGCACCCGGACGGTACAGATGAACGTGATGTGTCAGGGCGCATGCCTCCTGCGGTGCTGAGGGCGGAGAGCCCTTGTTCTCCTGCCGGAGCGAGCTGATGATCAGCTCATGTCCATGAGCCGAGGCACCTTCGACGATGTCCCCCTGAGCACGCTGTTCCCCCGGCTGTCCGCCGCCGGCGTCGGATCACTGCGGCGCGCGGCTCGCAGCGTCGGCGAGGCTCGGTCCGAGGCCGCCGCCGCGACGTGGGACTGGAAGCCGGACCATGCGGTCTTCGCAGGCCCGCAGTCCCGGGCCTGCGTGATCCTCCTTCTGTGCGTTGTCCAGCCGGTGAGTGGAAGCGACTCGCCGGAGTTCCAGCTTCAGGTGGGCTGGACGGACCAGGGGCAGCACGAGGTGAGCGCCTCGGTCAACGTGGGCTGCTGGTGCGAGACCGACCACGGCACCCATGACGCCGACGTCCTCACCTTCGCCGTCGGTGACGAGATCTCGCTGCTCCAGGCCTTCGAAGCCTGCGCCGAGCGCATGACGGCCTGGCTGGCCGACCCTCGCGACGCAGACTTCTGGCGAGCCCGAGAGGGTCTGCCGGCGCGCCGTGTGTAGGGCCTCGTTCGGGCCGATCCCCACTCGGCGCGGGGCCGGGCCCGTGTACGACAGGTCGGCAGTACCGCGTGCGGTCGGTCGTGAACCCGCTGCTGACGATCAGCTCCGGTGCCCTGGACAGCAGTGGCCGGGGCACCGCCATACAGATCGGCAGCTCGGTATCGCGTCGTTCACGGGTGATGGCGGCGAAGTCGCGGCCCGCTCGGCGGCCACGACCGGGTCCTGGACAGGCGTCCAGGGCCCGGTCGAGCCGGGTGCGCTCGCCAGTGGCCAGGGAATCGGGAAGACGCATGATCCAGGCCGCGATCCGGTGCGGCCGCGGGATCGGACGCGGTTCTTCGACGGCGGTCCCGGCCCGCAGGGTCGCGACGTATCTACGCACCACGACCACCAGGTCTTCGACCTCGGGCCAGACCAGGCTCCGGATCTCGCACACGTCCCACGCGCAGCCAACGCTTGCAGTTCTGCGGAGACCTCCCGGAACAATGATCGAAAGTGACTGACCGTCAACCAGCCACGGAGTCCGGCAACAGTCCCAAGGGCTCGATCGCAACTGCTCAGCTTGTGATTTATCCACTCGTCTTCGTCGGCGGAACGGGTGATCGAGCTGATCTTCCTGCGGAAGACTGTGTGCGTGACCCTTCCTACTTCGCTTGCCGCTGCTGAGGAGATCCGTGATCACCTCATTGATCAGCTCAACCTCGCCCTGCGCCGGCCCGGGATGTACGGGGGTGAGGTGGCGTTCCGGATCCTGATTGACCACCTGCTGTTCGTCGAGCGCCAGCCCGAGGCGTGGAATCAGCTGAAGCAGAGCTGGGAAGAGCAGGGGCTCTGGACCTCCATCGGCCCCAGCGGGGCCTTCCAGGAGGTCTTCCCCGCGCAGGGTGACTGCTATGAAGTCGCCTCGGTATACGCGGAGTTCGCGCAGCGACGCGGTTGGCTCGGGCCCGATCGGGTTCTCACAGCCGAGGAGTACGAGGCTGTCACAGACCGGGTGCGAGGGTGGGCCGCGGCTGACCGCACCTGGGCTGACGTGACGGCGGAGTTCGGCCCTCCCTCTGTGCTGTTCGGAGGGAACAATCCCTTGTACGGGAAGACGCTTGGCTACCTCTCGGGGGATCCGCAGCAGCCGATGGTGGTCTTCCATCTGTGGAACGGCAGCGAACCGGGGAGCGAACCGTGGCCGCCCGAGCATGCGCAACCGTTGCTTCTCGCAGTGCGTTTCGGCGCCGGCTCGTTCCGTGGATCGTTGACCTTCACCCCCGAGGGTGATCGGAGAAGGCCGACGGTCGAGGATCCTTACCTGCCGCGGTAGCGGTCCGACGGCGAGCGCAGGTCACCCACATGGGGATTTCCAGGACAGCGGACCCGGCCCCGCCTGATTCTGGACCTCCAAGAGGTTCAGAGGCTCGACGCGAAGGCCGTGCTGGTGACCGTGGTGGAACAGGGCGTGCAGTACGAGTCGTTCGCGGAGCTGTCGCGCTTCCGGGGGGTCTTCTACGACTGCCTGACCGGGCGGCGTGACGCGCTGTTCGAGCTCACCGACGCGGTGCTGTGCACCGACGGCCCGGTGAAGACCCTGGTCGGCCTGGCATTGGCTCCCGAGCACCGCCGCGGCCACGGGGCCCTGTACGGCGCGCTGAACCGGGGCCGCCTGGACGTTGAACGGCTGCGGGCCGAGCTGGCCAGTCTGCCGCTGCCCCGTGCCGCCGGTGGCCGCCTGGTGCTGGCGGTGGACGTCTTGCCGTGGCTTCGGTCCGACGCCGACACGAGCGACGCCCGCTCGTTCTGCCACACCTACGGGTGGGGCGACGCCAGGCACCAGATGATCCCGGGCTGGCCGTACTCGTGGGTCGTCGCTCTGGAGTCGGGCCGGACCTCGTGGGTCGCCCCGCTGGACGCGGTGCGGCTGAGGCCGGGCGACGATCTCGCCGCGGTCACCGCCGCACAGCTGCGGGACCTGGTCGAGCACCTGGTCGCCGCCGACCAGTGGAGCCCAGGTGACCCGTCGGTGCTGATCGCGGCCGACGCCGGCTACGACGTGATGCGGCTGGCCTACCTGCTGCGCGACCTGCCCAGGCTGGGGGAGCGGCTGCGGGCAGTGAGCCTGCTCTCCCTGCCCGACGAGGACGACATGGTGACGGAGGAGAACCGTTGAGCGGGAGCGAGGAAGGGGCGTCGCCGGTGTTCCTGCCCGGGCCACCGCTGGACCGCACACACTGGCAGGGCTGGGAGCGGTGGCGGGCGAGCCGGGACGCGTTCGTGCCGGCGCCGCGGCTGACCGCGGCGCAGTACGCGCGGCTGAGCCTCAGGCAGGCCCGTATCCACGACCTGCACCGCCTGGCCACCCACAGCAGTCTGCCGGTGCAGGCCACCCCGATGAGCGAGGCCGTCGCCGACCTGGTCAAGACCCGCATCGAGGACGGCGCGTTCAGCCACAAGTGGGGCACCCGCACCGGCGTGATGGTCAACGGCGGCGGCGCCCAGGGCAAGACCGAGACGGTGTGCGAGGCGCTCGCCGCGTTCGAGGACGAGTGGCTCCAGCTGCACCGGCAGGTCAACCCGGAGGCGATCGAGGGCACGCGGGACCTGCACGCCCCGGTGGCGTACGTGCGCTGTCCGGTCCGGGCGACCCCGATCTCCACCTGCCAGCGGATCCTCGACTTCTTCGGTGAGGACCACAAGGGCATGCGCCTGGAGGACTTGGTCCGCACCGTGAAGGACGCGATTTTCGCGCATGGCTCCAAGGCGCTGGTGATCGACGACATCACGAGGTTGAAGCTGCACCGGGAGGCGGACCAGGACGTCCTGGACCTGATCCGCGAGATGATGAGCATGCCCGTCACCCTGATCCTGGTGGGCGTCGGCATCCCGAACTCCGGGCTGCTGCGCGACGGGCGCCGGGACGCCAAGACCGGCCAGTGGATCTTCAAGCCGGTCCCGGACCGCGGCAGGAGCCCCAACGACCAGGCCGCCACCCAGCACGAACGGCGTTTCGACCTGATCGACCTCGACGCGTTCGGCTACGACACTCCCGCGCGGATCGCCGCGTGGACCGCGCACCTGGCAGGGCTCGAACAACATCTGCGGCTGCTGACTGACACCGAGGGCATGCTCACCACCGGTGGCATGCCCGAGTACCTGTTCCGCCGCACCGGCGGGGTGGTGGGACTGCTGGAGAAGCTCATCCAGACCGGCTGCCGCCGCGCGATCCGCGATGGCAGCGAGCGGCTGACGATCGACCTGCTCGACGCCTTCACAGTCACCCCCACCGACCTGCCCGACCTGGACGCCGCCTCCGGCGAGCAGCCTCACATCCCCGCCCCGGCCAGGAAGAAGGTGGCGCGAGGGCGCAACACGGTCTTCGACGACGCCGGCCCCAGCGGAGCGGTGAGTTGACCCCCGCCCCCGCCCCGCTCGCCCGTAGCCTCGTGCCCCTGCCGCAGGAGTCCCTGGCCGGCTACGTACTGCGGCTGGCCCATCGCCTTCGCCGACCACCCGGGCGCATCGGCGTGCTGACTGGCCTCGCCCCCTACCGGCTGGGGCGCATGGTCCGCCTGCCCGCGCACCTGCTGGTCGACCTCGGGCCCGAGCGAGCGGCGGCGTTCGCCGCCGCCACCCGTCTGAGCTTGAGCGAAGTCGCCGCCCTGAGCCTGCGCCAGTACGCCGCCGCCTACCCGCCGATGGCCCAGGCCAGCACCCGCACCGACGGGCGAGTGGGCTTCAACGTATGGGCGTTCACCACCGCCAGCCGGTTCTGCCCCGACTGCCTGGCCGGAGACGGCAGCCCCATCGAGCACGAGCACGGCGGCGCCTGGCGCCATCGCTGGCACCTTCCCGTCGTCTTCGCCTGTACCCGCCACCGCCGGCTGCTGGAACACCTGTGCCCGCACTGCCGGCGGCCCGCCAACCTCTCCTTCGACGGGCGGGCCAGCGCCATCCTCCACTTGCAGGGCGCCGGCCTGCACCCCGCCCAGTGCCGCAACCTCGCACTGGACGCGCCTTCGCGCAGGCCCCGCCCGTTGTGCGGCGCTGACCTCACCACGTCCGACCTCGGCCGGCGACCCCTCGACCCGGCCCAGCTGACCACCGTCCTTCGGCTCCAGGAACGCCTCGACCACCATCTCGCTGCGGACACGGGCACCGGTTCGCTGTTCTTCCCGGACCTAGCGGCCGTCAGCCAACTCATCAAGATCACCTGGCCCATCGCCGCCGACCTCGCACCGCTGCCCACCGCGGTGTCGGACACACTCGACACGCACATCCAGGACGTACGCCGACGCACCGCCGACCTCCCCCACGGGCACAATGGCCGTGAGGTCATCGGCCTCCCTGCACCGGCCGCCGCGACGGCGGCCCTGCTCGCGCTGAGCGAGCACCTCCTGGCCGAGCGGGACGCGGCCACCCTGCGCGAGGCGATGCAGACCCTCGCCCGCACGGCATTCGACACCGACCGGCTCCGCTACGCGGGGGTCATCCGCCGCCAGCTGTCCACACCACTGGCCCGCGCGCTGTCCCGCCAGCAGTTCGGCTTCCACGCCCTCGCCGGCGCCGGCACCTCCGGCGTCCTGCGGGTGGCGTCCCGCCCTTGCCGGTTCACTCCCGCGCACATCCCCCAGCTCCTGCCCATCCACTGGTACGAGCGCCACCTCGCTGGCTTCACCGCACGCCTCACGGCCACCAGCCGCAACAACAGCCGTCTCGTTCGCCGGGCCGCGGCGCTGAAACTCGCCGAGATGACCCTGGGCGGCACCCCGGCCGACGGCGCACTCCTGCTCGCCATCCCGCCCGGACACGCCGCCTCCGGCCTCAAACAGCTGCGGGCACGAACCCCGGACACGCACTGGGGACAGTTCCTGGCCGGCGTGGAGACGATCGCTGGCGAACTCGACCGGCACGACCAGCGGATCGACTACGCCCGGCGCCGCGCAGCCCTTGGCACGTGGGCCATCCCCCAGGAGCACTGGGCCGCCCTAACCGCCGGCCTGCCCACCGCCCGCGCGATGCGGCTACCGGCCTCGGTCCTGGTCTGGGCCCGCGTGACCGAGGGCGAATACCTGTTCAGCCCGCTGATCCGCGCCGACGGCACTGGGCCGCAGCTGGACGGTGGGGCCGATCTGGTGCGCGAGACGGTCCACCTCCTGGGGGTGCGCAGGGGCGACAAAGCCCGCCTCCTGGCACGCCTGGCCCCCTATACCGACGAGCTCGCCGCCCAGTGCGACTCCCGGACCGCGGCCGAATTCGCCACAGGACGGACCAGGTGACGGGCCGTCCGCTTGCCCGCAGCCTGGGCCCGCTGCCCGAGGAATCGATGGCCGGCTTCCTGCTACGGCTCTCCTACCGGATCCGCCGCACCCCGGCCCGCACCGCCGAACTGGCCGGCCTCGGCCCGATCCGGAACGGCCGCCTGAGCACCGACCACCTCCTGGGCCTGACACCTACCACGGCCACGGTGTTCGCCGCTGCCACCCGCCTCACCCCACCCACGGCCCTGGACGCGTCACCTGTGCGGGCAGCGGCGGTGGAGGCGCTATGCGCGAAGGTGACGCGTCCAGGGCCGCGACCTAGGTGAATGCGACGATCGAGTACGTCGCGGCGCAGGCCGGCGCGATGAAAGCGGCCGTTGCGCCGGCGACCGCGCTGGTGCGCCACATGATCGGTGACGCGGACGCGTTCGGCCTGGCGCGCTCGCAGTGGAACACGGTCGTCTACCTGACCGCAGGCGGGCAGTCCCAGCACCCAGGTCCGGCCGCGCCAATCCGTTCCGCATGCGACCCGCCGCCGCGTTCCCGCCCTGCCGAGAGCGGCCGGCGACCGCACGGTGGGCAGGCCGACCCCAGTGGTCGTATCCGTTCACGGAATCCCCGCACGCCCAATTGTTGACGGTGCTTACATTGCGGCCTATAGTCATGTGTACACCGCTTACATTGCTAGTGAGGAGCCGTGCCATGTCTTCGGCGCAGAAGGACACCACCGTCAAGGTCGACCTGGGCGGCCGTACGGTCACCGTCCCCAAGGGGGGTCTGTACGACCGGTACCGGATGAACCCCGACCTCGACGAGATCGCCCGTGATCCCCGCGTCAGCGGGGTGGATTTCTTCCGGCAGCTGCCCAAGGTCAAGGTCGATTCCCCGATCGGACCCACGCTGACCCCGAACTTCTACTACAGCGTCTCGACCGCCCGGATCACCATGCTCGCGCCCTCCGGCGCGATCCGGACCCGGCTGCCCGGAGAGCTGGCGCCGCTGGAGATCGCCCCGGGCCTCGGGCTGATCTCGGTCATGTTCTTCCGCTACGACGTGTGCGACATCGACTTCTACACCGAGGCCGCCGTCGGCATCGCCGTGAAGCCCGCGCGGCACGGCAGGCTCGGGTTCTTCGACCTCGTCGCCGGCCTCAAGAACGAACAGCTCGACTCCTACGTGCTGTCCCTGCCGGTCAGCACGGAGATCGCCCAGGTCCGCGGCCACGACGGCTACGGCTTCCCCAAGTGGGTCACCGGCCTCGACGTCGACATCGACGAGCGCCGGACCACCGCCCGGGTCACCAACGACGCCGGCGGCCTCGACCTGTCGCTCCAGGCGACCACGCCGAAGCAGACCGCCCACCTGAGCGGCGACCGCGTCAGCTCGCTCACCTCGTACACGACGATCAACGGCGCATGGCACTCCACCCTGAGCCAGACCAACGTGCTGAACGCCGGCACGACGCGCGTCCCGCGTGACGTCCGCCTCCAGCTCGGCGAGGGCCGGATGTCCGACGACCTGCGCTCGCTCAAGCCGATGCGGACCATCCAGTTCGACGTGATGACCGAAGGCCAGCTCGCCCTCCACATGCCGGTCCCCACCTCGGTCCAGCGCCGGAACAAGTAGCAAGGAACCCCCGCCATGGCCACCGCACAAACCGCCAGCCCCACGGCCGCCCGCGCCCAGGGCCTGCCCGCCTCCATCACCCCGGCGCTGATCGAGCGGCTGACCGCACGGGTCTTTGCCGCACCGAACGCCGCGCGCGTCACCACCAGCGCCCCGTACTCCGGCCACCCCCTGGGCGACTTCCCCATCTCCACCCCCGACGACGTCGAGGCC
The DNA here is from genome assembly GCF_053598475.1 of Kitasatospora sp. NPDC001119. Taxonomy (NCBI): domain Bacteria; kingdom Bacillati; phylum Actinomycetota; class Actinomycetes; order Kitasatosporales; family Streptomycetaceae; genus Kitasatospora; species Kitasatospora sp. NPDC001119. Next base: position 41,625 of record NZ_JBSFKI010000038.1, read on the forward strand.
GCGTTCGCCCGCGCCCGCGCCGCCCAGGCCACCTGGGCGGCCACGCCGATCGCGGAGCGCAAGAGGATCATGCTGCGCTTCCACGACCTCGTCCTCGCCCGCCAGGAGGAGGCGCTCGACCTCATGCAGGCCGAGAACGGCAAGACCCGCCGCGACGCGTTCCTCGAAGTCGTCGACATCGGGATCGTCTCCCGCTACTACGCGCGCAACGCCGCCAAGTACCTGAGCCCCAAGCGCCGCCGCGGCGCGATCCCGCTGCTGACCCACACCACCGAACTGCGCCACCCCAAGGGCGTCGTCACGGTGATCTCCCCGTGGAACTACCCCCTGAGCATGGCCGCCAGCGACGCCATCGCCGCGCTCATGGCGGGCAACGCCGTCGTCCAGAAGCCCGACACCCAGACCGCGCTCACCGCCCTCTGGTCGCTCGACCTCATGTACGAGGCGGGGCTGCCAGCCGACGTGTGGCAGATCGTGGTCGGCCGGGGCAGTTCCATCGGCGGCGCCTTGATGGCAGGCGCCGACTACATGATGTTCACCGGTTCCACCGCCAGCGGGCGCCAGATCGCGAGCGACGCGGGCCGGCGCCTGATCGGGGCCTCCCTCGAACTCGGCGGCAAGAACCCGATGATCGTCCTGGACGACGCCGACATCGACAAGGCCGCCGCCGGCGCGGTCAACGCCTGCTTCCCCTCCGCCGGCCAGCTGTGCGTCTCCGTCGAGCGCCTGTACGTCGCCGAGTCCGTCCGCGAGAAGTTCGTCGCCGCGTTCGTCGAGCGCACGAAGAGGCTCAAGATCGGCGCCGCCTACGACTACAGCGTCGACGTCGGCTCCCTCACCACCCCGTCCCAGCTCAGGACCGTCACCGAACACGTCGACGACGCCGTCGCCAAGGGCGCCACCGTCCTGGCCGGCGGCCGGGCCCGCCCGGACCTCGGCCCCCTCTTCTACGAGCCGACCATCCTCACCGACGTCACCCCCGAGATGACGGTGTACGACCACGAGACCTTCGGCCCGGTCGTCTCCATCTACTCCTTCCGCCACGTCGAGGAGGCGATCGCGCGGGCCAACGCCACCCCGTACGGCCTCAACGCCAGCGTCTGGACCCGCAACGGGGCCCGCGGCCGGGCCGTCGCCGCCCGCGTCCACGCCGGCACCGTCAACGTCAACGAGGCCTTCGCCGCCGCCTGGGGAAGCATCGACGCGCCGATGGGCGGCATGGGCGACTCCGGCCTCGGCCGCCGCCACGGCGCCGAGGGCATCCTCAAGTACACCGAGGCACAGACCGTCGCCCACCAGCGCATCCAGGGCTTCTACCCGCCGCAGCGCATCAGCCCCGAGACCTGGGCCGCGCTGCTGACCGGCACGCTCAAGATCATGAAGGCGTTCGGCGTCCGCTGAACAGCGGGCGCGGGCCCCTCAGTTGCCGTGGAGCGCCGTCCTGAGGGCGTCGATGGCGAGTTTGCGGGCGACGTTGGCGGCGCGGGTGTCGCGGAGGCTGTCCAGGAGCAGGAAGTCGTGGACCATGGCCGCGACGCGGACGGACGTGACGTCGACGCCGGCCTCGCGAAGCCGGTTGGCGTACTGCTCGCCCTCGTCGCGCAGGACGTCGGCCTCGTCGGTGATGACGAGGGTCGTCGGCAGGTCCTTGAGCTGGTCGAGGGTGGCCTGCAGGGGCGAGGCGTGGTGTTCGGCGCGCTGGGCGGGGTCGGTGGTGTAGGCGTCCCAGAACCACTTCATGCCGTCGCGGGTGAGGAAGTAGCCTTCGGCGAACTGCAGGTAGGACGGGGTATCGAAATTCGCGTCGGTCACCGGGTAGAGCAGGACCTGGGCCTTGAGGTCGATGCCGCCGCGCTCCTTGTTCATCAGGGCGAAGACCGTCGACATGCAGCCGCCGACCGACTCTCCGGTCACTGCGACTCGGGAGGTGTCCAGGCCGTGTTCCTCGCCGTGCTTGAGCACCCACTGGCCCACGGCGTAGTTCTGCTCGACCTGGGTGGGGTACTTCGCCTCCGGCGCCCGGTGGTAGACGGGGAAGACGCCCGCGGCGCCCGCGCCGACCGTGAGCTCGCGGAAGATCCGGTCGTGGGTCTTGTCGTCGCCGAAGACCCAGCCGGCGCCGTGGATGTAGAACACCACGGGAAGCGGCCCGGTGACGCCCTTGGGGCGGATGATACGGGTGCGGACGGTGCCCCACTCGCCGGTGGCCACCTCGACCCACTCCTCGTCGACCTCGGGCCGGGGCACGCCCGGGTCGACCTGCAGGCCGAGCAGGATCTCGCGGCCCTGCTCGGGCGGCAGTTCGTAGAGCCGCGGGTGCGGATCGGTCGCCTCGCACAACTCCTTTGCGGCGGGCTCCAGGTAAGGGGTAAGCGGCGGAGGAAGCTCAGTCATGTTCTCTCCATGTCGCGGGCACACGTGTGCCCTGCTCGCGCGGCCTCACCGGCCGCGCCTGACGAACCCCCGGCCGAACCTCCCCTCCTCCTATCGTCGGGTCCCGCGCGCGACGCGCAACCTGTAGCCCCGGCCGCGGACCGCGGCTCTCACCGGGCAGGCGCCCACGATGGCGCCGAAGATCGAGGCGAACGGAACACGACGGCAGCTGACCGGAAGAGCGGCCCCGTCATCACCCAGAAAGGCGAGAACATGACCCGAGTCCTCTTCGTCGTGACGGCGGCCGAGTACTGGACGCTGAGGGACGGTACGAAGCACCCCACGGGCTACTGGGGCGAGGAACTGGCGATGCCGCACAAGATCTTCACCGAGGCCGGGTGGGAGATCACCATCGCGACCCCCGGCGGGAAGCGGCCCACCCTGGACAGGATCAGCATGGGCCGTACGGCGGGCCTGCCGGGCACCCTGCGCGAGGTCGCCGACTACCTCGCGACGATCCAGGACGTACTGGACGCCCCGGCCTCCCTCAGCGAGGTGGACGCCGACGACTTCGACCTGGTCTTCTACCCCGGGGGTCACGGCCCGATGGAGGACCTCTCCCATGACGAGGTGTCGGGGGCGCTCCTCACCAGGCAACTCGCCTCCGGCAGGCCGCTGGGTCTGTTGTGCCACGGCCCGGCCGCGCTGCTCGCGGCCGGCAACCCTGACGGCTCCTGGCCCTTCGCCGGATACCGGATCACCGCGCTGTCCAACGTCGAGGAGAAGCTGAACAGCTTCGGACGCAAGGCCTCCTGGTTCCTGGAGGACCGGCTGCGCGAGAGCGGCGCCCACTACGTCAAGGGAACTCTCCCGCTCCTGCCCCACATCGAGGTCGACCGCACCCTCTACACCGGCCAGAACCCCGGCTCGGCCAAACGGCTCGCCACGCGCATGGTGGCCGACCTGGCCGGCTGACTCGGACGCGGGCCGGGCCCGTCGGGTCTGGGCAAACGGAGCAGGGTGGCGGCCCGCGGTCCGCCACCCTGCTCCGGCTCCGATTCAGCGCTTCGGCGCTCCGGGCGCGACGAGCTGGCCGAGCATCTCCTCCATGGACTCCTGCGCGGGCCGGTAGCGCACGCCCAGCACACGACGGCTCTTGGCGGTGTCGCTGCGCAGGTCGAAGCCGATGTTGCGGCGTAGGTACTCGCGGGGGAGTTTGATCACCGGCGCGAGGGCGACCGCGAGGGGCTTGGGAACCGCTCGGCGCGGTAGCCCCAAGGCGGCTCCGTAGGCGGGAAGCAGCCTGCGGCCGAGGTCGACGATGTCGGTGGTCTCCGCCACGACGAGGTGGCGACCTTCGGCCTCGGGTAGGAAGGCCGCCGCCAGGTGCGCGTACGCGACCTCGCGGACGTCCACGACGGCCAGTGCGATGCGGGGCGCGCCGAAGCGGGCCTCGCCGCTGGCTAGCTGCCGTGCGATGGCGAAGCTCTCGCTGGTGGGGTCGGGGTTGAGCGAGGGGCCGATCACCAGGCCGGGATTGACGGTGACCAGGCGCCAGCGGTCCTGGGCCCGGGCGATCCGCCACGCTTCCTGCTCGGCGAGGGTCTTGGAGTAGCTGTAGGGCTCGTGGGTCAGCGACGAGGTCGTGTTCCAGGCCTCCTCGGTGACGATCCGGCCGGGCAGGCGCCGGACCTCCTGGGCGTCGCCGACCATCGCGGCGATCGAGCTGGTGAGCACCACCCGCTCGACGCTCGCGACCTCCGTCGCCGCGTTCAGGACGTTGCGGGTGCCGTGCACGGCCGGGTCCACGAGGTCGCGCTGCGGATCGCGGACCGTCCGGGCGAACGGCGAGGCCGTGTGGATCACGATCCGACAGTCCTGCATGGCCTCCCGGTACGAGCCATCCTGCAGCAGGTCGGAGGCGAACAGGCGGAGCGTCCCGGGTGAGGCGTCGGCGGCGGCGAGAAGGTGTCTGACCTTGTCGGCGTTGCCGGGGTCGCGGACCGCGGCGTGGACCGTGGCCCCGGCGTCGAGCAGGCCCTTCACGATCCAGCCGGCGACGTAGCCGGTGGCTCCGGTGACCAGGGCCGGCGCACTCGTGTCGACGGGCAGGTCACCGAGATCGATTCGGGTGTCCATGGGGTTCCTTCGCTCAGTCGTTGACGAGGATGATCTTGCCGATGTGTCCGCCCGCTTCCATGAGGCGGTGCGCTTCGGTGGCGTCGGCGAGCGGGAGGGTGCGGTCGACGACGAGCTTGACAGTCCCGTCCTCGATCATCGGCCAGACCCGTTCGCGTACCTCGGCGATGATCGCGGCCTTGTCGGCGGCTGGGCGGGTGCGCAGGGTGGTGCCGTGGACGGAGGCGCGCTTGAAGACCAGTTCAGCGAGGTTGAGCGGGGCTTCGAGGCCGTTCTGCAGGCCGATGACGACCAGGCGCCCGTCGGGGGCCAGGGAGTGGACGTTGCGCTGGAGGTACTCGCCGCCGATGACGTCGAGGATGACGTCGTAGGGGCCGTGGTTGGCGAAGTCCTCGGTGCGGTAGTCGATGGTGAGGTCGGCGCCCAGCTCCAGGGCGCGGGCGGCCTTCTCGGGGCCGCCGACGGTGGTGACCACGCGGGCTCCGAGGGCCTTGGCGATCTGGATGGCGGCGGTGCCGATGCCGCCGGCGCCGCCGTGGACGAGGAGGGTCTCGCCGTGCTCGAGGCGGGCGGTCATGACGAGGTTGGACCAGACGGTGGCGACGGCCTCGGGCAGGGCGGCCGCCTCGACGAGGCCGAGGCCTTTGGGGACGGGCAGGAGCTGGCCCTCGGGAACGGCGACCTTCTGGGCATAGCCGCCACCGGTCAGCAGGGCGCAGACCTCGTCGCCGATCTTCCAGCCGGTGACGCCCTCGCCGATGGCGCTGATGCGGCCGGACGCCTCCAGGCCGGGGTAGGGGGAGGTGCCGGGCGCGAGGGGGTACAGGCCCCAGCGCTGCATGATGTCGGCCCGGTTGAGTGCGGTGGCGGCCACGTCGATGACCACCTCGCCCGCCGCAGGGGTCGGGTCCTCGACCTCGGTCCACTCCAGGACCTCAGGGCCGCCGGGTTCCTTGATCGTGATTGCCTTCATGGTGCAAGTCCGTTCGCATGGGCAAGCCAATGTATTCACTGCATACATTAGGGTGCAAAGTGTGCAGTGTCAACATTCTGGGGGCGGCCGCGGTTCGCGGGACGGGCCGGAGCGGTCCGTCCCGCGCTGTCAGGCGCCGACCTGATCCGCCACCCCGGCCTCCGGCCGGGGTTGTGCCGGGGTCGCGGCGAGCAGTGCCCGGACGGCGGCGTGAACCTGGGCGGACACCGTCTCGGGGGTGGAGGTGTCGAGCTTGCCGTCCAGGTGCAGGAAGGCCAGGCCGTGGACGACGGCCCACACGGCGGTGGACAGGGCCTCGGGGTCGGAATCGGGGAAGACGCCGTGGACGATGCCGCGGACGTACTCCCATATGGCGGCGGTCGCCGCGACCCGCTCGTCGTTCGTGGGGTCGCAGGGCTCGGCGAACATCACCCGGAACAGCGCCGGACGCTCCAGGGCGAAGCGGACGTAGGCGACGGCGACCTCGGCGAGGTCCTCGGGCGTGCGGGGTGAGGGGTGCGCCGCCGCCAGGTGGTCGGCGAGCTCGACGTAGCCCTGAGCCGCGACCGCGGAGACGAGCGCGTCGCGGTCCGCGTAGTGGCGGTAGGGGGCGGTCGCCGACACCCCCGCCCGTCGCGCCACGGCCCGCAGGGACAGGCCGGCGCTGCCGTCCTCCTCCAGGAGCTCCCGGGCGGCGCGCAGGCACGCTGCGCGCAGGTCGCCGTGATGGTACGAGGCATTCGCCTGTGTCATGGGTCACCCTCTCCGATGTTTGCGGTGCCTACATTCTTTGCCTTAATGTAAACGCTGTACACATCCTAGTCGATGGAAGAGGAAGAATCAGATGGCCAGCGAACTGTTCACGCCGCTGCCCCTGGGCTCCGGGGCGGTGCTGCCCAACCGGATCGCCAAGGCGGCCATGGAGGAGAACATGGCCGGCACCGGCCAGCTCCCGGACCAGCAGCTGATCGGGCTCTACCAGCGCTGGGCGAGCGGCGGCACCGGACTGCTGATCACCGGCAACGTCATGGTCCACGCCGAAGCGCTGACCGGCCCCGCCGGCGTCGTCCTGGACGAGGCCGCACCCCTGGAACCGTTCATCGAGTGGGCAAAGGCCGGCAAGTCCGCCGGCGGGGCGATCTGGATGCAGATCAACCACCCCGGCCGCCAGGTCGCCTCCGACATGCCCGGCGTCGTCTGGGGACCGTCCGACCTCGGCGTCGACCTGGGCAAGCACAGCGGCCGCTTCGGCCGCCCCACCACCATGACCGCCCAGCAGATCGACGCCACCGTCAAGCGCTTCGCCCTCACGGCCGCGCGCGCCGAACAGGCCGGCTTCGACGGGGTCGAGGTCCACGCCGCACACGGCTACCTGCTGTCGCAGTTCCTGTCGCCCCTGGTCAACATGCGCACCGACGCCTGGGGCGGATCCCTGGAGAACCGGGCCAGGATGCTCCTGGACACCGTCCGCGCCGTCCGCGCCGCCGTCTCCCCGTCCTTCACCGTCGCCGTGAAGCTCAACTCGGCCGACTTCCAGCGCGGCGGATTCGACGCCGACGACGCCCGCCAGGTGATCGAGTGGCTGTCCCTGCTCGACGTCGACCTGGTCGAGCTCTCCGGCGGCAGCTACGAGAGCCCCGCCATGACCGGCCGCGCCACCGACACCCGCACCCAGGCCCGCGAAGCCTACTTCCTCGAACTGGCCAAGGACCTGGTCACCACCAGCCCCGTCCCGCTGATGCTCACCGGCGGCATCACCCGGCGCACCACCGCCGAACAGGTCCTGGCCAGCGGCGTCGCAATCATCGGCATGGGCACCGCCCTCGCCGTCACCCCAGACCTGCCCAACCGCTGGGCAGTCGGCCGCGAAGCCGACCGCCAGATGCGACCAGTCACCTGGAAGGACAAGCCCCTCGCCTCCGCCGCCAGCATGGCCCAGGTCCGCCGCCAACTGCGCCGCATCGCCCGCGGCAGCGAGCCCAGGCCCCGCATCCACCCGGCCATCGCCCTCCTCGCGGAGCAACGCCAGCAGCGCCAGGCCCTGCGCCGCTACCGCGCCTGGCTGCCCATGAGGCTGAAGGCTGCCGCAGGGCGCCGACACCGGTAATCATCGGCTGTGCATGCATCCTGGTCCACCCTGGCAGGCGGGCGGAGAACAGATGCATGCGCGCCGGCCGGGTCGAACCCTTCGGAACGCGGCCCGAGGAGAACGGCCAAGGTGCAAGAGGAGCCCGGGGCCCGGCGCTGGTACTGCGACGGGCCGGACAGCACGCGGCCACGCCTGGCGGCAATCCGCCGATTGCTGATGGACAGCAGGGATGGCCCGATATTGCTTCGGTGAGGCTCGCGCGCCAGAGGCATGGTTGATCGGGTCAAGCTCGCCTGGGCCTTTTAGATCTTGGTGACAACTATCCCCGCTATGTGTCGACTAAAGGCGTCAGCAACATGTAGACCGCGATCAGTGAGTCCGTGCCTCGCCACCATCCATCGGCCAGTGCTCCTACCTCCGGAACCGGTTCGTAGAGCCCGAGTCGAAGGGCGTCGACGTCCTCGCCGGTGACCTTGGTGATCTGCATGGCCCACATGGCGGCGTGATGTGCGAGCGCGACCGACTCGACCCATCCTTCGACGCTCGCATGCAGCGGCACCCATCTCTCGGCGTGGATTCCGAACTCGCCACGGGGGCCGATCATGAAGGAGAAGGGCACCGCGGTCCGCTGGTCTCCAGCCTCGAACCACCACCCGTCCGTCGGCGTCCGCTCCGGCGTGTCCGGGCGGAGGATTCTCGGTCCGCCGTCATACATCGGCGCCGGGGGAAGCAGCATGCCACCCCAACGTTCCTCGAAGGCCCTGGCCCGGTCGACTTCCGCTGCCGGAATCCCGCACTCCAGCCAGCGGCTCCGATACTGCTCGACCCCCGTGCTGCCGACTCGGAGGCCGTGCGCGGAGACGAAGGATCGAGCCCGGCGGGAGAGCCCATCAGGCGCATCGGCAAGATGACGATTCACCCGATGGACGGTACACAGTGCGGAGGTCTGAGCAGCCCCGGGGCTCCGAACCGGCGGCCTGGACGACCCTCGATCACCTCTTCGCCCTCACCCCCGTGACCTTCACGAAATGTGTGGACGGCCCTGAGGTTCCCCACCCCTCGCTGCGGGTGCGGACAGTCCTGTTCGCCTGACGTTCCCACCCACCACCGGCACTGACGTGCGGACGGGCCCAGAAGGGTTCGCGCGTGCCGCCGTCCGGATGTTGAGGTGGCACGGTGACCGATCATGACGAGGCGGCGACCGTCCGGCCGTTGGCACTGGCCTGGGTGCGCCGACACCTGGAGTCCGGCGAGCGGATCGTCGGAGCTGAGGTGCTGCACGGCGGCGCCACCGCCGACATGCGGAGGCTGATCGTCGGCACGCGGGACGGGGGCACCCGGTACCTGGTACTGCGCTCCTTCGTCGACCCGACCCGGCAGGGCCCGGCCGAGGACCTCCTGCACAGGGAGGCCGACGCCCTGACCACGCTCGCCGGAACCGGCGTGCCGGCTCCCGGACTCGTCGCCGTCGATCCGACCGCCGCGCACTGCGAGTACCCCTCGCTCCTCATGACCCACCGGCCGGGCCGGACGGTCCTCGACGACGGAGGGCAGGCGACGCGTCTGCCCCTGCTGGCCCGTCAACTCGTGGCGATCCACGCGGTGCGGCCGGCCGTCCGGCCCCGAGAGTACGTGGCGCTGACGACCGCCGACACGGTCGTGACCCCCGAGGGCGCCGACGCCGCGGCCTGGGCCACCGCGATCGACGTGATCCGCGGGCCCGCGCCGCGCTACGAAGGGCGGTTCCTGCAGCGGGACTTCCAGCCCGGCAACGTGCTGCAGATGGTGCTTTGAGGCTGGGGGCGGATGATTTTCCGCGGAAAATTCCACTGCCTCAGGGAGACAGCGTCGTCGGTCCGCACAAGGACGCCCGTCCCTGGCCCGCCCGTCCGTCCCGGCGGAGGCGGCGCGATTGTGGTCGGCCGGTCGCGACCTGACGGCCACCGCGCTTTCGTCTGCCGGGTAGCGGCCTGGGCGCCCAAGGCGGATGAGGTGCCCGTGCCCCGGGAGGTCATGCGCTTCCTGATTCCATCAGAGGGCCGTGATCGCGGCGGAACGGTCGAGCGGCGTCCGAATCACGACCTGCCGCCTCCCTCTACGCCACGACATGGGTAGCTCCCGCAGCAGTTGGTGGTAACCCGAGGCATCCCGGTACAGGGACTCCAGGAAGAGCACGTGAAGAACCACCGCCAGCTCGGCCTTGTCCGGGGCCAGGGCATGGCGGTGGGTTCCCGGCACCGGCCGGGCCTTGGACACGACGCTCTGCAGCGCGGTGACGTCGATGTCGGTGAGAGAGCCGGCTTCGGCGGCCGCGAGGGTCGTCCGGAACAAGTCCATGTCGACGGCGCGCACGTTGATCTCCGAACCCGGTGCGGAGGTCGGGGCGGGCGGCACCGGCTCGGGCGGGCTCTCCTGATGGGCCCGATACTCCAGGACGCTGCGGCCCAGCCGGGTGATGCGCGCGGCCCAGGGGGGCCGGACGCCGTCCCTGGCAAGGGCGTCGAGACGGCGGGCGGTGGCGAGCTTGGACAAGCCCTTCTCCGACAGTGTCCGCACGATACTGCTCGGCCGGTACCGGTCCTCCAACGGCTGCTCGCCGATCGTCCAGCCCTGCTTCTTCCGAGCGAGGGACTCGAGTACTGCCCACTCGTCCGAACGTAGTGTCACTTTCCCCTCCCAGAACGTGATGTGGACGGTCATCCTGTCACCCCTGGGATCCGGTGGTTGCCCTGTTCGCCGGAATCGACGAAGGAGTGGACCGGCCACCCGGCAGAGCGGCGCGCCGCCGGCGACCGGCCGTCACCGCCGGCGTCGGATCGACCGGCAGCTCACCCCCACCGCCGTCCGCCGCTCCGGACGGCCGTACCGTCGTCAACGGCGTCACTCCGCAGCCCGATGGTTCCCCACCTTCGAGTGGACCGCGCTCTCGGAACCCGTTCACCGGCACGGTCCACCGTGAACATTCCGCACGAGGACCCCCGCCGCCCCTACGTGCCGTCGCGGGCGGTCCTCGGAAGTGGACCGGAGCGGCAGCGGTGAGGCCGACGGGGCGATCCAGCGCGCCGGGAGGCACGGGCCGGTGCTGTCCGGGCACACCCGCGCCCGGACGGAGAAGGCCGGATCCTCGGGCTCCGGGCCTGTGCGGAGGTAGGCGTACTCGACGACCGTGAACTCCCGGCCGCCACCGAAGTCCACCAACCGCTGGTGCGGCGGGCCGAAGACGCGGTCGTCGTCGTCCTTGACCACGACTCGTCCCGCGTCACCGGGGAAGACGGTGAAGATCGCCCATCCTCCGAGCCACAGCGGGACCGGTCTGTCCGCCAGGGAGTCGAGCGATGTCGCGAGGACGATCTGGTTGATGCCGTCGCGATTGCTGATCGTGACCAGGCACTCGACGCCGCCGTCCCCCAGCCACACCGCGGCCGCGCGGCTGTGTCCGGCTTCGTCGTCGAGCACGATCATGTCCGCCAGGGACGGCACCGGACAGTTCTCCGGGCTGGCACCCGGTTCGGCCGTGGCGTCCACGATCCACTGCGCCGACGCCGGGGCCGGTTCCGACAGTGTCACCCCGTGCCCCGTCGGCGTCGGCCGCACGACGACGGCCGGCGAGTGCACCGTGCCGTAACCCCAACCGACGCCGCCTCCATCGTCATGCCCCGTACAGGCCGCGGCTCCCAGGGCCAACACCACCGCTGCTGCCACCTGCCCCGCCACCCGCGCCGTCCGCATCACTGCGCCTCCCCCGCGCCGTCCCTCCCTTGTCCTTCCCGCCACGGCGGGCCGTCAGCTTCCTCGAACGGCAACAGTCGCGTACCGACGCGGCGGCGATCTCAGGGAAGGGCCTCCGATTTTCCGCGGAAAATTCCGTGGGGCGGAGAGCTGTGAGGACTCGGTACGACTGGCCGTCCGCAGTGTGCCGCCTCTCCGCAGGACATACGTCCTCAGGTGCGACTACCGGCGGTCGCGGATTTTCCGCGGAAAATTCTCCGTGCGGGTCGAGGGCACTCCCGGCGGACCCGGGCGGATGCGGAGGGGCGGCCCGGTGTTCCGGCGTCCCCTCGGAGGGTCGGGCTCGGTCTCCCCTGGTGCCGGTGTCAGTCGAGCATCCGGTGTGCCGTCTCGCGCAGCTGGTCGTCGCGGTGCCGCTGGGCCGGGAAGCCGGTGCCGTACTCGCGCAGCAGCCGGCGTTCACTGGTCGCCCAGTGCGGCAGTTGCGGTAGCAGGTCTGGCGGGTAGGGCGGTCCGATCCGGTGGAGTGCCTGGAGGGCCCGTACGCCCACGGGGCGGGACGGGTCGACCAGCGCGGTCAGGACGGGGAGCGCGACGGACGGATCGCCGGCGATCCGCCAGTGGGCCTCGGCGGCGTGCAGCCGGGTCCAGTCGTAGCCGTCGTCGAGGTAGCACTCGATCAGCGGCAGCAGGGGAGCGGCGGCATCGCCCAGGCGTCCGGCCTCCTCCAGGTGTCGGCTGTTCTCGGCGAGCCGGTGCGCCAGCAGGCGCAGGACGGTGGCGGGGCCGTCGGTGAGGAGGGCGGTGGTGACGGCTGCCGCGACTGCGAGCTCGTCATCGGTTGCGTGGGTGAGGGCTTCCAGAGGGTCGAGGAGTCCGGCGTCCCGGATCGCCCAGTCGCTGAACCGGCGGACGAGGGTCCGGGTGGGGCGGTCGCGCAGCAGGCGGGTGAGGTCGGGCAGGTGGGTGCGGGCCTCCTCGGCGGAGAGATCGGTGTAGAGGCTGTCCAGGTGGGTGGCGTCCCGGTGCCGTAGGGCGAGGCGCTGGTGCTCGGGGTCGCGGGTACGGACCGCCAGCGCGGCCAGCGCCTCCGGGACCGGCTCGGGGACATCGGTGAGGAGGCGCGGATCGCCGAGCTGACCGAGGATCATCTGGGCGCGGCGGCCGGCGAGGGTGCCGGTGTGGACGTGGGGGAGGAGGTTGTCGGCGAGTGCCGGGTCGGGGCGGGAAACCCCGAACAGGCACTGGGAGATCACGTCGAGCAGGCCGCCGAGGTCCCGGAGGTCGTGCTCGTGGCGGAGGGCTTCGGCGAGCAGACCGATGGTCTCGTCCTCGCGGTCGCGCCACATCGCCGACAGGTGTCGGGCGCGGCGCGTGCCCCGGCCCTGGTGGTCCCCCTGGGCGATCCAGCCACGGGCCACGGTCGCCAGGGCGTCCGCGTCCTCGGTCAGGATCCAGATGCGTTCGTCGGTGCTGCCGATGCCCGGCGCGAACTCGTGGCTGCCGAGGTCGAATCCGGGGTCGCCTCCGGCCTCGGCCAGGACGGCGACCACGTCGACCGGGTAGGGCTCCTCCGAACGTTCCAGCAGAGCCAGAGCGGCGGCGGCGCGGACAGCCGGCACCGGATCCGTCAGGGCCGACCGGAGACGGCGGCGGGCCGCGCCGCCGTCCGGGTCGAGCAGCGTCAGGACGGTGAGCGCCTCGGCGCGGACAGCGGCGGCCGGGTCGGACACGTAGCAGGCGGTCAGCTCACGCAGCACCACGGGGACGGTCTCGCCGGTGGCCCGGCGGGCAACACGCACCGTGTTGCGGCGCACCAGCGGGTCCTCGTCGCGCAACAGGTGCAGCAGCCCGGTCACCTCGGCGGCGACCCGGGCACACCCCCGCACCTCGTCCTCGTGCTTCGGCTCCGCTTCGGTGCCTCCGCATCCGGCCAGAGCCGCCAGCACGTCCGCCCGTTCGTGGCGGGCGTGCACCGCCGCGTGCGCGAGGAAGGGAACGGCCGCCACGGCGGCCGAGGACACCGACCCCTGGTGCAACGCCCGGCCGAAGAACTCGGACAGCGCCCTGTCCGCCAGGTGCCCGTCGTCGGAGTACAGGGCGCGTATCCAGCCAGGGACGTCACGGCCGTCGCCGAAGAAGTGCCCCAAAGACGGCCAGTCGATCGTCTGCAGCTCTTCAGGTGATCTCACATCAGCCCACTCTAAGGACGGGCACGGACAGTGCCCGCAGACCGCGATGCGTGCCCGGCCCGGATCGGCAGGACGCGGTTCCACTCCCGGCGCCGAGGGGTCGGCCGTTTCGTGGCCTCACCGATTTTCCGCAGAAAATTCTGCGGCTCTTGTTCGGTCGAGGCTGTCCGCCCCTGTCATCGGTCGGCCCGCCGATCGGCTACCAGGAGAGCCGACCGGTACCCGGGGGATTCATCTCGGGCCTCCAGACGATTGAATGCCCGGGTGGCGAACTGGACACGGATGTACGACTGCTACGGGGACGCCGATCGCGTTCCCGAGCTTCTGGAACGCGTGGAACGGGAAGGCGATGCCGAGGCCTGGATGGAACTCGGATACCGGCTGTGCCTGGAAGGCGACCTCGTCTTCCCCGCGAGCTTCGCAGCCCTTCCCCGCCTCGTGCGGCTCGCGTCGAGCGATCCGCGGGCGCGCGCACTGGCCGGCACGATCGTACGGCGCGCGGCAGGGCACCACGGCTGCGACGATCTGTTCGCCGACTGTGCCGAGGCTGTCGCCGAGTTCCGTGTGCTGCTGGACCTGTATCTGACGTCGCGGCCGGACGACTACCTCGCGGCGTTCCGCGACCTGCTGGCGGTCAATGCGCAGTACCACTGGAGCGCCGCCCTGGGGGACTGCACCGACGACTTCTACCACCTGGCCTGCCCCCACTGCGCTGCGGAGGTGACGATCGCCATCGGTGACTACGGGCGCTACTCGGCGATCCGGGACTGGAACCTGGGCGACGTGGAGCGACGTGACCTGCGGCCGGCGGCCGGTGAGGAACTCTCGAGGACCGGCCGATGGATGCACGACACTGCCGTCCGGGACGGGCAGGAGGCACTCGCCGCCGGGATCAGGTATCTCTTCGGCTGTGCTGAATGCCCACGCTGTGCCAGCCTGTTCAACATCGCGGACGAGTACACGTCCGCCGAGTGCCCCGGTCCTTAGCGATCGGCCGTCCAAGCGCCGGTCCTCGCAGGCGCCGACCGTACGACAGAGCCACGTGGCGACAGCTGCTCAAGCCGTACCGAACGGATCGCCCTGCCGGGCGGCTCTCGGCAGGCGGGCACGATTTTCCGCGGAAAATTCCTCGTGCCCGGTGCGCCCACGGCAGTGACGTGTCCAGCCTCCCCCGCACGAGCGCGTGAACCGGGACCCCGACACCCTGGTGCTGCTCGGGCCCCTCCGGATGCCTTGGAATTTTCCGCGGAAAATCCTGAGGCATCCGGAGGGCGGCGAGGCAAGGCGGCCCGAGCAGCCGCGGAGCGCTGTGCGGACGGTCAGGGCCGAGCTGCGGGAGTTCCGCCGCCGTCGGTTCCGCGGGGCGTCCGATCATGGCGGGCCGGCGCATTCCTGGCGCGGGCCACAGCCTTCAGACCTCAGACGTCACGGCGCCAGCGGTCGCCGGCGAACCGGGTCAGCGCGACCTCCAGGTCGAGCGGCACCACCTCGGTGGGGCCCAGCTCCCACACCCGGACCCAGCCGTCCGAGGTGGTACGGAATCGCGGCGACTCCCGTCCGGGCATCGGTCTCATCACGAGGTAGTACGAGCTGATCAGACCGAGGGAGCCGGTCTCCCTGTTCCTGTGGGACCGGATCCTGAGCACCCGTACCTCAGCCACGTCGTCCCATCGCAGCCGCAGCTTGCGGCCACCGTCGAGTTCCACACCCTCGCCGTTGATGCGCAGCCGCGTCGCGACCACCCGCAGGGCAAGTGCCGCCAGGACGAGGACGCCGAGCGAGCCGAGCAGGACAGGCCCCTGGCGCACCGTCAGCAGCCAGGTCCGGTACCAGTCGTCCCGGAAGCCCGATCCCGAGGACATCGGGGAGACCACCAGGAGGAAGACGGCGACCAGTGCCAACAGTTCGAACGCGAATGCCATCAGGGCCCCGAAGCTCCGCACACTGCTTCTGAGTACCACCTCGTGCGGCCCTGCGGCACCGCTGGGCATTTCGCCCGGCGCCCCGTCGGTGAGCCGTGACCTCAACTCGGTGTGCCGGAACTGGTAGACCCCGCCGACCCGCCGCAGCACGCCCAACCGGCGGCCGTCCTCCAGGAAGCCCAGTACGTCCCGTGGCAGACGTCGCCTCCCCGCCAGGACGAGGCGCGTGGCGGTCCATCGGCCCCACCGGCTGAGGGCCATCAGAACCACGGCCGAGCACGACCAGCTGATGACGAGGCCGCCACCGATGAGCAGCGGATCGCCGTTGAGCCAGTGGAAGAACGCCAGCGAGGTGCCTGCGACGGCCGGTGCGACCAGTGCGGCTTCGACAAGAGCGATCCTGCGTTCGTCGCGCAACAACTGCCTCGGCCTGGCGGCCATGTCCAACTCGGCCGACCGCGTCAGGAGCACACCGGAGAGGACGGGAAGGAAGAGGACGCACAGGCTCGCCGGCGTGCTGCCGGGCAGGGCTATGCCGACGGCTGTGGTGGCAACGGCCGACGCGGCCAGGAGCACCCGGCCGCTGACTCCGGCCGCCGGCCGTCGTGGGCGGTGGTCGAAGCCGCTGAACAAGTGCGGCGTGAAGACCCGCCCGAACGCCGTGGCGATGATGGCGACCGCGGCGACTGCCCCGAGCACTTGGCCCACTCCCGGGATCCCGAGCCCGGGCCGCGGGGGAGCGGCCCCAAGGAGGTCGGCCAGTCCCGCGACCGCGTAGCCGGCCGCCGTACCGCAGGTGGCCACGGCCACGAGGACGACGGCGCCCCAGACGCCCGGCGCGGTCGGCAGGCTCCGCAGCTGCCACCAGGCGATGTCCTGGGTGCGCCGGCGGTGGAGGTCGTCGGCGAGGAAGCGAAAGTACGCGGGCGCGCTGTCGAGCCTCCAACGGCGCACCGGGCCGGGCAGGTAGGACGGCTGCGGCCCCTGCGCGCAGACGGCCGGGATCAGCCCGTCCAGGAGATGGCCTTCGATGTCCGCCTGCGTGGGCAGCCGCGTCGCATCGAGCAGCTCCCGAGGATCGGACTCCTTCGGCGCGTACACCGTCGCCGCGAGCCAGAGCATCAGCGGAGAGGACAGGGCGGTGGCGACCGGGCCCTCGGGGTCGCCCTCCATCGCGTCGAAGAGCGACTGCCAGGGGCCGAGGCGGTCCTGATGGCGCATCTGGGCGAGGTAGGCCCTGCCGGCCTGCGGCGGGACAGGGCGGGCGCGCAGGACGGGCACACCGCGCAGCACCGGCGAGGAGTCCACGGCGTGCTGGTACGCCTCCGGCCGAGACGTCAGAACCAGGGAGTCCTTCGTGCCGAGTGCGCGCTTCAGCGCCTCCATCGCGTTCTCGCGGGCCAGCGGCAACAGCTCGTCGAAGCCGTCGAGCACGGGAACGATCCGCCGACCCCGCACCAGGGACTCGACGGTGGGCCGATCCAGACCTGCGACGCGACCCCCGTACTCCTCGCCGATACGCCTGATGACCCAGTCCTGGATGCTGATCCCCGGCTCCCAGTCGGACATCGACAGGATCACCGGGACGCTCTCCCGTGAGCCGGGGACCCTGGCTCGGGCTTCCAGCAGCTCGACCACGATCAGGACGACCAGGGAGGACTTCCCCGCCCCGCCAGGACCGGTGACCACCAACTGGTGCGGTGCGAGCGCCCGGACCCGAGTGACCACGTCCTCGAACCCGAGCTGCTCAGGCAGCCCCGTGTGCGACTCGCTCCCGTGTGGTTGTTCCAGCTCCCACGGCACCAGCATCGGAACCCGCTCCCGCAGACCGCGGACGTTGGCCTCGTCAAGCCACTGCTCCAGGACCTCGCGGGCCAACCCCTCCAAGGCGTCTTCCTCGGTGTCGGCGAGGGCTGGTCCTCCGTGTCGGGGAGCGGGGGCGGAGCCGAGATAGACGGCGCCGATGTTCTTCGCCTGGATCACGTTCCGGGGCGATCCCGCGTTGTGGTTGTGCACCTCTCCAGTCACGCCGACATGCTGTCAGGCCGGTGTCGGTGCACGAGGGACTTCCGGTGGACCGGCTGGGGCTCCTCGATGCTGTGCGAGGACCGGTTGGAGACGGATGACCTCGGCTGATCGTGGAATTTCACGCCGGGCGAATTTTGCAGTCAACGCGGAGAACACAAATGACTCATATAAACGATCTATAGACATCGCAGGGCCGGGCGTGCCCTGCTCGGGCCGCGGACTCGCGAAGCCCGTACAGCCGATGCAGGCCGAGCTGATGGCAGGCCCCGAACTGACGCCGGACGCACCGCCGGAGCTTCTGCCGCTGGGGTTCTCCGCCGCCTGCTGGCTCGACCTGCGCGCCTGCCCCCGTCGCACCAAGACTCGGTTGGACGGCTGCCCGTGCGACGCCGCGGAGCAATCCCCGCAAGTGCGGGGCCGACGCCGCGAACTGCGGATCGTTCACCAGCTCGTCGGAGCAACCCCCGCAGAGGCGGGGCGGGACGACCAGGGCGCCAACCCCCACCACGACTGCCTGGAGCAACCCATGCGAGCGTGGGGCCGATACCCAGCAGTGCATTATCGGGTCTTCTTGCTGCGTCTGTCGCCCAGGTAGACCTTGGTTGTGACTCCCTGGCCGTTCACGGGGTGGTTTCCGTCGTCAGATGCTTTTTCGGCTGCTGATATGTGCGGCGACGAGTTCGCTCAGGGGGTGTAGGGACTCGGGAACCAACCGCGGCAGCAACGGGATCGCCTGAGTCCAACCGCCGTCGGCGAGCAGCTCCTGGAGAAGGCTCTGGGCTGCCGCCCTGTCTGCGTCCGCGCGGCCGTGACGGTCTCCCCGAGAGTGAGCGTGAGCGAGCGCGAGGCAGAGCTGGACAGTGCTGTCTTCGGGCTCGTCGACCGGCAGGACTGCGGGCGCCCCAGCCAGGACATGGGCGGCAGCAGCCAGTGCAACGGCACGCGCCGTCGGTGTCGGTGCTGCGTTCGCGACGCGCAAGGCACTCGCGGCATCGCCGTCCAGAGCGCTGAGCAGGGCGAGTTCAGCGTGGGGAGTCCGTTCGGGTCGAAGGGAGCGCAGCCACTCGTCGAGCTCACCCGCGGCGCGTCCCGGTGCGGGTGCGCAGCCGAGCCGCCGTAGCAGGGCCAGGAGCACCGTCTCCTCCCGGTCCCAGGTCTGTCGAGGCCCGTTCACGAACTTCGAGGCGAGCCGGATCGTTTCGCTGAGCTCCGGATCCGGTCGCATCGGATCGGGGACTGCGAGCAGCAGTTCTGCCAGCGCCGGGAGTTGGCCGACCGGGCGGCCGGCGCCGATGCGCCGCTGTACCAGCCGGACCGCCGGCCCGATCAGTTCAGCGGCACGTTCCGGATCGTGCCGTGCCAGGCCTGCGGCGACGAGAAGCAGCGCGCGGCGAGCCCGCCTGCCCTGCACCGAAGAGGACGCCTTGGCGTCCGCCGACTCCTCCATTCGGGCCACCGCCAGCGCCGCTTCCGCGTTCCCCGCATGGGCCAGGGCCTGCGCGACGGCTCCTTGCACGGCGAAGTGCGGAGCGGGAGGGATCAGCCGGGCGGCCTCGTGGGCGTAAGCAACCGCCTCCGGTGAACGCCCGCCGAGGGAGCACCCCATGGACAGCGCGGCCAACTGCCGAGCGCGGTCGCCCGGCTCCGTCGAGAAGCTGATCAGTTGTTCGGCCCGCCCGAACTCACCGGCCGTACCGAGCGCCTGGAGCAACTCCTCGGCCGAGCGGGGGCTCAGAACGATCGGAGAGTCGGGGAGCGAGGAGCGGACAGCGGCCTCCACCTGCTCGCGCCCGAGCTCGACGTTGCCGTCGTGCACCAGCTGTTCCGCGTACTGGAGCCGGGTGACCGGACCGATGACGGGCTCGTGGTTCCCGAGCGCCGGGCTTCGGCCCGGAACTGTGGATGGTGAGGGTTCTTCGTCCGCCTGGGCACGAGGCCGTGTACGTCGGGTCGGGGGAGCCTGAGCGAGGTTCCGTTTGGCGTCCCGTTCCTCCTTCAGGGCCTTCGCGCTCGCCTCCACCTTCGCCCGGTGGGCCCGTCGTTCCTCCTTCTTCGCCGCGAGGTGGGCGGCGTGCTCTGCTGCCACCTGTTCGTCGACTGCTGAGAGAAAGGCCTCCGCCCGCTCCAGCTGGTCGTCGCCGAGAACGCCGGTGCGAACCCCCTGGCCAAGGGCGGTCACCAGCAGCTTGGCGTCCAGGTGAGGCGTGAGGCCGGTGCCGGCCGCCGTCTCGGCGCGGACCATACGGTCCATCGTGCCGGAGAACTCGCGTCCCCGGTGGGCCCGGTCGGCTGGGGAGTCCAGCCCGACCAGGGCAGCGTGCAACCGGTCCCGCGCAGTCTTGAGCACGTCCCAGGCCTTCGACCGGCGGCCCATGGTCGCCAGGGCCTGGGCCGCGATGGCGAGAACGTCCACCACGATCAGCCCGTCGGACAGGTCGATGGCCGTGCAGAGGCGTTCGATCCGGTCCAGGTTCGCGACGTTGCGGGAGCCGGAGGTGCGGGCGATGGTCGCCCAGATGTCCACAGCCATGGCCTGGGCCCGAGGGTCGGCCTCGCTCAGCTCCTCCGCATGCTCCTCCAGGACTTCCACGAATCGCTCGCAGCTGCCTGCGGAGAGGAGGACCGCCCCGTCGGCGAGCGCATCCATGTCGGCCGCGTCGCTGAGCACCACGGCTCGGAACAGCGCCTTCGCCTCATCCCTCCTGCCGATCGTGTCCAACGCGCGCGCTGCCTCGGCCACCTCCGCACAGGCGTCCTCGAAGAAGCCACCGGCCCGCGGAGTGAACCGGCCCGCCCGGACCATGCAGTCGGCCGCCTCTCGCGCGATCGCCGTGGCATCGGGGTGCCAGGCGCGTGCCGCTTCGACGGCGACTTCGGCCAGCCGGGCGGCCCGCACCACGAGTTCCGGCTCCGAGCGGGCCACGGTCCAGGCGCGGACGACGTCCCCCAACCGTACGAGGAGCACCGGAGCCCGAGGCGGGACCGGCCCGACCCGGCGCTGCACGAGGTCCATCGCGGCGGCCAGCCGGACGGCGGTCCCGGCCTCCTGCTGTTCAGGGTCCGATACCTCGACTGCCTTGAGCTCGGATTTGAGAAGACGTAGTTGGTCGAGCATGACCTGAGGGCCCAACGCGGCCTCGACCCGCAGCTGTCGCAGCGGGTCAAGCAGGAACCGTCCGCGTTCACCGGCCGTGTCCAGCATCTGCGGATACTCGGTCAGCAGATACGTCGGAGAGCCCTCGGGCCAGCCGGCCTCGCGCCAGCGCTCCGCCCAGGCGTGCAGCCGACGAGTGCAGCGCTCGACGGTGGCCTGGTCCCACTCCCGCCGGATGGCGTGCGGCATGTCGGGGTGGCTCAGCAGGTGGGCCCCGGCCGATTCCTCGTTCGAGACGATGCAGCGACGCCCCCTGCTGTGCAGCAGACCGGTCACGTCCTCGACGGAGGCCCCCGTCAGCTCCGCGAGATCGGCCGCGCGCAGGCCGCCCCCGCCGTCCGTGATGGCGAGCAGGTCGGTGACGGCCCGGCCCAGGTTGGTCGTACGCAGCCGCTCCAGGTCCGCGAAGCCTGCCTGTTCGACCACCTCCGACCAGTCGCCGGCCGCGAGCGGGCGAAGGCACTCGCGCCCGCGCAGCGGATGCCCTTCGGGGACGTCGGCGGGCAGCGGCCCGCTCCGCCGGCTGGAAACGATGACGCGGACGTTTGCCGCAGGAGCGGCCGGGAGGAGTGCGGCGATGCTCGCCACCCCGGTCCCACCAGGCGCCCCGGCCGTCGGCCAGGCGAGGTCCTCGTCCAAGCCGTCGACCACGAGGAGGAGCTGCCGCTTCTGCTTTCGGCTGCGACCTGCGGCCTTCGTGAGCAGGTGTGTGAACTCCGCCTCGTCGGACCGCTTCCGCCGGGGCTCGGGCACCTGGAGCTGCTGGCGCAGGTCGGCGAGGAATCCGGTACGGGTGTTTCTCCCGCGCTCCTCGGACAGGACGCAGATCAGGGGGTCGACGTCCTTCGGTGGCTTCCTCACGTAGTCGGTGAGCAGCGCTGTCTTTCCCACGGGCAGCTGCGCGTGCCACCACAGGTACGAGGCCGCCTGCGGGCTCCGATCACGGACGAAGGCGTCCATCGTGGCGCGCTCGCCCTTCCTGCCGCGCTTCTCCGAGTCGGCTTTCCACTCGTGCCGACCCCTGGTGGTCTCCCCTTGGGCGGCGCGGAGAGCCGCTTCCCATTCCTCGCGCGGATAGAGGTGTTGGCCGTCCGGGTCGTGCAAGTGCTCGATCAGGCTCCAGAAGGAGTCCGTCGCGTGAGGAGCGGCCTTACCGTGGCACCAGCTCCGTAGGACAGACTCCCGCAACGCGCCGTCCGGGACGAGTCGTGCGGCGGCCCGCCGCTTGAGACCGCGGGCGTCGATCGACTCCTGCAGCATCGCGCCGAGGCGCTTGCGTGCCGCCCCGGGCGCCCTACCACTGACCACTTCTGCTCCCGCGTTGGTGAATAAAGGGACCCTGACCAGCGGAAATCCCGCCCGGACGTGGAGGCGCACCGGCACGTCGTCAGAAGCTCGACCCATCGACCGCGGGCCGCAGACGGCCCCCCGACAGAAGGACCTCCCCCATGAGCGTGCTTTCCATGCTGACCCAGGACGCAACCGCGGCCGCGGTGCTGGCCGCCATCGCCGGCCTGCTGTACGGGGTCGTCCTCGCGATCGTGGCCCTCGCCTCGGTCCTGGCCCGGACCCCGGACCGCCGCCGCGACGCCCGGTCCACTCTGGCCATTCTCGCCAGGCGCCGCCAGTCCAGGTGAGCGGGCGCCCGCAGCGCGTGGAGGGCGGCCGCTGCCCACTGCGTCCCGGTGCGGAGTCGCCAGCGATGAGCTCGTAACTCGACAGCAGCGGGCTTTGCCAGGTCGCGCTCCCCGCGTGCGCGGGGCTGTCCCGGTGCCCCGCCATCCCCGACCGGGATGGCGGGGCAATCCGGTCGATCGACCTACACGATCCAATCCGGGGTGCTAGCGTCGGGCTCTGCTCGGGAATGTCAACTCCCTTGCAGAAAACGGCGATCATATGAAGTGATGGGCAGGGCCTTGCCGCCAACGCACCCTTCGGCCCCGGTCGAGCAGCGCCTCAGCTGGGACCCGCGGCGAGAGCCGTGCATTCCCTCCGTGACGCCCGATGGCGCCAGGGTTGCGCTCTCCTTGTGTGAACTCCTCGATCGAGCAGATGATTTGACGACGATCGACTGTCCGACTCCGGGCGAGACCGTTGCCGTCATCGAGTTCGTCATGGCCATCTGCTTCGCTTCCGGTACCTGTCCGACCACGCCCGAGGAGTGGCGGGAGTGGATCCGTGACGAACGCAGCCTCCGCTCCGCCGCCGAGTGGCTGACCGGTGAGCCGGCCGAGGACTGGGACCTGTTCCATCCCGATACACCCCTCGGCCAGAACTCCCTCCTGGCCTCCTCCTTCGACGAGAGCGGCACGGGGACCGCGCAGTTGGTCATCGAGCGGGCCGGTGACTACAACCAGTTCTTCGATCAGCACCACCTGGAGGACGGCGAGCCGCTGCCCGCGGCGGACGCGTTCCGGGCCATGCTCGCCCAGCACGTGTACGGCACGTACGGCAGGGCGAGGATTTCCGGCCGGATCCTCGGGCCTACCGTTACCAACTTGTCCACTGGTCGGTTGCAGGGACGGATCCGGGTCGTTCCCCTCGGCAGCACGTTCGGCGAGACCCTGCGGCTCAACCTCTATCCGCCGGAAGGAGACCCGGGCCGGCTCAACACTTCCTGGACCAGCGGCTCCGTCAACCGCCGGAACTTCGCCGTGCGGGCCTGCCCCCGGGTGCCGCAGAGCCCTGCCGACCTGCACAGCGCCCTCGGCCGCTCCGTCCTGCTGCGACCGAAGCGTGATGCGGATGATGGGATCGTCGTCGACCGCGTGCTGATCGGAGCCGGCGAGGTCCTCGAACTCGACCCGGACCGGCACCTGCAGGACGCCGTGTTCAGCAAGACCACTGGGGGAGAGCTCAAGCCCCTGTGGCCGTCGCCCACGCGCGCCCTCTGGCAGGAGGCCCACGCCCTCTACAGCGCGGTGAAGGACGCGGAAACCGGTCTCTACGCACGACTGCGCTCGCTGCCGCGCAAGCGGGACTCCCAGGGCGCGCCCTACCACCTGTGGGCTGTCGGCCTCGTCTCCAACAAGACGTTGCCCGTCTCCTGGACGGACGGCTACTTCCCCTACGCCCCCGCGATGGAGGCGCAGCTCTACCGCGCGTCCCGGCGGGGCTCGCGCATCGCCGAGTACCTGGCGTGGAGTCTCAAACGGGCGGCGATCCTCGCCTCGGAGAAGGTCCACTCGGCAGCGCGGCCGGCTGACGAGGCCCGGCACATGTCCCGGTTCGACGCGAGGTGGATGTTCTGGCCCGAGGCGGCCAAGCCCTTCGACCAGCTGCTGGAGGCAGTGATCGACGAGGGGTACGACAACCCGGGAGACCCGGTCGCGGCCCTGCTCCTGGAGTACACGCAGACCCTCACCGACGTGGCCCGCACCCACCTCGTCTACCGCCTCGACACCCTCCCGCCCAACGAGCGGGGCTTCCAGGCCAGGGCCGTTGCCCTGAAGCGTTTCGAGGACGACATCAGCCATCCGACGAAGGCCCCGGCCGAACTCCGGGGGGAGACCGCCCATGACTGAGGACAGTCCCCGAGACGGGTACCCCGTCGAGGACGCATTCCCGCACGACAGCACCGCACTGGTCGCCTGGCTCACCACCCTGGTGCGCAACCGCGAGTACGGCACCCTGGCCAACCTGCGCCGTGCCGGGGGCCGGACGAACGCGCACATCCGGGCCGGCTGGTACGGCGGCGACAACCACCGCGACCTGTTCGAGCGGATGGCCTTCCTCTTCGCGCTCTACCACCAGGGCCGTTCGACGCCCGCCTACGGCTACGGAAGCCTCGGTACGGCGGCGGCGCGCATCGGTGACAGCGTGGGGCGGGGCCCGGGCGACCCGGGCGCGCAGCGGCTCGTGGACAGGGTGGTCGTCAGCAGGAGGGTGCCGTGGCGGCACCTGCAGCACACGATCGTCCGGCTGCGGTCCTGCGACCAGCTCCCGCCCTCCTGGGCGCAGCTCACCGAGGACCTGATCCTCTGGAACGACCGCAAGGCCCGCATCGCCTACCAGTGGTCGGTCGACTTCCATGCCCCGCTCCACCGGGGCCGGACGCCCGCCGGCAGCCGGCAGAGCCGGTAGGCCCAGCAGGAGCAGCCGGCCGAGCACGACACGTACACGATCCCGACCGACCATAAGGACACGACCGCGTGACCGCAGACGCCCGAAGCCCGTTCCTCTCGCTCCACCTCCTGGAGACGCTCGTCGCCGTGCTCCCGGTCAGGGACGAGAACGGTCAGCCCAAGTCCCTCGTGTACGGCGGGTTCGAACGGCACATGATCACCAGCCAGGCCCGGCGCCGCGCGGAGCGGGTCTACGCCCGCAACCGCGCCAACGCCGGCATCGGTGCCCTCAAGGGCCGGAGCATGGGCACCCGGACCAGGGAATGGGCACTCCTCACGGCGGCCGAACTCTCCTCCGAGCACGGCTGGGAGAAGGAGGAGGCCCTGACCACGGCCCGTGCCGTGATCGAGGCGAGCGGCCTGAAGTTCGGCGACCCGGCCAAGAAGACGGTGGCCAATCTGACCAAGGTGCTGATCTTCGCGCCCGCCGACGCGGGCACCAGGATCGCCCGGCACATCGCCGAGAACGCCGACGAGCTCCGGCCGTGGCGCGACAGCTACCTCGCCGGCCAGCAGAAGGCCGCGAAGAAGCCCCGCCGCGGAGCGGCGAAGAACGGCGAGGAGCAGGAGAACGGCGAGGAGCAGACTGCCACGGAGCCCGGCACCACAGGCCTCCCGCCGCTCCCCAAGAGCACGCGCAACGCCGTCCTGCTCGCCATCGCGCCCCGTGACGCCGTGGACATCGCCCTCTACGGGCGCTTCCTCGCCGAAATCGCCGATTCGCCGAACGTCGACGGGGCAGTGCAGACGAGCCATGCCTTCACCGTGCACGCCGCGGAGCAGATCGAGGACTTCTACGCGGCGGCCGACGACGCGAAGCTCGACCGCAAGCGCAACGCCCTCAGCTTCCTCGACACGGCGGACGACGCGGGCGCGGGCATGACCGGTTACCAGTCGCTGATCTCCGGGACCTTCTACCGGCACGCCGTCCTGGACCGCCGACAGCTTCGCGCCAACCTCCGGCAGGCCGGAATGGAAGCGGAGGAGGTGGAGGAAGCGGCGACCGCCGCCGAGGCGGAGTTCGTCAACGCCTTCGTCGAGGCCGTCCCGGAGGCGAAGAAGAACTCCACCGCCTCCACTGGCTCGCTTCCGGCACTCGTGCTCGCCTTCGAGGGCGAGCGCCCGTACAACTACGCCGCCGCCTTCCAGAACCCCGTGGACGAGAACCCCGAGAGCAGCGGCGGCGAGGGCCCGGCCGGCCAGGCGGCGGTCCGCCGACTGATGCGGCACCACCTCTTCGTCAGCAAGCGCCGCGACGACCTGCGGTCCGCGCGCGTCCTCACCTACGCTCCGGAGATCGCGGACCTCCTGGAGACGGTCGACCTCTCCGGCGCAGTGGACGTCGTGGACACCATCAAGGGCCTCACCCCGTGACCGAGGCCCCTGTCGCGACCGCTCCCAGTGTGACGACCGGTTCCACCACGACGACCGACGCACCGCAGCACGTTCTGCTCATCAGACTGGCCGGGCCGCTGCAGTCCTGGGGCATCAAAGGCCGGTTCGCCCAGCGCGACACCCACACCCGGCCCACCAAGTCCGCAGTGATCGGCCTCTGCGCGGCAGCCCTCGGCCTCGACCGGGAGGACCCGCTCGACGAACTCGGGTCCGTCCTCTTCGGAGTCCGCGCCGACCGCCCCGGAACGCCGATGCGGGACTACCACACTGTCGGGGGCGGAAAGTATCCCGTCCGCCCCCGCGACCTTGCGACGGACCACCGCCGGGCCGCGGCCCTGGAAGCGCTCGCGCTCGGGGACCAGGGGGAGGGCACGACCGCATCCTTCGGCAGCCATGCGTTGGCATCCTGGTACGGCGCGCCGAAGCGGATCGCGGCGGACCCCCGTTCCGGGGCGCTGGTCGCAGGTGACGTGAGCCGTCACGCCATGATCACCGAGCGCTGGTACCTGTCCGACGCGGCCTTCCTCGTCGGCCTCCAGCACTCCGACCGTGCACTGATCGAACGGATCGCCCACGCACTGGAGCACCCGAAGCGCCTGCTCTGGCTGGGCCGCAAATCCTGCCCGCCCTCGGGCGACCTCTTCGTCGGCATCGCCCCGGGCACCCTGGAGGAGGTCTTCGAAACCCGGGCACTGCTCCCGTCAACCGACGACGGGCAAGCGCCGCCGAACGTCGCCCAGACCCGGTGGGCCTGGATCGAGAGCCCGCAGCCGCTGCCGGGCGTCGGGCCGGTCCGTGACCAGCCCGAACGGTTCCTGGCGAGCGGTCCCGTCCACCGGCAGCGCTGGGAGTCCCGGCACCGCATCACCATCGCCCCACACGCCACCGAATGGGACATCATCCCGTGAACACCCCGCGCACCACCGAGCCCGTACCTGCCCGTACGGCGGCCAGATTCGTCGCCACCCACACTCTGATCACCCTGGACGCCAGGCACCCCTTCACCGCCAAGTCGCTGATCGACGCCCAGGACATGCACCGGACCGTCATGAGCGGCTTCCGCGGCTGGGTCGACGACGGAAGCCGGGACGCCCGCGCCCAGATGAAGGTGCTCTCCAGCTGGACCGTCGACCTGAACACCGCCCGGCTCTCCCTCGTCGTACAGTCCGCCGTCCCCGGCGACTGGAGCGGCCTGCCCCGGGCGGCGCTGGTCGAACCGCCGCACAGCCTGGTGGTGGACCGCACCTTCCGCACCGGGGACCGGCTCGACTTCCGCACGGTCGTCAACCCGGTCAGCAGCCGGCCTGCCGGGCAGCCAGCCGCCGGAGGCGGCCGAGGCGGAAGGGGTGTACGGGTGCCGCACACCCGCCCGGAACACGTGAAGGCCTGGTTCGCCCGCCGCCTCCAGCCGGCCGGCGAACCCGCGGTGGCCCCGGACGGAGTGGTCCGGCTCGGCGTCGACTCGGACATAGAACGGCTCGCCCTCCGCATCCTCCCGAAGGTCTCCAGCCCCGGCCCCCACCGGGGCCTGCTCATCAGCCGGGCCGAGATCCGCGGCACTCTGACCATCACGGACCCGCAAGCACTCACGGCCGCCCTCACCCATGGCTTCGGCCACGCCCGTGCCTACAGCTGCGGCCTGATCCTGGTCCGATGACTGCCTGATGGTGCTCATCGGGGCCGGTCGGACTCGGCCTGGCATCCTGGCCGGTCTTGGAGGGCGGCTACCTCCACAGAAACACCATTATGGCGTGAAATCCCCTTTCTGGAACGGATATCAGCTCAGCCTTCATTCCAATCCGCCAGGCCGACACCCGCACCAGCAGTGTCGCCGAACCCCCGCCTACTCCTCGGAGTAGGTCGCATCGGGATCTCACTAATCGGCCCCGTGTGAGCGGGGTGGCCCCGCCCCGCTGCGCACGGTTGAGCTGCCGTTGTGCATCGGCCCAGCCTTTGGGCGGATGGCTCCGTCGATCCGGAGTTGGTTGCCAACCCAAACGGGTCGTCTCCGCAGGTGCGAGGTGCCCGGCTGGTGAGGTCGAGCCGCGGGCCGATGGCACGTGCATTGCCCGGAGGAGTTCGACGATCCGCTGCTCAACGGTGCGTTGCAGGAAGGTGTCTGCTGCTCTGTCTGTGCGGAGTCGCCCGCAGTGGTCCTGCTCGTCTTTCTCGTCCGCTGCGTCGGCTCGGCCTCTTTGGGGATGGCCCCCTTCTGGACGTGCGCCGGGTCGTGTTTCTCAAGTGGGCCTTGTGCGTGTGGGAATGGCTGTTCGTTCTGACTGCGCGGAGGTGACCCGAGTTGGCCGTCGCGGAACTGCGGGTGCGAGGGGTTCGTTGCCTGCGCGGGTGTGCCGATTGAGGTGGGCATTGCGGGAATCGAACTGAATGAACTGGCATACTCTGCGGTGAAAGACTGCAGGTCAGGAAGTATCTGCCCCGCGCATGCGGGGATGGCCCCGCGATCGTGGCCGAAGGCCAGCCGGCGACATGATCTGCCCCGCGCATGCGGGGATGGCCCCTGCGGCGCGTGGTCCATCTTCCATGGGAACTCATCTGCCCCGCGCATGCGGGGATGGCCCCGGCGCCTACCCGTGGTCGGACTCCCGAGTCCTATCGGCCCCGCGCATGCGGGGATGGCCCCCGGTGGCACGCCGGCGCGCCGGACGACGTCCTATCGGCCCCGCGCATGCGGGGATGGCCCCGACGCCATGAAGAAGATGCTCGGCGGCGCCACATCGGCCCCGCGCATGCGGGGATGGCCCCGCCGTCTACCACCTGCCCGGCGAGCACGTCGTATCGGCCCCGCGCATGCGGGGATGGCCCGCCGGACGAGGCGACAACGGCGGCGTACATCGCATCGGCCCCGCGCATGCGGGGATGGCCCCAGGGGGCAGGACTCCGCCGCCTGACGGCTCTCATCGGCCCCGCGCATGCGGGGATAGCTCCCTGCTCGACGACCCGAACGGCGCGAGCGACCAGTCAGTCCGCTTGCGCGGGGGCGGTTCTGAGTTGGCAGAGGGAGCTGTTGGTCGGCTTCGGATCTGCGCCGCGTGCGTGGGGCGGGTGTCTTGCTGATACGCCTTGGTGTGACGCCCCGTCAGTAGCGGACAGCAGGCCACGTGCTTGCGGGCCATTCCGCCGGTGGTTGTCTGGGGCCGTCGGCCTACGGGAGGTCCTGATACAGAACGGGGCTGCGCCCTACTCGGCCTGTGGGCGGCGGCGGACGTGCGGAACGCGATGCGGGAGGCACAGGGCGGGGCGTGGCCCAGGCGGTGGCTGTCCTTGACGCGATTCGGGTGCCGGTGTCGGCGGACAGCGAGTTTCGCCGGTCGCCCTTCGTCGTAGGTGGTGCCGGTGTCGGCGGTGAGCCCGCGCGTTGAGGGCGTCATGTGGTCGGGGCAGGCCGCCGCGGGGCTGTCGATGGGGTTCGGGGCAGTGCCTCCGTCAGGCCGTGCGAACGGAGGCGGTTCGGGAGGCGTGCGCGGGCTGAGGAGCCTCGGTCATCAAGCGTCGGCCGGCTCGGGTTCCGCATCCTGGCTTTCGCCACTCGCCGGTGCTGCTGTGGGGGAGGGGAAGGTGAGCTTCGCCATGCGTGCGGAGATTTCCTTCCGGCCCTTCAGCGCGGCCTGCACATCGCGCTTGGGGATCCCGGCCGTTTCCGCGAGTTCCTCGATGTCGCCGTCGAAGAGCGGCACGGCCTTCTCCAGTTCCCTTGCGAGCTCTCCCTGGGCCAGCTCGACTCGCTCCTTGGCCCTGTCGATCGCGGTCAGGGCGGAGGTCTGGCGGCTCTGCCGCTGCCGGAGGTCCTCGCGTTCCTGTTCCTGGCGTCGCTTCAGGGTGGCGCGCCGGTCGATCATCTGCTCGTTCCTGTGTGAGGTCATGGCGCGATCCTGGCGTCCCACTTTGCCCGAGTACAGCACCTTCGGGTGAGCCGCCTCGCGTTGTCGCTCGGCAGAAGGAATACGCGTTCCGGAAGTGCCCGATCACGAGCAGATCGGAAGGCGACGGAGCGACGACCAGGAGGGGAGAGAGGCGATCGAGGAAGAGCAGCGGACACGGACGAGATGCCGAAGCGAGAGCGAACGAGCAACTAGCCTGATCAAGAACAGCACACCTCTTGCTATCCGCCGTTGATCCCGAAGGAGCGCGCCAGGTGCCCTGCTCCGTCGGCCGCCCGAGCGACCGGTACATCGCCGGCGCTCCGGTGCGTCGGGACGGCGCCGGGGTCGGCCGGTGATCACCCTTCACCCGATCAGTGCGGGCAGCGGCATCGACTACCTGCTCTCCACCGTCGCCGGCGACGACGTGAGGATCGGTACGCGCGAGCTGGCGGCCCACTGGGAGGGTGGCGGGGACACCCCGGGCGTGTGGCTCGGGGCGCAGGCAGCCGAGCTCGGCATCGCCGGCCGGCGGGTCACCCAGGGGGCTGCCGACGCCCTGTTCAAGGACGCCCTGAGCCCGGTCGACGGCAGCCCCCTCGGCCGGTCCTGGAGCCGTTACCCGAGCGCCGACGAGCTGTACGAGAGGTATGCCGCCGCCGAGCCGCAGGCCACCGAGGAGCGGCTGCTCCAGCTGCGGGCGAAAGCCGAGAAGGAGGGCAACCGGACCGCCCGGTGCGGGTGGGAGATGGTGTTCTCCCCGGTGAAGAGCTTCAGCGTGCTGTGGGGGTGCGCCGGTGACGATGAGCGGGCCCGGCTGGAGGCCGTCGAGGAGCGCGCGTTCCGGCAGGTCTTCGAGCGTGTCGAGCGCGCGGCCTGCATCACCCGGACCGGCCCGACGCCCGCCTCCCAGGTGCAGGTCCGTGCCAGGGGTTTCATCGCCTGCGTGTTCGTCCACCGCAGCAGCCGGGCGGCCGATCCGGCGTATCACCGGCACCTGGCGATCAGCAGCAAGGTGCGGGTGGAGGACGGCCGCTGGCTGGCCCTGGACGCGCGCCATCTGCACCGGATCGCGGTCGCCCTCTCGGAGGCCTACACCGCCGAGCTGGAACGCGAGATGCACGCCGAGTTCGGCATCCGCGCGGGGGCGCGCCAGGACAGCATCCGGCCCGCGAAGCGGCCGGTGCGGGAGTTCCTGGGGGTGCCCCTGAGTGCGGTGCGCGGGTTCTCCCAGCGCCGTGAGGCCACCGAGCGGGCCCTGGCCCGGATGATCGCGCAGTTCACGGTCCGGGAGGGCCGCGCGCCCGAGCGCGCCGAGCAGTACAAGCTGGCCCAGGCCGCCACCCTCGAGTCCCGTCCGGCGAAGACCGCGACGACCGTCGACGGCGAGCGCCGGCAGTGGCGCCGCCGCGCCAAGGCGTACGGCATCAGGCGTCCCGACAAGCTGCTGCGGGCCGCCGCCCGTACCTCCGCCACCCACCCCGCACCGGGCCCCGACCCGATGGTCGTCCCGAAGGCGATCGACGCGGTGCTCGCCGAACTGGAGAGCCACCGCGCCACCTGGACGCGCGCCAACGTCGAGGCCGAGGCGTGCCGACGGCTCACCGCGCTCGGCGCCCACCTGTTCGACGACTACCACCGGGTCCTCGTCCGCGTCGTCGACGGCGTCCTCAGCCCCGTCCGGTGCGAGCTGCTGACCCCGCCCGACGCGGTCCCCCTCCCCGCCGGGTACGCCCGCTCCGACGACCGTCCGTCGCTGTTCGCCGAGGTCGGCGCCCGGGTGTGGACCTCCCACGGCATCCGGGCCGCCGAGCGAAGCCTTGCCGAGGCGTCCACGACGCCTGTGCCGGTGCACCGCCTGACGGCCGGGCAGGTCGACCGGGTGCTCGCGGCCGGCGAGGCCGCGCGCGGTTTCGCGCCGTCCGACGAGCAGCGCGAGGCGGTCCGCCGGATCTTCGGAGCGGACACCCGGGCCACGTGGGTGGTCGGTCCCGCGGGCACCGGCAAGACCACGATCATGCGCCTGGTGAGGGAGGTCGCGCAGGCCCACGGGATCCCCGTCATCGGCCTGGCAGGCGGCCAGGTCCAGGCCGACCTGCTGGCCGCCGAGGCGGGCATCCGGGCGGAGAACATCGCCAGGTGGCGGACCATGTCCGAACGGTACGGGCGGGGCCTGCGCCACTGGACGCTCCAGCCCGGCACGATCGTCATCGTCGACGAGTCCGGCCAGGCCTCCACCACCGATCTCGCCGCGCTGCTCGGCCAGGTCCGGCAGGCCGGCGGGCGGCTGCTGCCGATCGGCGACCCGCGCCAGCTCGGCTCGCCAGGAGCGGGCGGAGCGCTCGCCGACATCGAGGAGACCGTTCCCGGCGCCGTCGTCCGCCTCACCGAGGTCCGCCGCTTCCGCGACCCGGGCGGCAGGGTCCGCCAGTGGGAGGTCGACGCGGCCCGCCTGCTGTCCATCGGCGACGCCGGCGGCGCTTTCGACGCGTACGACCTGCGCGGGCGCATCCACTCCGGCCCGGCCGCCCCGGTCATGCGGCAGCTCTTCGAGGACTGGCGGCGGGACGTCGAGGACGGCCTGACCTCCGTCATGATCGCCGCCACCGGCGCCGCCGTCGCCGAGCTGTCCCGCCTCGCCCGCGAGGACCGCATCGCCCGCGGCCTGGTGGACGACCGGCGCACGGCCGACCTCGGAGACCGCGGGCGCGCCGGTATGGGCGACATCGTGGTCACCCGGGTCAACGACCGCCGCCTCGCCACCGCCGACCGGCGCCAGTGGGTCCGCAACGGCGACACCTGGAGCATCGAGGCCGTCGGCACCGACGGCTCCTTGACCGTGCGCCACCAGCGCACCCGCCGCACCGTCACCCTGCCCCCGGCCTACGTCGCCGACGCCGTCGACCTCGGCTACGCGATCACCTCCGCGCGCTGCCAGGGCGTCACCGTCGACGTCGGCCGCGCCCTGCTCGACACCGGCTGGAACCGCAACGGCGCCTACCCGGCCCTCACCCGCGGCCGCTACGGCAACCACGCCTACCTCGTCACCCAGGAGCCCCCCGACGAGGACAGCGGCGAACCCGGCCGCCCGCACACCGCCCGCGAGATCTGGCACGCCGTCGTCGAACGCGACGGCACCCAGCTCTCCGCGAGCGCCACCGCCCGCCGCCAGGAGGAGCGGGCCCAGTCCCTCGCGACCTCCACCAGCCGCCTCGTCCACGTCCTCGACGAACTCAACGCCGAAGCCGCGCAGCAGGCGGTCGCCGCACTGCTCGGAGGCCGCGCCGCCGCCCGCCTGGCCGCCGCCGAGGCCTGGCCCGCCTTGCGTGCCCGGTGCGCGTGCCTGGCCGACGACGGCTACGACACCGACCGGCTCCTGCGCGCCGTCTGGGCGGACGAGCGGGGCAACGAGACCGACCACCGCACCGGCCGGCCGCTGCGCGACCTGGCGGCCATCGTGGTCGCCCGCCTCGACGCCCTGGTCGAGCACCACGGTGAGCGCTTCCGCCTGCCCGAGGGTGCGCCCCGCCCCGCGACCGCCCCGACCTACTGGGCCCCGCCCTCCGCCCGGCCCGGCGCCGCACTGTTGGAGGCGATGGGCCTGGTGCTGCCTGACGCCGATCCCGGCGACCGGCGCGTCACCCTCGCCCACGACCTCGCCGCCCATGCCACCGTCCGGGCGGAACGCCTCGCCGCCCGCGCCCGCGCGAACGCCCACACCGGCACCGGCTGGGCGGCCGCCTACGGGCCCGAACCCACGGACGCCGACCGGGCCCGCCCGTGGGCCGACCGGATCGCGGCGGCCGCCGCCTGGCGCGATCTGGCCGGCTTCCGCGCCACCCGGGCCACCGGCGACGCCCCCACCGCCGCGCGCACCGAGCAGCGAGGCCTGTGGCGTGCCGCCCAGCTCCTGCCCGACGAGCAGCAGCACGCCGCCGAACTCGCCGCCACCGGCCCCACCTGGCTCGATGTGCTCGGCCCCGCACCCGCCCCGGCCCACCCCCACCGCCCGCTCTGGGACAGGGCGGCGGCGCTCGTCGCCGCCTACCGCGGCCTGTG
Source organism: Kitasatospora sp. NPDC001119 (assembly GCF_053598475.1). Taxonomy (NCBI): domain Bacteria; kingdom Bacillati; phylum Actinomycetota; class Actinomycetes; order Kitasatosporales; family Streptomycetaceae; genus Kitasatospora; species Kitasatospora sp. NPDC001119. The sequence goes on from NZ_JBSFKI010000038.1 coordinate 75,680, forward strand.
GGACCACGGACACGAGACGCAGGCGCTCGGCGACCGTCCCGAGGAGCCGATCCAGGCCGCCGACCACGACCTCGCCCGGGAGGCGGTCACCGTCTGGCAGAACCGTCCGGCCCCGACCGTCGTCGACGAGGAGCAGCGACGGCGGGCCACCGCACGTGGACGGGCCGCCCGCATTGAAGCGGCCGAGGCCGCCGACGCGCTGGCCGCCGTCCACGCGGCCCGGCGCCTGGCCGCCCGCGCACAGCAACAGGCCGACGACGAGCGGGTCCGCGCCGCCGCCGCGGGTCGGACGGCCGCCACCGACGACCAGCGGGCCCGCGCAGCCGCCCTGCAGGCACGGGCGGACGCGCACACCGTCCTGGCCGGCCGGGCCGCCGACGCGCTCGCCGCCGCCGAACGGCGATGGGCCCGTACTGCCCCCGACGGCCTGCGGGCCAGGGCCGAAGCCGGCCGCGGCCGGGCCGCCGAACAGCTTCGTACCCGGCAGCCGGCCGAGCCTCCCGACCGGCAGCGCCCTGTCCCGGCCGGCGTTCCCGCCTGGCGGGAACGCCCGTTCGGCGGCTGGTCGGACGCCGAACTCGACGCGGCACTGCGGCACGCCCTCGACCGCGCCGCGCGCCAGGACGAGGCCGCGGCCGACGCCGAGGACCGTGCCACCCGGGCCGAGGCCCGGATGCGCGACGGCGGCCGCATCGACCAGCAGGTCCGGGCGCTCGTCGCCCGCGTCACCGGCGCCGCCCGGCTGCGGGCGGCCGATGCCGTACTCGCCGACCTGACCCGGCGCCGGGCTCACCTGGCCGCCGAACTCGCCGCCGCCGACCCGTCCGGCCGTCCCGCGTTCCCGGGCGGGGAGCGCGAAGACCTCGTCGAGCTGCGGCGCACCCGGCAGGCGGAGTTCGAGGCCCTGCTCCAGGCCGAGCACCACCACCGGCTCCTCCGCGCCCAGGCGCTCGCCGACATCGGCGACCCCGCTGGCGTCGAGGCCGCACTGGACCTGTGGGCACGGGTCGGCGGCTCCGCCGAGGCCTACCGCGACCACCTGCGCCGGATCGCGGACCAGGACGCCCGGCACCACCACCGCACCGCCCACGAGTACCGCGACCGGGCTGCTCGCCTGCGCGTGCGGGTCGGTGCCCTGCGGGAGGAACAGCAGGCGCGTACGGCGATGCGGGCCGGCGAGCGCGCACGCGAGGCGGCCGAACGCCTGCCCGCCGTCCGGCGGCGCCGGGCCGAGAAACGGGAGACCGCCGTGCGCCGGCAGGCCGGGCTGAGCCGGCCGCAGGCGGTGCACCGGTGCGGCCAACGCCTGCCCCACGACGGTGTCCCGCCCTCCTACCGGCCGTAGTGGCTTTGCCCACTACTCACCTATAAAGCCAGTCGGGGTTCTCGAGAGCCACTCGCCTGGTCCGGTCACAACCCCGGGATCTCAGTCTGCCGCGCATGCAGCTCGGAGCGGACCAGTTCGAGGAGACGCCCTGTCCAGTTGCGCCCTCGGCCGGCGTTGTTGCCCCAGAACGCCGACTCCATGTCGTCATAGATTACGGTGGCGTCTTCTGTCGACAGCAGAATCTCGGCCAGCCCAGGGTGCTGGTCGTACTTGGCGCGCAGCAGGCGCGTCATGACGGCGGTCCGGACATGTTCCCAGCCCTCGCGGCGAGGCGCCTCGGCCGCGAGCTTGCGCGCCGCGGAGGCGCTTTCCGCCGCCGCGATCGCGCCCCGGACCTCGGGCTGAGCAACCGACAGAGCCCAGTAGGCATGGGCAACGGAGGGGTAGCCGGCCTCCCCCACGGTGATCGGGGCGGGGTAGTCGTTGCGCAGGCCGACCTTGCCGGGATCGTCCACCGGCTCCCTGGGAAACGTCTGGGCTACGTGGACCGCCGGAGCATGGGACGTCACTGGTCCGTCCGCGGGGCCGCGCTTGGGCCGCTCGGCCGTCCAGCGGGCCCGCTCCTCGAAGTACGCGAGGGCACTGTCGTAGTCCTTCTGCGTGACCGTTCCGTCGAACGACAGGTAGGGTCCGGCCTCCGGGCCCTGCCACCAGTACCCGCAGCGGCTGGTCCTTGCGGTCCATGTCACCCAGCGCGTAGCGGCGCTGGGTTTCCGGGATCGCGAGGAACGCGGTGCGGGCAACGGTCCGGTTCTCCTCGGTCCGGTCAGCGAGGAAGGCATCGACGGCGGCGAGGCAGCGGCCGGTCGAGTCGGGCCGCCCGTTCAACTGCTCGATGGTGTCCCGCACTTCGGCGAGCAGCAGCTCAGGGGTCTGCCAGCTCTGCGGCTCGCTGAACTTCCACTCCGCCAACTCGTCCGCGGACGCCTCCCCGCCCTCCGGGAGGCTGGTGGCCACCCAGCCGGTGCGCAGTTTCTCCTCGAACTCCTCGATGGTGACCAGGCCCCAGCAGTCGATGAGCCCGTCGGCGTAGATGAAGAGGTCGGTGAGGAAGTAGTAGCTGTTGCGGATGAAGACGTGCCGCCAGGTTCCGGGTATGCGGACGCCGTCCACGGTGCGATAGGTGATCCGGTTGCCGATCATCCTGAGATTGTGTCGCAGCGCACGCCCAGTCGACGCCGGTTCTTCCTCCGGGGCGGCTGAACCGCCTCGCTGGGCCGGCGCCCACGTCCGGGCCGACAACCTGCTCGCCGAGCTCGCCGTCCTCGGCGTCCGTCAGCCCGGCGCCACCGCCGTCCGCCAAGCACCGCGCCACGCTGGCCCCCGGCACCGCCCTCGCCCTGGAACTCATCGCCCAGGCCGCCGACGGCGACCTGCTGCCTGCCGCAGAAGGCGCTGCGGCAGCAGGCGGCGGTACACGCCCTGGTTCGGAGAGGCGGAGCAGGGCCAGGAGGGGGGAGCCAGCGGCCGAACAGCTGTAAGCGTCGGCGGCCCGGCTCGACCATCCGCCGGTGGCCGAGGCCCTCGTGATCGGAGCGCGAGGGGGCACCCCGGCGGGACCCGCTCCAAGTAGACCGCGCCGGGTGGTGTTCGGATGCAAAGGATCAAGCGATTCCGCCGGACCGTGCCACGGCCCGCGGACAAGGTCATCACGGGCATACTCGACCTCTACGCCGGGCTGCCAGACCTGGGATGCGTTCAGGTAGCAGCCCGGCTGTTTGAACACCCACTCGAAGCGGGACAACGCGTCAGCAACAGTATTGGTCCACAGCCGCTCGTCTTTGACTCGCCGGACCGCTGCACGCGTCCGCGCGGAGACACCCCGAATCCGGCGCACCGCAACATTCCTGCGTGGCCGCCATCGCTCAGCACGGACGGCCTTCGGACGCCTACGCGGCATCGGCCTTTCGGATCAGTATGACGCCAGGACCGCACACCCAGCCCGCGCCAACGGTCCTCCATGACAACCGATCAAGCCCGTGTACGTCACCAGCTCGGAGCGGACCAACTTCGCTGTCCAAGGACATCGGTGCTTCCGGCCGGTCACCTCCCCGGCCGGTTCGGCCCGATCGCTCGGGAACGGGAGCTCAGACCGCCATGCGCGGTGGCCGCTGTGACGGCCCGTCGAGCCGCACCGCCGCCCGGTGGGCCGGCATCGTCGGCGTGCCCGCCCCGGAAGGCAGCACGGTTCCGGCGGTGGCGGCCAGTCGGCCCGCGTGGACGGTGGCGGCCAGGGCGAGGGCGTCCAGGCACGCGAGGTCGCCGGGCCGGAAGCGGCCGGAGGCGCGAGCCGCTTCTGCGAGCGCCCTCGTCCTCTCCGCGACCTGATGGTAGGTCCGGGCTCCTGCGGCGGGGCCGTCGGGCAGACCGACCGGGGGAAGGTTCCTCCAGGACGCCCGCAACGCGGCCACCCGGGGGTGCCGGGAGCCGCGCAGGTGGCCGCCCATCTCGGTCGCCGTCCACGCGCTGAGCGCGTCCGCGACCAGCAGGGAGCCGCCGCTCGCGCCCTGCCTGGTCGCGTACGGGGCGTGCCGGGCGGCGGGCGGGGGCGGGGTGAGGCCGGCGGCGGGCGCGACCCGGCGGGTGTGCTCGTCCGCGGCCCGCGTGACGGCGTCCAGCGCCGCCACGTCGGCGCTGCGGAACCGGCGCGCGGTGCGGGCGGCGTCGGCCAGGGAGCGGGCCGCCCTCGCCAGCCGGGCGTAGGCGCGTGCCACCGGCGCCGGTTCGACGCCGGGGCGCGGGATCCCCTGCCAGGCCCTGCGCAGCGCGGCGACGCGCGGATGGGCGGAGCGCGCGAGCCGGCAGCCCATCGGTGTGCCGGCCCAGGTCGCGAAGGCCGCGGCGACCCGGTCGGCCCCGTCGGCCAGCACCGCGCGCCGGTCGGCCCGCTCCGCCTTGGCCACCGCCGCGACCTCGGCGTCGAGTGCGGCCAGGCGCCGGGCGGTGGCGCGGTCGACGGGACGGCCGAGGACCCGTGCGGCCAGCGTTCCGGCCCGCCGGGACAAGGTGCGCAGCGCGGTCCAGGCGGGCGTGCCGCCGTAGCCGCGGGTGGTGAGGTCGTGGGCGAGGTCGGCCGCGTGGCGGGCGACCGACCGGCAGGCCGCGGCGCAGATCCCCCGCAGGAGACGGGTGGCCCGGTACTCACCGCCGGCGAGCACCGTCTGCTGCCCGACGGCCTCCTTGACGGCCGTCCAGGCCCCGACGGCCGCCGCCTGGACCGACTGGACCTGTGCCCACTGAGGCAGCGCCAGCCACCACTCCGCGCGGGCCCGTACGGTCTCGATGGCGGAGGTGAGTTCGGCGAGGGCCTGCTCGGGCGGGAGCCCGGCGTGCGCCGCGTCGTCGGGGGCGGGCCCGTGCCGGACGTCCCGCGGGGCCGCTGTCAGCACACCGAGGCGGTCCCGCAGGAGTGCGGCCTGCTCCTGCGGCATGTCGGCGGTGAGTGCCAGCGCGTCGGACACCCAACCATCGTCGGAGGAACGGAGCTTCGGGGCGGGGGCCCCGTCGTCCTCGGCCCGGGCCATGCCGCCGTCGTCGTCGGGCCCCGTGTCCATGCCGTGCAGGGCCGCCTCGTCGTCGGCCCGCTCGCGTTCGCGTTCCCACCTCTCGTGGTCGCGGACCTGGACGTCCCAGAGGTCGCCTTCCTTGACGAGCTGTTCGTAGAGCGAGGTCGGGGCGTTCGGTCCGGTCATCGCGAGGTAGGCGTCACGGGGCCGGAACGCCCCGCCGCCGGTCATGAGCTCCTCGGACTCCTCGCCGCGGTGGACCCAGAGGGACTCCTCTTCGGAGCCTCGCCGGTAGGCGCGCACATAGGTGCTCCCACCGACTCTCCGGGACTCGACGATCTCGTACGCCGGGTCGTCGAAGACGCTGTAGGGCGGTTCGGCGGGCTCGGGTGGCATCAGGTGCTCCTCTGGGGCGGCCGGCTTCCACCGGACCTCGGCGGGCGGGCAGGGTGTCGTCGGATCCGGTGCACTACAGCGGCGGCTCGTCGCTGTTCAGCTCGGCCGCCAGGGCCGGGCTGGGGTGTTCGCGCTCGCGGGTGCCGAGGCCGCCGGGCTCCTCCAGCCACTGCCGCAGGGTCTCCTCGTCCGGACCGCCCCAGGGCCGGGAGACCGGGTCGGCGTGCCCGTTGGCGCACTTCGGACGGCGGGTGGTCGGGAGGAGGTTGTTCGCCGTGATCAGCCAGTCCGCCTCGGCGGTGTCGCGGCCCGGGCTGGGGCAGGTGTAGGAGCGGACCCATCCGATCTGCAGCGCGAGGAGGACCTCGATGACGTCCTCGTGCCGGTGCCAGCAGGGCGGTACCGAGGCCCGGGCCTCCGGGTTGACCTCCACCAGCCAGCGCAGCCAGTGCCCCAGCTCCTCCAGCCGGGAGCGCCGCTTCTCCGGCTCCATGTCGCGCAGGACGATCCGCGGCGCGGGCGCCGGGTCGGGTTCGGGGACGTCCGCCCATGGATCGGCCGGGTCCAGGCCGTCGTCGGTCAGGTCGGTGTAGGTCTCGGACACGGTGTTCTCGTTTCGTCAGGAGGGCTTGTCCAGCGGGACCGCGACGGCGGGAGGATGGCCCGGCCTCGGCGGGATCACCGGCGGCACCGGATCCGCGGTGGCGCAGAGGGGCGGGAGGGGCCTGCGGGCGAGGAGCTCGATCAGGTCCGGGTCGGCGTAGGTGCGGCGGAGCTTCACCCGCACCGGGCGCTGGTTGCCGTAGACGGCGATCGCGGTGAAGTCGGGCAGCTCCCGCAGCACGTGGGTGGGGGCGAGGTCGGTCTCGACCAGCTGCTCGGAGGTGGAGCTGCCGCCGCCTCCCCTGCTGGTGGACTTCCTCTTCACCAGGGCCCGGCCGAGCAGGTTGGTGAAGGCCTTCAGCGTCTCGGGGTCGGCGTTGCCGGGCAGCAGCATGCGCAGGCCGGAGGCGTTCATGACGGTGTTGGCGGCCTCGCGGCCGAGCACGCCGATCAGCTGGCTGAGGTCGTGCCACACGGTCAGCACGGCGATGCCGATGCCGCGTCCGACGGTCAGCAGCCTCGGCAGGGCCTTGTAACGGAAGCAGTTGCCGGCCTCGTCGATGACGAGGCCGAGCGCGGGGTCGAGGGGGCGGCCGGTGCGCTGGTAGCGGGCCTGGGCGGCGTGGACGATGCTCGCGGTGATCGCGGTCAGCAGCGGCGCGAAGCGTTCGCCGTCGGCCTCACTGGCGATCAGGCAGACGGTGGCGCACCGGTCGAGGACCTCCTCGGCCGTGAAGTCGCTGGCGGCGGCGGTGGCGCGGACCTCCTCGTCCGCGTACACCTTGGTGATCACGCTCAGGGTGAACCTGATGCTCCCGACGCCGTCGGGGTGCAGGGCGAACGCGGCGGCGTAGTCGTCCGCGACGTCGGGGTGGCCGCCGTCGACCAGGATCTCGCGGACCTCGTCCACGGCGTCGTCGGCGAGCGCGAGCCAGCGCCGGAACGTGGTGATGTCCCCGCCGGCGAGGTTGGCGGCCAGCAGCACGCCCTTGACGACGGCCTTGGCCTGGTCGACCCAGGGGCCGGACCGCGGGTCGCCCGCGGTGGAGGCGGCGTCGGCCAGCCAGCCGGCCATCCGGTCGGCGGCCTTGGCGTCCGCGCAGTAGTCGACGGGGGACCAGCGGGCGGTGGGGCGGTCGGGCAGGCCGGCCGGGGCGACGACGTGCACCGGGCCCAGGGCCGCCCGCCGCGCGTACACCACGTCGAGGTCGGCCGCCTTGACGGTGGTCATCACGCAGGGGCCGTACCACTCGGCGGCGATCGGCAGCACCAGCCCCGTGGTCTTGCTGCTGCCGGGCAGGCCGAACACCGTCGCGCTGATGTTCTCCTTGGCGGCGAGGATCCAGTTCCGGCGGCCCTTGCTGCGGCCGAAGGCCATGCGGTTGCGACGCAGGCCGGGCTCCTCGGCTACCCGGAGCCGACGTTCGGTCGCCCGGCCGCCCCAGCGGGCGCCATCGGTACCGGGATCGGTGCCGCGGCGCATCCACAGCCACGTCCCGCCCGCGACCGGGCCGGACCAGATCAGCACCAGCAGTGGCCACCACAGCCAGCCCGATGGTGCTGGAGCGAAGGCCGCGCCCGGGCCGCGCAGCGGCCAGGTGACGGCGGCGAGGCCGGCGCCGCCGACCAGGCGGCAGGAGTGCCCGGTGAGCAGGGCGGCGGCCCGGGCGGCGAGCACACCGGAGGCCAGCAGCCACAGCACCGCGGCGCCGAGCACGGTCGCGGCCCAGGTCGGCTCGGAGCGCTGGTCGCCCGTCACAGGGCCATCCGCTCGTCCGTGTGGTACAGCTCCTTCTCCTTCTCGGTGAGGTGGAGCTGGACCGGATAGGCGCCGGAGCGGCCGGGCATCCACAGGCCCCGCCCGGCGTGCGCGCGGCCCCAGCCGGAGACGAGCTCCACCTGCGGTTCGGTGAGGCCCACCGCGTCCCGGATCGCGCCCAGGGAGCGGACGTCCTGAGCCATCGTGATCTTGGTGTCGAACGACGAGACCATGTGCTGGGCGATCATCACGGCCTCGGACCCGGCCGGGCCGACCGCCTCGAAGTCCGACAACCGGTGGGTGGCGGCGAGGTCGAAGACCCCGTCGGCCCGGTGCAACCTGAGGTCGGAGTCGAGCTTGCGGATCACCGTGGCGCCGCCGACCTGGAGCGCGCGCCACAGCTCGTCCCTGACGACCAGGCGCTGGGGCCCGCCGGGCTGGTCGATCGCGGCCTGGGTCCAGCTGGAGATGCACATCATGATCATGGCGACGGTCTCGTCGCCGTAGGCGCGGGTGCGGGAGATGTCGATGCTGACCATCGGCGCGGACCAGTCGATGCGGCTGGTGGAGGTCTCCGCCGTGCTGAACAGGTCGCCGACGTGCCCGTCGAGCATGGTGGCCAGCGCCGCCCGGGACGCCCTGGTCGCCTCCCGGGTGGCCTGGATGTCCTCGCCCCGGATCCGCAGTTCGCGCGCCATCCCGGCGCTCGGGTCGCGCAGGGCGGCGTGCACGGCCCGCAGCGTCGGGGTGGCCAGCACGGTGTTGCCGCTCAGCTGGCCGGTGACCTCCTTGATCGCGGCGGAGATCGCCTCCGTCTCCTCCGGCGTCAGCGGCCTGCGCATCTGCAGTTCCAGCAGCGTGCACAGCAGGCTCAGGCGGCGCCGGTGGATCTCCGTCAGGCGCTCGCGCCACTCCACCGGGTCGGTGACGCGTTCCAGCCCGTCGCCGAGCGAGCCGGCGTCCAGGGGATTGACGCGCCCGGGCAGGCCGGGGCCGAGCTCCAGCGGTTCGCACCCGAGCCAGCGGCACACCCGCCCGTACTCGCCCTTCACGTCACCGGCGATCAGCACCTTCACCCCGAACGCCGCCAACCTCGTGGACAGCGCCTTGATGAGCGCGCTCTTCCCGGCTCCCATGGTGCCGGTGACCAGCACCGCCGGATTGGAGACGATCCTGTGCTGGACCCACGCTCCCGGGTGCATGGAGAACTGCCGGCCGGTCAGGACGTCGTGGCCGATGTAGGCGCCGACCGCGGGCAGGGCCGAGCCGCCCCCGAAGGGGTAGAGGCCGGCGAGGTTGTAGGTGTCGCAGCGGTAGACCTCGGGGGCCGCGACCCGTACGGCCCGCCCGGCGTGGGGGCCTGGCCACCCCAGGACCGGCGTCGGCGCCGCGGCGGCCGGCCGCTGGTGTGCCCGCCGCCCGCGCTGGGCCGGAACCGGCGCCGGTCCGGTCGTCAGGACGTCCGGCAGGCCGATCGAGGGCAGGTCGGTGTCCCCGCGGCGCCTCCAGTCGCGCAGGCAGCCCATCAGATCACCGCCCGCCGCTTCACCGGCAGACCCAGGCCGAGCGGCAGCGTCGCCGCGAAACCCGAGTCCTGCGCGGCGTAGAGCTCTCGCAGGCGAAGGCCGGAGGTGTACGCGTCGCGCTTCAGCCGGGCGGTCGCCAGCGCCAGCTCGCCGGGCTCGTCGACCGTCACGGTGACCACACCGGTGAAGCGCGCGATGCCGTGGCCCGCCGTGCGGGCGTGGTCCTGGTCCTGGGTGTCGACCAGCGCCTTGCGCTCGTCCAGGGACTCGATCCGCCCGCCCCGTGCGCGCACCCGGCGCTTGACGTCGGCCTTGGTGCGTTCGCGGCTCAGCGTGGCCCGGGCAGTACGGGCACCGAGGCACTCGTAGGTGAGGGAGACACTCCGCCGGGCGTTGCCGGAGGCGCTCATCAGCGGGGTCAGCACGCTCGCGTACACCCGGCCCTCGGGCCAGCCGTAGACCTCGAAGCTCGCCGAGACGCCGCTGTCGTGCCGGTAGCGGCCCCAGTGCTGCTCGGCCGCGGCGGGGCCGGCGGCCGACTCGTCCACGCCCGGCGGTGTGCCGGCCCACCCGGGTGCGCACGCGGCCGCCGCGTGGGCGGCGAGCACGGGCGCCTCGCCCGGGTCGTAGGCGGTGCGGATCACCTCGGCGATCTGGCCGACGGTCAGCGTGGCGACGACCTGGAGGTCGGCGGCGGCGATCGCGCCCTGCATCGCGAGCAGCTCGCGCACCAGGACGGCGGTCGCCCCCAGGGTGCCGCCGCCGGAGCTCCTGATGTCCTGGCGGACCCGGGACGCGGCCAGGGTGACGGTCAGGTAGGTGCGGCGGGTGGACGCCGCGGGCGCCGCCTCGGCGGCGAGAGCGGTGACCAGGTCGTGGGCCGCCGCGGGCGCGCCCCGGTCGAGGTGGCCGGTCGTCCAGGCCATCAGCGCGGTGCCGTCCTCGGGAGCGGACCGGTCGGTGACCGAGATCCGCACGATCGGCCCGCCCTCGACGCAGTGCCCCCGGAGGAAGCCGCCCCAGCCGGAGACCCGGGCGTTCACCCGGGCGGTGTCGGCGAGCGCGATCCCTGGGTAGCGCACCTCCATGATCGCCGAGTAGTGGCCCTGCAGCGGGTCGTGGACGACCCCGATCTCACGGCCGGCCCCGGTGGGCACCGTCAGGAACTCCAGGCGGGCCAGCACACCCGGCAGGTCCGTACGCCGCGAACCGTCCGACCGCCGGGGCGCGAACGCACCACTGAAGAACATCGTCTGCCTCCTGACGACAGCAACCTCGAACCGGACCGCGAGGACCGCCCACTCCGCCGCGGTCAGGCCGTACACCCGCAGGTACACCGCCGCGAGCAGCAGCAGCGCGACCGGTACGGCGACGATCTCGCCCGCCCACGCGTGGGTGTAGACCGGCAGCATCGCGACCAGGCCCGCACCGGCGACCGTCACCAGGCCGCCCAGGCTCAGCTCGCCCAGGTACGGGCCGCGCTCGCGCTGCCAGCCGCCGTACGTCGCCGGCTCCTCGGGGGACGTCACGTTCCCTCACCTCCTGGTGGCGGGTCGGCCGGCAGGGGCTGGACCGGTGCCGGGGTCGGGCGGGTGGAAGCCGTCGGGACGTCCGTCGGGCCGGGCTGCGGGGGAGCAGGCGGCGCGGGGACCTGCGGCGGGCGGGCCGGGGCAGGACGCGGCGTACCGGGAGCCGGAACGGGCGGCGCCGTTACCGTGCCGGGGCGCGCGGTCGACGACCGGGCGGGGGCCCGACCGGGAGACGCAGCGGCCGGGGCCCCCGCGGTGCCCGGCGACCCGGCCGGGGGAGCGGCCTCACCGGAACGGCTGGGCGGCAGGTTGACGGATCCGCCCATGTCGCGCCCGGAGCTGAGCCCGGCGTGCGCGGCCATCGCGTCCAAGCCGCCGGAGGCCAGCTCGGTGCCCGCCTTCGCGCCCTGAGCGGCCATCAGCCCGGCCATCACCGCGCGACTGGCCGAGGAGCGCGGGCCGCCGTCCGCCTTGCGCCGGTCCGCGTCGTCCGACTCCAGCGCCCTGGCCAGTGCCGGCCCCGGCGGCGCCGCGCCGCTCCCGGACGGAACCCCGCCGCCGCGGCCCCAGATCGCCGAGGCCGCGGTGCCGCCGACCGCGCCGATGATGCCGCCGGCGACCGACCAGCCACTGGAACCCCCACCGGCGAACGGCATGAAGCGGGCGGTCACCGGCCAGGCGACGGCACCGACGCCGACGACCAGCAGGCCCCCGACGACGCCCGTGACGGTGGTGGCCGCGCCGACCATGCCCTCCCCGATCAGCAAGGTGATCACGACGACCGGCTTGATCATGACGATCGAGTACACGGCCTTGCGGGCGGTCGGCGCCCACTGCCGGGTGAACTCGCTGATCGCCCCGGCGGCCGACACGGGGAACGCCACGACGAGGAGGTCGAGGGCGTCGTGCCGGAAGATGAACTCGATCCACATCAGCCCGGCGACCAGGCATCCGACGACGCCCAGCACCAGCAGCCAACCGATCTCGGAGACGGCGTCCATCCCGGCGAACAGGCCGCTGATCCGGGCGACGAACTGGTCGGTGGTCTGGCCGGAGGAGCGGATCATCCAGGTGGAGACGTCGTCGGCGGCCCAGATCAGGGTCTGGGTGACGGTGTACATGGCCGCACAGCTCAGGCCCCACTCGACCAGGCCCGTGACGGCGGTGGCGATCCCCTTGCCCTCGTGCGAGACGCAGGTGCGGGTGACCTCCACGCACAGCAGGATCGTCGCGATGATGGCGGACAGCTGGAGCATCAGGGCGAGGGTGTCCGAGATCCCGTCAGCGTCCAGGTCCACGACGGACCCCTCCAGGACCGCCTTGGCCATCTCCCCGAGCACCCACTTCGCCGCGCTGGAGAAGGTGTGGGCGAGCCGGCTGGTGCCTTCGTCGGCGATCGCGGCGCCGGGGTTCTTCAGGGCGGCGGCGAGGTCCTGCTTAGCTCCAGCAACGCAGTGGCTCGCGGGGTTCTTCTTGCACCAGGCGGCCATCTCCTTGTCGGCGTTTTCGCAGTACACCTCCATCCCGGGCAGGGGCAGGATGTCGGCGTCGCAGTACGTGTGCTTGAAGGTCGCGTACACGCAGGTGGCGAGCGGCCTGTCCTTCAGTCCGAGGGCTCGGCAGCCGTCCTCGTCGAGTGGTACACAGCCGCCGCGGGCGTCCATCTGCTCGGCTGGAGGCTTCGGTTGCAGGTCGGTGGCGGTCAGCTTTTCGGGCTGTCCGACGGGCCGGGTGTGCGCAGGGCAGGGCATTCCGGTGGTGGCGCCGGGGACGGGAACCGGCGGTGGCGCGGCGGCGAACGCGGCAACGGGCCCGGCCAGTGCGGCCAGGAGGAGCACCAAGACCAGCACCGCGCGCCGCAGGCCGCTAGTGCTGGTAGGCAACGGGCCTCCAACCAGCAGCGTCAGCTTGAGCGGTACCCGGTTGGGCCACGACCGGGAACTGCCGCATCTCCTGCGCGGTGAGGCGCCAGTCCGTGCCGTTCCACACCATCGGGGCGGCGATGGCGAAGACGCCGGTACCGTGTTGGATGCCGCCTACGGTGGGGGTCTGGGTGGTCAGCAGCCACACGTCGACGGCATCGGCGCTCGCGGATTCGACCTGGTAGGCGCGGACCTGGAAGGCGATGAAGTCCGAGCCTGTGCTGTTCCCGGCCTCGGGGAGGCCGAGCAGGCGTCGCCAGTCCCGGGCGTCCGCGATCGCCAGCGAGGTCAGCTTGAAGAAGTCCTCGCCCTTGCGGGCCATCACCATCATCTGGTCGGGCACCGCGTCGGGGCTCAGCAGGTCGCGGGCCTCGGTGTAGTGGGCGGCCGCGGACACGGCACCGGCCAGGGTGTGCGGGTAGCCGACCGGGATGCCCTGCTCGACCCGGGCGGGCGCGGGCAACGGCACCGCATCCACCACCGTGGACGGGCTTGCGGACGGAGGCACGGCAGCAGCCGAAGCGGTGGCGGGGGCGGCAGCGCCGGCCCCCGGTTCGGGCCCGGTCTGCCAGAGCAGGACGGCGACCGCGCCCGCGGCGGCGGCCGCTGCCAAGGCCGCCCCGGTGGCCAGCCTGCGCAGGGCCCGGTGCCGACGGAGCTCGACGGAGTCCACCTCGTCAGCCCTTCAGGCTCGCGCCGAGGTAGACGATCGGCCAGGCCAGCCCGATCACCACGGCCGCCCGGAAGCATTTCGGCATGCCGGCCTTGCCCCGCGCACTGACGTCCGGCTTGTCCGAGATGCTGCCGAACGAGTCCATCGCGGCGCACGCGCACAGCGCGCCGACCACCAGGGCGAGGCAGATCCCCATCGTCCAGTTCACGATCGTGGTCAGTGCGCTGCCGACCTCCCCGGTCGGGACCTGCGGGGTGAAGTTCTTCCCGATGTCGTAGAACGACCCGCTCGGGGCGGCGGTGGGGTCATTGAGCGGCAGGGCGGTCAGCCGGGCCGCCGGCAGGGACGTAGAGGTCGTCATGCGAGGGGTCCTCCGGAGTGGCGGCCGTCCCGGCCGGGGCGCGCAGCGGGCCCCAGGACCTCTCGGCCGTGGTGATCAGGGTGTCGGTCAATCGGGAGCCGGCCGCCTCGAACCGGCGGCTGAGCCGGTCGGTCCGCAGGGCGTGCGCCCGCCAGGCGGGGCAGTGCGGCACCCGGACCACCGCGCCGACCCGGGGAGCGAGCATGGTGGCGACCGCCCGGCACTGCCGCGGCATCCCTCCGGCCACGCCGACCAGCACCAGCACGCACCGCTGAAGCGGCAGTCCCGCGCTCTCGGCGGCGGCGATCGCGACGGCGGCCGCCTCCAGCCCCTCTCGCGACGTCGGCGCGCAGATCACCGGCACGGCCCGCTCCAGCAGCATCCACCGGGCGGTGCGCGAGCGGATCCCGGCGTCACCGAGGTCGTCCGCGACGGTCAGCGCCGTGTCCGCCACGCTCACCCGCCAGCCGCCCATCCCCGCCAGCGCCGGCCATGCCGACGGCGCCGAGGGCAGCGCGAGCGGCGGCTGTGACCAGGGCCTGCGGTCGGTGAGCACCTGGACCCGGCCGTCCAGGCAGGACGAGGCGGCCGCGCGGACCTGACCGGTGTGGAGCGACCGGTCGGCGGGCACGGAGGCGAGCCCGGTGCCGCCGGCCAGCGGCCAGCGGCGCCACGGCGACGACGCGGTCGGCGCGCAGTCGAGCACCACCGTCGGGGCGAGCCGGGCCAGCCCGGCCGCGGCGAGCAGGGCCACGGTGCTCCGGCCGCTGCCGGCTGCCGCCCCCAGGACCGGGACGACCAGCCGGGTGCCGGAGTGCAGCCCGGCCACGGGCGTGGACCTGCCCACGACGCTCACCCCCACCTGACCTGACCGATGATCAGCGATGCCATCCGTGGCCATCACTGGCTGTAGCCGCACTGTCTAGCACAGTGACGGCCATTCTGCTTACACTCGGCGATCGACTGGGAGCTGATAGTGATCGAGAGTGTGTCGGTGCAGTACGACCCTGCAGGGGCGGGCCGCCGCTGGCCCCCTTCCCCACCTCCGGGTACGCGCACGTCGTCAGCGCCGGCCCGCCCGGGGCGGTCAGCATCTGACATGCCGTCGAGCACCACACGATCGAGGGACCTGGACCATGCCCAAACGGGCGATCCTGCTGGCGGCGGGCGCGGCCACCGCGCCCGCCGGGGTGCTCGCACTGGTGCTGCTGATGGCCGCCACCGACACACCGGCCGCCGCGAGCGCTCCCGGGCGCGGACCGTACGGCAGCGCCCTTCGGCCGGGCAGCGTCCCGGCCCGGTACGTCCCGATGATCGAGCGCGCGGCCGGGGCCTGCGACCAGGGCTTGACCTCCCCCCGGCTCGCCGCCCAGCTCCACCAGGAGAGCGGCTTCGACCCCAACGCCCAGAGCCCGGCGGGCGCCCAGGGCATGGCCCAGTTCGTCCCGGACACCTGGCATACCTGGGGCCGGGACGCCGACGGCAACGGTGTGACCAGCCCGTTCGATCCGGCCGACGCGATCGACGCCCAGGGTCGGATGGTGTGCTCGCTGATCCGCCAGGCCCGCGACTCCGGCATCGACGCCGACCCGTGGCAGCTCGCGCTCGCGGGCTACAACGCGGGCTGGCACGCTGTCGAAGCCGCCCACGGCATCCCGCCCTACCAAGAGACCCGGCAGTACGTCGCCGCCGTCGTCGCCGCGGTCCCGGACTTCACCGCTCCCCTGTCCGCCGGGCCGCAGGGCCCCGCCGACGGCGCCCTTCCACCGGGGTGGGACGTCCCGGCCGGCACCCACCCGCAGGCCGCCGCCGCGATCCGCTGGGCCCTGGCCCAGCGCGGCGGCTGGTACACCTTCGGCGGGGACTGCACCGACCCGCTGGGCACCGCCCCCTCCCACCGGTGCGACTGCTCCAGCCTCATCCAGCAGGCCTACGTCCACGCCGGGATCCGGCTGAGCCGCTCGACGTTCACCCAGGTCGGGGAGGGGCAACCGGTCGACCCGGACAGCATCCGGCCCGGCGACCTCGTCTTCACCACCGGAACGGACGGCGGCCCGGGCCGCCCCGGCCATGTCGCCCTCTACATCGGCGACGGCCTCCTCCTGGAGGCCCCCCGCACCGGCCTCCGGATCCGGACGGGCAGCTACCAGGCCTGGAGAGCAGCCGGCAGCGGCCCCGACCAGGTCGTCGCCGTCCGCCGGATCGTCACCTGATCCCCCGTCCGGGTGACCGGATCCACCCACAACCCCCGGGTTATCCACAGGAAACCGCACCACCCCCCCCGGGGGGACGGCCGGATCCGCCACCCTCACCGCCACGACAACACCTGACGAAGGAGTCCGCCATGATGACCGCCTGGTTCGACCGCCTCGCCGCCCGCCTCGCCGAGCCCGGCATCCAGGGCCCGCTCTCGGCGGCTTGGTCCCTCGCCAACCAGACCGTGTTCTGGGCCCTGGCCGCCGGAGTAGGCATCGGCGGCGACACCCTGGCCGCCCGCGGTGCCTACACCCACGCGATCGAGCTCCGCGGTTTCCTACCCGAGCCCGACGACGGCGACGACCCCGAAACCGACCTCACCTTCGCCGACGGTCCGCAGCTCGCCGAATTCCTGGAGCAGGCGGAGCGTCGGCTTTCGGCAGCGGCCGCCACCGCGGCGACGCCGGACGAGGTCTACACCGTCCTGGTTGCCATTCGCCTCCTCGGGCACACCGCCGCCGCCGTGCGCACCACGCTCCGCCCGGCGGAGACCGCCCGGTGAGCGCGGAGTTCGGCGAGTTCCTTGTCCTCGCCGGCAGCTACCTCAACGACGCCGACTACCTGCCGATCGAGCGGAGCTCGGAGCTCTACCGACGGACCGTCGGCCATCAGGTCGCGGATCTGCTGGACCTCTTCCTCGCGGTGGAGACCCGGTATGCCTGGGAACCGGTGGACACCCTCCCCGACCGGGTGCCCACCGGCCCCGGCCCGGCACCGGACAGTGCCTGCCGGGCCCGGCTGCACGTAGCCCTGGCCGAAGCCGCCCGACAGCTCAGAGCCGCCTACGGCAAGCCGCCGGCCCTCACGGCCCTCCAGGCGTTCCAAGCACCTCGGTACGTCCCCCATGCCATCCAGGCCCTGCGCACCGGCCTGGACCTGCTCGCCACCCACACCGATCCCGACGGCCGACCCCTCACCCGGCACGGACTCGCCCTGGAGAGCACACATCTGCGCACCGCCGTCCTGGTCCGTGTCCTCACTCTCGCCGGAACGGTCGCGGACCTGGTGGGCCGCCTCGGCGAGGCCACGTCCAGCGCGTCCTTCACCGAACGCATCCGTGGCCTCGGCCGGGTCGTCGACCAGCTGGCAGTGGTGCAGCAGGAGATCCGGGCGCTCGCCGCCGACCCGGCCGTCCGGCTCGGCGGCGCGGTGCTCGACACCGTACGGCCCCGCGCGCTGCTGCAGCCGGACCCGCCCCGCACCACGGAAACCCCCGCGCAGCTCGGCAGCGGCGCCGCAGCCTCCGCCGATCGGCTCGCGGACATCAGCTGGCGCGCCGTACAGGCGGGCGACGACTCCTACGCGCACACAGCCTCCGCCATGGGCACCGCAGCCCACAACATCTCCACCGTCTACCAGCTGACCCGGGCCCTGTTCACCCACGCCGCCGACCACGCCCCGGCCACCGTCTCCGCCCACCTCGCGTCCGTCCACGCCGCCGACACCGACTGGGAAACAGCCGAGCACGCCTGGCAGCGCGTCGCCGCCTGCTGGGCCCCCCTACGCTCCGCCCCCGACAACACTCCCTCGGCCGTCGCCGCCGAGTCCCACGCCCTGGTCGACCGGGTGGGCCGGCTCCTCCACGCCGACCCCGCCTGGCGCCTGTCCCACGGCCCCGGCGGCCCGACCCGGCAGGCCTCCGACATCGCCGCAGCCCTGCCGGTGTGGAGCGACGCCCTGCGCCAGGTCTCCGCCCGCCTTCAGCACCTCGCCGAGGACCACGCGGTCCTCGCCGAGCGCCTCGCCGACACCCGACGGCTGATGATGCGAGCCTCCGGCCCCGGGCACAACCGGCTGCCGGCCCGGCCGCTGCCCGCCGACCGACGTGCCGAGCTCGCCGAGGAGTACCGGTCCGCCGGCCAGGCAAGCGTAGCCGCCGAGCGGGCCCTCGCCACCGTGGTCTCGGCGCTCGGAGCCGACCTCGCCGCCCAAGGCCTCTACCACCGGCTCGCCTCCACCCCCGACCCTCAGGCCGCCGACCGCATCACCCTCAGGCGCTCAGCGGCCCGTCTCGCCGCTACCGGGCAGAACCCGCAACCGACCCGGCGCCCGAGGCGGAGCGGCCTGGGCCTGTGAACCACTGGACCCGCCGGGCGGAGTCCAAGGAAGCGACGTGGCCGACACCGGTGACGTTCCTACGAGGTGCCTCCCCGCCAGTCGGCGCCGACACCTGGACCACCGGCAAGCGCTGTGCCTTCGCCAACGTGATCTCTGGCTGTACCCAGCCGTCTGGCATGTGAGGCAAGCAGCCTGATACTCACATGCCTAACGAGTAGCAGCAGGGATTTTAGTGACGTCAGTTATATCGCCACCACTCCACCGCTGCTTCCGAGTAGAGAGGGCGGTGACAGCGGACGGGTCGTCACGGCGGGTCGTGATCGACGAGGACTTCCAGCTCCATCTGCCGTCGGTGGACTACCTCGATGGCCTGCGCGCGGCGGATGCCTCGGTGAACACCGAGAGGAACTGCGCAAGCCGCATCGCGCTCTACCTTTCCTACGCCATGGCCCTGGGGTTCGACTGGACCCGGCCGAGCCTGCAGAACCTCTCTGGATACCTGCGCTGGCTGGTGCGCGAGCCGCTGCCGCCGAGAGGACGACGCCCTGATGAGGATCTTCGAAATTGGCTCTGACCGGAGTTCCGGATGCTGTTGGTGATCTTCATGAGTGACGGGTTCGAGTCCCGCCATCCGGTTGTTG